>DASXOS010000199.1:0-9769 GCA_036494115.1 Solirubrobacteraceae bacterium | reverse complement strand
TCCCATCCGCAGGAGGCCGAGACCCCGACGGAGACCATCGGGCGGACGATCCGGTGGCTGGGGGATCGATCCGGGCCGCCGGCGGGCCGGCGCGGTCGCTCTCCGGCCCAGACGGATTCCGTGCAGCTGCGAGAGGGGGAGAGCACGATCCGTGAGACGCTGCTGTCGCTCCAGCTGGCCGCAGGCGAGACGTTCGGGATCCTGACCGAGCCGGTGAGCGAGGCGCCCAGGCCGCTGACGGGCGTTCTGCTCAATGGAGGCGCGCTGCGCCACACGGGTCCTAATCGCTCCGCGGTCGAGACCGCGCGTCGCTGGGCCGCCCGCGGTGTCGCCTCCGTCCGGTTCGATCTCTCGGGCCTCGGCGATGCTGCAGGCGACGAGCGCGCACTCGTCTCGAACACCGCGCTCTACGCCCGCCGCTCGACCGATGACGTCCTCGGCGTGGTCGACCAACTCGCAGCGCGTGGTCTCCCCGAGCGGTTCGTGCTCGGGGGGCTCTGCACGGCCGGCTACCAGTCCCTGCACGCCGCGCTGGCCGACCCGCGGATCGCCGGCGCGGCGTTGATCAACCTCTACGCGTTCTACTGGAGCGAGGCGCTCGTGGCCGAGCGCGAGACCTTCAGATCACGGAATATGCAGCGTCGTCCGGCCCTCCTGCAGATGATGCGTGGTCGCCTCACCCCCGAGAACCTGATGACAGCGCTGCGGAGCGTGCAGCCGAACCGCATCCGCCGGGGTGGCCGGCACCCCTCGGAACGAGCTCAGCGCGCCGCAATCGCGCGGATGCTGGATCGCCTCCGCGACCAGGGCACGGAATTGCTCCTGCTGCTCTCCGAGGAGGAGCCGCTCTATGACCAGCTCCGGCGTCAGCGGCATCTGGCCCACCTGGACCGGTGGCCCAACCTGACCGTCGAGCGCATTCCCTCGCGCGATCACATGTTCCGCGCCCTGTGGCTCCAGGACCGCGTGCACACCCACGTGGACGGCCTGCTCGACCGGGTGCTGGCGCGGTCCACAGCCGCGCCGGGTTAGGCGCCGTACCAGTGGAGCAGCCCGTCGCCGAGGCCGGGGCCGGGCGGCGGCGCGATCCGCCCGTCCCGGGCGGGGAGGGGGTCGGGACGGTCGAACAGCGCGAGCGTGGCGAGCCCGCACGGTCGGTCGGGTTCGATCGCGCCCGCAGCGTGCAGGGCCGCGGCGATGCCGAGCGGCCCGTCGTGAGTGGAGGCCAGGTAGACCTCGTAGCCGGCCACGCGCGCCCGCCGGGCGGCGGCGAGCAGACCGGTGATCCCGCCGCACCGGGAGATCTTCAGACACACCGCCGTGCAGGCTCGGGTATCGAGCGCTCCCGGCTGGACGGTCGTCTCGTCGAGCGCCAGGGGGACCTCGGTCTGATCGGCCACGTGGGCCAGCGCGGCGAGGCCCGAGACGGGCTCCTCGCACAACTCGATTCCGGCCGGCCCCAGCATCCGCAGCGCGGTCAGCGCCTCCTGCGCCGACCACACCCCGTTGGCGTCAAGGCGCAACCGCATGTCGCGCCCGGCCACGGCGCGCACCGCCGCGACCCGGCCGGCGTCATCGCCGACACCGACCTTCAGCTTCAGGCAGCGGTATCCCGCTGCGCGTGCCGCTGCGGCTTCGGTGGCCGCCCCCGCCCGGTCGGCGGCGGCGATGGTGGCGTTGACCTCGATCGCCGGAGCGCTCCCTGCTCCGTGGAGCAGTCGCCACACCGGCTGCCCGGCCCGGCGGCCGGCGAGGTCCCACAGGGCCAAGTCGATCGCCGCCAGCGCCTGCGGCAGCACCGCGGCGCGCTCGCACGCGGCGAGCAGCCCCTTGTGCTCGCTGGGGGTGGCCGCGTCGGACCCCGCCAGCGGCGCCCGGCAGTCCTCGAGCGCGGCGAGTGCGTCATCGAGCCGCACCCCGTCGTAGCCGGTGAGCGGCGCCGATTCCCCGTAGCCGGTGGCCCCGTCGCTCGCGGCCAGCGTGACGAGCGCAAGCGGGCGGACGTCGACCGTGTCACGCGATGACGACACGGGCGCGCGCATGCGCGCCTCCAAAACCCGGACGTCGAGCTTCATCGGCTGAGGAGCAGACCGGCCGACAGCAGCATGCAGAACGTGAGCTGCAGCAGCCCGGTCTGGGCGAGCGCCTGATTGAGCGAGGGGCCGTCGGTGCGGTTGCGCATGGTGCGCACGAGCTGCGCCCCGAGCGGCAACGTCAGCCACGGCAACAGCAGCCACGGTCTGAGCGGCCCGAACCACCACGTCACCGGCGCGAGCAGGTAGGCGGCGTAGATCATCACCGCGTACAGGGTCCGCGTCCTCGCGCGGCCCAACCGCACCGCCAGGGTGCGCTTGCCCGCCCGGCGGTCGGTGTCGATGTCCCGCATGTTGTTGACGACCAGGATCGCCGACGCGATCAATCCGACCGGGACCGCCAGCGCGAACGCCTCCCACTGCAGATGCGTGGTCTGGACGAAATATGAGCCGGTCACGGCCACGATCCCGAAGAACAGGAACACGAACAGCTCGCCCAGCCCCTCGTACCCGTACGGCCGCGGCCCGCCTGTGTAGAGCACGCCCGCGGCGATCGAGGCGGCGCCGACGAGCAGCAGCTGCCACCCGGCCACCGTGATCAGGTACACGCCGGCGAGCACGGCGACGCCGAACGACACATAGGTGGCGACGAGCACCTGCTGGGGTGGTACCAGCCCGCCCGCGGTCACCCGCACGGGTCCGAGGCGGTCCTCGGTGTCGGCGCCTCGGCGCGCGTCGGAGTAGTCGTTGGACAGGTTGGTCCCGACCTGGATGAAGACGGCGCCGATCAGGGCGGCCACGAACCGCAGCGGGTGGAATACGTGCTCGAACCCCGCGAGTGCCGTGCCCACGAGCACCGGCGCGATCGCGGCGGGCAAGGTCCGGACTCTGGCCGCCATCAGCCAGATGCGGGCTCCGCTCGGGGCGTTCATAGCGGTGCTCACGCGCGCCGCGGAAACTGCGAGAAGTCCGGCCTGCGCTTCTCCAGGTACGCGCGCCGGCCCTCTGCCGCCTCCTCGCTCATGTAGAAGAGGAGGTTGGCGTCGTGGGCGAGCTGCTGGATCCCGGCCAGGCCGTCCTCGTCGGCATTGAAGCTCGCCTTGAGCATGCGCAGCGCGAACGGCGACAGGGTGAGCATCTCCCGGCACCACTGCACGGTCTCCTCCTCGAGGCGGTCGAGCGGCACGACCGTATTGATCAGGCCCATGTCGAGCGCCTGCTGGGCGTCGTACTGGCGACACAAGAACCAGATCTCCTTGGCCTTCTTCGGACCGACGAGCCGGGAGAGCACGCTCGCGCCGAACCCACCGTCGAACGAGCCGACCTTCGGGCCGGTCTGCCCGAAGCGGGCGTTGTCGGCGGCGATCGTCAGATCGCACACCACGTGGAGGACGTGGCCACCGCCAACCGCGTAGCCGGCGACCATCGCCACCACCGGCTTGGGGAGCCGGCGGATCTGCACGTGCAGGTCGGTGACGTGGAAGCGGCCGACGGCCTTGGGAGTCTCGCCACTCGAGGGATCGGCGCCGGTGACGTAGCCGCCGCGCTCGCCCCGGACGCGCTGATCGCCACCGGAGCAGAAGGCCTTGTCGCCTTCGCCGGTGAGGATGATCACGCCGACGTCCTCGTCCTCGCGGGCTTTTTCGAACGCATCGATCAGCTCGACCACGGTCTCGGGCCGGAACGCATTGCGCACCTCGGGCCGGTCGATCGTGATCTTGGCGATCCCGGCGTTCTCGCCGGTGGCGATCTCGTACCGGATGTCGGTGTATCCGGCGGCTGACTCCCAGGCGACTGACATGCGGCGCCGAGACTACCGTGTTGGTCGTGAGCTTCTGGGTCCACGCGGCGGCGGCGAAGCATCCTGACCGGGTGGCGCTCGAGGGTCCCGAGCGCTCGCTGACCTACGCGGAGCTGTCCCGGGCGGCGATCGGTGCCGCCGGCGCGCTCGAGCGGGTGGTGGACCCGGGAGGCCGGGTGGCGCTGGCGCTGCCGGCGGGGGAGGAGTTCGTGATCGCCCTTCATGGGTGCCTGCTGGCGGGGATGGCGGCCGTGCCGGTCGACCTGCGGCTGAGCGCCGACGAGCGCGCCGTGCGGGAGGCGGCGGCCGGCGTCGTGATCGATTCGCTGCCTTCGGCGCAGCGGCCGCAGATGCCGAGCGTCTTCGGTGGCGATCCGGTCGTGGCGGTCATGCACACCTCGGGGACGACGGCGGCGCCGAAGCCGGTCGAGCTCACCTACGGGAACTTCCTGGCCAGCGCGCTGGGGTCGGCGGTGGCGCTGGGTCTCGATTCGGCGGAGCGGTGGCTGTGCCCGATGCCGCTCACTCACGTGGGCGGATTGTCGATCCCGATTCGCAGCGCGATCTACGCCACCACGGTCGTGCTGCACGGCCGGTTCGACACCGAGGCCGTCCTGCGCGAGCTGATGGATCCGGCCCGGCGGATCACGCTCGTCTCGCTGGTGCCGACGATGCTGGCGCGCCTGCTCGACGCCGGCTTGGAGCGGCCGCCCACGTTGCGCTGGGCGCTGCTCGGGGGCGGCCCGATCGCGCCGGCGCTGCTCGAGCGGGCGGAGCGGGCCGGGGTGCCGGTAGCGCCGACGTACGGGATGACCGAGGCGTGCTCGCAGATCGCGACCTTCGGCTGGCCGCTCCCCGGGGTGGAGCTCAGGCTGGAGGCGGGAGAGATTTTGGTGCGCGGGCCGATCGTCTCGCGAGGGTCGCTGGCCGAGGACGGCTGGCTCCATACCGGCGACCTGGGCCGCTTCGACGACCGGGAGCGGCTCGGGATCGTGGGACGCAAGGCGGACACGATCGTCAGCGGGGGAGAGAACGTGGCGCCCGCTGAAGTCGAGGCCGCGCTGGTCGCGCATCCCGCCGTGGTGGACGCGGCGGTGCTCGGCCGGCCGGACCCGGAGTGGGGGGAGGCGCTCGTCGCCCGGGTGGTGCTCCGCAACGGCGGCGAGGTCGCGCCCGAGGCGCTGCGCGCGCACGTCGCCGCCCGGCTGGCCCGGTTCAAGGTGCCCAAGTCGGTCGAGTTCGTCGACACGCTGCCCCGGACCGCCTCCGGGAAGCTCCTCCGGCGCGAGCTCCGGTGACCGTATGATCGCCAGGGTGTCGACCGCGAGCCGCCTCGAGGATTCCGACTCGCCCAACCACCTGACGATCGAGCAGCTGGCCGCTCAGTCGGGGATGTCGGTCCGGAACATCCGAGCGCATCAGGCCCGCGGCCTCCTGTCGCCGCCGGAGGTACGCGTCCGGGTCGGCTACTACGGCCCTGAGCACCTGGCCCAGCTGCTGCTGATCCGCGAACTGCAGAACGACGGCTTCAACCTGAACGGGATCAAGCGGCTGCTCGAGGACACCCAGGGGACCGCCGAGCGGCTGCTGCACTTCCGCCAGGCGCTGAGCGCCGGCCCGGGCACGGAGCGGGCGCAGACACTGACCCTGCGCGAGCTCTCCCGCCGCTTTCGGGTGAGCGCCGAGGAGGCGCCAGCGGTGCTGGCCAAGGCGCAGAAGCTCGGGATCCTCGTCCCGGTCGGCGGCGATCGGTACGAAACGCCGAGCCCGTCGCTGCTCGCCGTTGCCGAGGAGGTGGTGAGCCGCGGGATCGCGGTGCGCAGCGCGCTCCAGATGCTCGAGGTGATCGGGCGCCACTGCGACTCTGTCTCCCGGTCGTTCGTGTCGCTGTTCCTCAAGGAGGTGTGGAAGCCCTTCCAGCAGGCTGACATGCCGCCCGAGCGCTGGCCGGAGATCGAGGAGGCGGTCGAGCGGCTACGGCCGATCGCGTCCGAGGCGCTGATGGCGATCTTCCAGCAGCGTCTGAGCACCGAGATCGAGGGCGCGTTCCGCGAGATCACGCGCCGCCTCTCCGAGCGGGAGCAGGGGGCATGAGCGCGGCCGATCCCGAGACTCAGCGCGCCGACCAGCGCGCCGCGTGGGAGAAGGCCGCGGACGGATGGGGCAAGCAGGCCGACCAGATGCGCCGGCTCGGGATGCCGGTCTCGATGTGGATGATCGAGCACGTCGGTCTGCAGCCCGGGCAACGCGTGCTCGAGCTCGCCGCCGGACCCGGCGATACTGGGTTCCTCGCCGCGGAGGTGATTCAACCCAGCGGGACGCTGATCTCGAGCGACGGCGCCGAGGCGATGGTGAACGTGGCCCGCGAGCGCGCGCAGGCGTTGGGGTTGAATAACGTCGAGTTCCAGCAGCTCGAGCTCGAGTGGATCGACCTCCCGACGGCGTCGGTCGACGTGATCCTGTGCCGCTGGGGGCTGATGCTGACCGTCGACCGCGAGGCCGCGGTGCAGGAGATGCGCCGCGTACTGAAGCCGGGCGGCCACCTCGCGCTCGCGGTGTGGGACGAGCCCGAGCACAACCTGTGGGCGACGGCTCCCAACAAGGCTCTGATCGAACTCGGCGCGGCGGAGCCGCCCGACCCGGACGCGCCCGGGATGTTCGTGCTGGCCAAGCCGGGGGTGATGGCCGAGCTGCTCGAGTCGGCAGGCTTCACGGATGTGCTCGTCGAGAGCGTCGAGATCGAGCGCACCTACCAGGATCTCGACGAGTACCTGGCCGAGCTGTTCGACCTCTCGCAGATGTTCAAACGGGGAGTCGACGGGTTGTCGGTGGACCGGCGCGCGGAGGTCCGGAGGCGGATCGCCGAGACGCTGGCGCCGTTCACGAACGACGACGGATCGCTGCGGCTTCCCGGCCGCTCGCTCGCCGCCGTCGCCTCCGCCTAGCCGCACCACGCGCTAAGCCGTCGGCGCGTGCGCGTCAAGTCCTCCTAAACCATTGGGAGGTTTGTTGCAGATTGGGTCTGTAATTGCAGGGCTTTCCAACCATGGGGCGTGGGCAACAAACTGCGCGCCATGCGACTGCGAATCTTCTGCCCAATCCTGCTCGCCGCAATGCTGCTTGCGCCTGCGGCGGCCAACGCCTACTTCCCACACGTCGTCTCCGCCGGGGAGTCGCTCACTTCGGTTGCGGCTGCCGACGGACTGAGCGTCGCCCAGCTGGCCGCCGCGAACGGAATCTCCTCCGGCTCACAGCTGATCGCCGGCTCGACCTTGCAGATCCCGCCGCAGTCGAGCTCGGTCGGCGTGGCGGCGCCCGTGACCTCGAGCGCACCAGTCAGCTCGACCTCTGGGCCGACAAGCTTCACCTCCTCGAGCTCGGGCGGCTATCTCGTCCAGCCGGGCGACACGCTGTCGGCGATCGCGGCCCGCGACGGCGTCAGCGTCTCGCAGCTGGCGGCGGCCAACGGGCTTGATCCGAATGGAGTCCTGCTCGCGGGCTCGACGCTCAGCCTGTCCGGCTCCGGCTCCTCGGCGTCGAGCAGCTCCGCGCCGGTCAGCTCGGGGTCCTCGGTCCGCTCGGGGTCCTCGGTCAGCTCGAGCGGGTCCGGCGGCTACGTCATCCAGCCGGGTGACACGCTGACCGCGATCGCCGCCCGCAGCGGGATGAGCATCGCGCAGCTGGCGGCGGCCAACGGCATCGACCCGAACGGGTTCATCTACGCCGGCTCCGTTCTCCATCTGAGCGGCTCCTCGTCCTCGGCGTCGTCTGGCTCGTCGTCCGGTTCGTCGCAGTTCGTGAGCTCGGGGTCTTCGAGCTCGGGCGGTTCCGGTGGATACGTGGTGGCGCCCGGGGACACGCTGTCGGCGATCGCGGCCCGGTCGGGCATCAGCGTGTCGAGCCTGGCCTCGCTCAATGGGCTCGACCCGAACGGGATCCTGCCCGCCGGGGCCACGATCTCGCTCCCCGGGGCCGGGGCCCCGGTGACCAGCCTTCCGGTGAGCACCTCCTCGGCCGAGACCCAGCCGGTCGGAACGCCCGCCCAGGGCAACCCCAGCGACCCGCCGTATCCGACGCCCGAGCGCGTCAACGGCTCGGAGATCAGCTCGATCGCGGCCGCCAACGGCGTGCCCTCGTCACTCGCGGAGGCGATCGGCTGGCAGGAGAGCGGCTGGAACAACGACCTCGTCTCGAGCGCGGATGCCCGCGGCGTGATGCAGATCCTCCCCGGGACCTGGGACTGGATTCAGCGGTCGCTGACCGCCGGGCATCCGCTGGCCCCGGCCAGCGCGGCCGACAACGTCCGCGGCGGCGTGCTGCTGCTGCGCTCGCTGCTCAACTCGACCGGCGGCGATCCCGCCATGGCGGCGGCCGGCTACTACCAGGGTCTGTCCTCGGTCCAGCAGCACGGCATGTACTCCGACACGCAGCAGTACGTGCACAGCGTGTCGGCACTCGAGCAGCGCTTTGGCGGCGGATAGCGGTTGAGCCCCGCGTTCCGGCCCGGGTCCCTTGGGTGGGCCGCCCGGGCCGGAATTCGCCGTGCCGGGTGCACCCCCGCGGTGGGCCCGCCCGGGCCGGAATCCGCCGTGCGTAGCGGACATGTAGCCTCGGCTTCATGTTCTACGACGACGACGCTGACCTCTCACTCCTCGACGGCAAGACCGTCGCGATCATCGGATACGGCTCCCAGGGCCACGCCCACGCGCTCAACCTCAAGGACTCCGGGGTCTCCGTAGTCGTCGGCCTGCGCAGCTCCTCCTCGAGCGTCGCCAAGGCCCGCGAGCACGGGTTGACCGTGGTCGAGCCCGCCGACGCCGCCAGCCAGGGCGACATCGTGATGATGCTGACGCCCGACGAGCTGCATCAGCAGATCTGGGAAGACGGCGTCAAGGACGGGATCGCCGCCGGCAACATGATGCTGTTCGGCCACGGATTCTCGGTCCACTACGAGCAGATCGTCCCGCCGCCGGACGTCGACGTGGCGCTTGTGGCGCCCAAGGGGCCCGGCCACCTGGTGCGCCGGCAGTACCTGGAGGGGTCGGGCGTCCCGTGCCTCGTCGCGGTCAACCAGGATGCGAGCGGCGACGCTCTGCAGGTGGCGCTCGCCTACGCCAAGGGGATCGGGGGCACGCGCGGCGGAGTGATCGAGACCACGTTCAAGGACGAGACCGAGACCGACCTGTTCGGCGAGCAGGCCGTGCTGTGCGGCGGCACCACGGAGCTCGTCCGCGCCGGCTACGAGACGCTCGTCGACGCCGGGTACGACCCGCGCCTGGCCTACTTCGAGGTACTGCACGAGCTCAAGCTGATCGTCGACCTCATGTACGAGAAGGGGATCGCCGGCATGCGCTACTCGATCTCCAACACCGCCGAGTACGGCGACATGACCCGCGGCAAGCGCGTCATCAGCGACGAGACCCGTCAAGCGATGAAGCAGATCCTGACCGACATCCAGTCCGGCGACTTCGCCCGCGAGTGGATCGCCGAGAACCGGGCCGGCCAGGAGAACTTCAAGCGCATGCGCGAGGAGCAGTCAAAGCACCAGGTCGAGGTCGTGGGCAAGGAGCTCCGCTCCCAGATGGACTGGATCGACACCGAGTTCTCGGAGTAGCCCGGACGTCGCAACTCGGAACGGCGGGCATCGAGTGGGGGAGGACAGGCCCTTCGCCAGACGTGGTCCGTCTAATGCTGTTATGCGGAGCACTCGACGGACCACGTCCCTCGCGGGCCGGGCGAATGACTCTCGATACACTCGGCGGGGCCGTCGTGACTGGCGCGACTAAGGTGGGCTGAACCACCGGGAAGCGGCGGCCGCTTGAACGCCGCGCGCCTGGGCATGTCGACACCGCTACCTTCGAGGAGCCAGCATGACCCAGACCGTTCTGCAGATTCCTGAACAGATCAAGCCGGTCGACGGGCGGTTCGGCTCGGG
>DASXOS010000198.1:0-15622 GCA_036494115.1 Solirubrobacteraceae bacterium | reverse complement strand
CGCTCGCGATCGGCCGGATGACGAGCGGCGATCACGCCGTCGTACGCGCGAAGCTCGCGCAGGATGAGATGACCGCTGGCGGGCACTCCCCACAGGATCAGGTCATCGACCTCCGCACCCAGGGCCGTGGCGCGATACGCGAACAGGCCGCCCAACCCGATCCCGATCGCCGTCACGCGCTCACACTCGGTTCGTTCGCGCAGCCACGCCGCGACGGCGCCCACGGCATCCGTCCACGCCTCCACGCGGCGGGCGTCCCTCGGATAACCGCCGCTGTCGCCAGAACCCGGGAAGTCGAACCGCGCGGCCGGGTAACCGGCGGCGGCCAACGCGCGGGCCCAGTTGCGCCGGGCCCGGTAGGAGCACATCTCCTCCCACCCGAACGGCGGGCAGATCAGCACCGCCGTGTCGCGGCGCGATCCCTCGGCCGGGTGCAGGAACGCGAGGACCGGATCGGGCTCGAGCACCAGATATCTGGCTTCCGGCATGCTGTCGATGCCGGTATCGATGCGGGCGCGGCTTGCTGGTTTCACCACGCTGGACCAGGCTAGCCAGTCTGCGTGGAGGCGATTGCCGCGGCGACTGCACCCGGCGCCTCCAGGTGGACGGCGTGCCCGGCGCCCGGCAGCGTCACCACCCGGCTGTCGGGCAGTCGCGCGCCCATCTGCGCCCCGATCGCGGCGAACTTATCGTCACGCTCGCCGACGATCAGAGTCACCGGCATCGACAGCTCGGCCAGGCGGTCCCAGAGCGACGGGAGCGCGCCGGTGCCAAGGCCGCGGAGCGCCCGGGCCAGGCCCGCCGGCGTGTTACGCCGCCGATCGACGTCGACCGCTGCCCGCACCGGTGCCGGCTGCCCGGCCAGAACGGGCGTCCGCGCCCACCGCGCCGCGAACTCGTCGATCGTCAGCCGCTCGATCTCGTCGGCCAGCGCCTCGTCGGCTTCCCGCCGCTGCGCCCGGTCCCGCGGGTCGGCCAGGCCCGGGCTCGCCCCGATCAGCACCAGTTGCTCGACCTGCTCGGGGAGCGCGAGCGCCACGTGCAGCGCGATCCGCCCGCCCATCGAATACCCAACGAGCGTGAACGCGTCAGCGGGCGCCGCCGCGGCGACGTCGGCGATCACGGCCTCGAGCGCGACCGGCTGCGCATCGGCGGCGGTCCCATGCCCGCGGATGTCGGGCGCCATTGCTCGGTAGCGTTCCCCCAGCGCCGCCCGCACCGGATCCCAGCTCGCGCCGGTGTGGGTGAAGCCATGCAGTAGGACCAACTCGCGAGCCATCCGCACCGGATCATGACCGCCACCGACACATACATGCTGCTGCGCGCGTTCTGCGACGAGCTGGCCCGCTGCGGCATGGAGCACGCCTGCACGTCGCCCGGGTCGCGCTCGACACCGCTCGTGCTCTCGCTCGTGCGCGAGCCGCGGATCCGCTGCTGGTCACACATCGACGAACGTTGCTCCGGCTTCTTCGCGCTTGGGGCCGCCAAGGCGACGGCCGCCCCCGTCGCGGTGACGTGCACGTCCGGCACGGCCGCCGCCAACCTGGTCCCCGCGGTGATCGAGGCCCACGAGGCGCGCGTGCCGCTGATCGTGCTGACCGCCGACCGTCCACCGGAGCTGCGCGAGGTCGGTGCCGGGCAGACGATCGACCAGATCAAGCTCTACGGCGGGGCCGTCAAGTGGTTCTTCGAGGTCGGCGTACACGACGCCACCCCGCAGAACCTCAGATGGTTCCGGGCGTTGGCCTGCCGGGCTTACTTGACGGCGTCGCAGGGGCGTCCCGGGCCGGTGCATCTGAACTTCCCGCTGCGCGAGCCGCTGGTCCTCGACGGGCCGCTCCCGGAGGACCCGACAGGGACCCCGGACGGGTCACCGTGGATCTCGATCCGGACCGAGACCCCCCACGGCGCGCCACCCCCTCCCCTCCCGGCGCGCGGCATCGTCGTGGCCGGGCGCCACGAGCGCGATCGTGACCTCGGGCTCTCGGTGGCCCGCTTCGCCGAGCGGGCGGGCTACCCGCTCTTCGCCGACCCGCTCTCCGGCGCCCGCCACGGGCCCGCGGCGATTGCCCGCTATGACCTGCTCCTGCGCGACGACGAGCTCGTCGGCCAGTTCCCACCGGAGCTCATCCTCCGGGTAGGGGACCTCCCCACGTCGAAGCCGCTGCGCCAGTGGCTGGATCGCCACGCCCGCGTCCGGCAGATCGCGCTCGATCCCGAGAACGCCTGGCAGGACCCCGCGAGCGTCGTCGCCGAGATCGTGGTTGCCGACCCCCGCGCCACGCTCGACGCCTGGGCCCCCGACCGGCCCCCCGACCCCGACTGGCTGGCGCGGTGGCGCGACGCCGACGACGCCGCGGACGCGGCGATCGCCTCCGAGCTCTCCGCCGGCGAGCTGTCCGAGCCGCTCGTCGCCGCCCGGCTCGGCGAATGGCTCGGACCCGACGCCGCTCTGTTCGTCGCCTCCTCGATGCCGATCCGCGATGTCGAGTTGTACTTCCCGGCAGCGCCGGCCGCGCCCCGCGTCCTATCGAACCGCGGCGCCAACGGGATCGACGGCACGGTCTCGTCTGCCTTCGGGGTGGCGGCTGCTCAGACCGCGCCCGTGGTGCTGCTGATCGGCGACGTGGCCCTGGCCCACGACATCGGCGGCCTGCTCGCCGCCCGCCGCCTGAAGCTGGCGCTGACGATCGTGCTCCTGAACAACGACGGCGGCGGGATCTTCCACTTCCTGCCGGTGGCGGGCGAGGGCGACGCGTTCGAGGAGCACGTGGCCACCCCGCACGGGCTTGAGTTCGCCCACGCGGCGGCGCTCTACGGCTTGGAGCACCGTCGGGTCGACACGGCCGGAGGGCTCGAGGCCGCGGTCCGGGAATCGGTCGCCGCGAACGACGCGACGCGGATCATCGAGGTCCACACCGACCGCGAGGCGAACCTCGTGCTGCACCGCCGCCTCGCGGCCGAGGTCAGCCGGCGAGCGCCGGCAGCATCGCCTCGAGCTTGACCTCGCTCTCGGCGAGCTCGGCCGCGGGGTCGGAATCGCGCACGATCCCGCATCCGGCGTAGGCGCGGGCCTCGCGCCCCCGCAGCAGCGCGCACCGCAGCGCGACGCAGAATTCGCCGTCGCCGGTGGCGTCGGTCCATCCCACCGGCCCGGCGTACCAGCCACGGTCGAAGCCCTCGAGGGCCGGGATCACGTCCATCGCCCGTTCCCACGGCTCGCCGCCCACGGCGGGCGTGGGATGGAGCGCCCCCGCGAGCTCGACCGCGCCGACCGGGTGGGCGAGCTGGGCACGGATCGGTGCCCCGAGATGCTGGATGTTGGGCATCCGCACCAGTGAGGGCTCGGGCGCGGCGGTCACCCACACCGCGTACGGCCGCAGGGCGCGAGCGATCCGACGGGCCACGATCGCGTTCTCCTCGCGGTCCTTCGCGCTCTGAAGCAGCCGCTCCCCGAGGTGGCCGTCGACCGCCGGGTCGGCGCTGCGGCGCGTCGATCCGGCCAGGGCCACGGTGCTGGCGCGCTGGCCCTCGCGGCGGATGAGCAGCTCAGGACTGGCCGCCACGAACGTCGCGTCGCCACGGCCCACCGCGAACACGTAACACGAGCCGAATGCCTCCCGGAGCAGGCCGAGCACGGCGTCGGCGCGGTGCTCGGTCGGCGCGTGCACGATGACCTCGCGGGCCAGCACCACCTTCTCGAGCTCGCCGGCCCTGATCCGCTGCACCGCCCGGGCGACGGCCTCCTCGTAGTGGGCCGGCGGCATCGCGCTCGTGACCTCATACCGGCCGGCGGGGGCGGGATCGAACAGCGGCAGGGCTCGCTCCTGGAGGCGTCCCAGGAGCCGCGGCACGCGGACCGTCAGGTCCTCGATCGTGTCGTCCGCGGACACCGCGACGTTCACGGTGAGCCAGCAGTCCTGGCCGCGGCGGGCCAGCGACAGCTCGGGGACGATCAGCGACCCGGGAGCAAAGCCGGACCAGCTCGGCGAATCGCCGCCGTCGTGCGCGAACGCGAATCCCCCGAGCGCCACCAGGCCCGATCCTGCGGGCCCCTCCGCCGGATCGGCGACGGCCGCGGCCGCCAGCGCCCGCCACGATCGGCCGATCTGCTCGAATCGGCCGGGCCCGTCGGCCGCCAGCTCGCGCACACATCCGAGCGCCGCCAGTGCCCAGCGATCGCGGGCGGGCTGTTCGAGCGCGAACCATGGTTCGCCGGGCGCGCGTGTGGCCGCGATCACCGCGCTGGGGTCCTCGGCACGGGTGCAGCGCCCAGTGCCGCTTGCGATCACGGTGGCGCCTGCGGCGCGGGCCCGTCGCAGCGCGGCTTCGAGCCGGGACCGCAGCCGCGCGTAGGCCGCGGGATCGAGCCACGGCTGCTCCGGACGGGTCCGTGTGGCGCGATCGGTCACGCTTCGAGGCTAGTACGACCTCTCGCAATTACGTCCGGGCCAGCCGGCGTCTCGCCGCCCGTGGCGGCGTCCTCGCTCAGTCACGTGCCTTGAGGCACGCTCCTTCGCTGCGTCCTTGCCACGTACAGCGATCCATCCGTCTGGACCTCGGACGTACTTGCGCTCGGCCGTACTACCGCTCGGCCGCGGAGGCCTCCGCGGCCACGAGCACGCGCTCGAGCAGCGTGTCCACTTCCTCGCGCACCCGCGCCTGAAGCCAGAGAGCGCGGAACATGTGGTCGCGGGAGGGAATCCGCTCGACGACCAGGTTCGGCCAGCGTTCGAGGCTCGCCAGCTGCCCCTGGCGCCGCAGCTGGTCGTGGAGCAGCTCGCCCTGCGAGAGCAGCAGCAGCAGCAGCGTGTCCTGATCACGCAGCTGGTCCAGCGCCCGCTCGATCTCGGTCAGCTGCGCGCGCTCCACGGGATGGCGCCCGCCCCTGCGGATCCGGCTCGGCCGGACGCTCTGGATCGCCGTCTTCAGATGGTCGGCGGTCACCTGCCCGCGCAGCACGCGCCGGAACGCCCGGCCACGCAGCGCGTCGAGCGACTCGAACGTGTCCCGTTCGGCCACCAGCGCCTCGCTCCAGTAGAACGAGTAGAGGTTGATCATGACGGCCCCCGCGATCCTCGGGTCCGCCAGGGCCGCGTGCAGTGACCAGTAGCCCGCCGAGCACAGTCCACCGAGCACGAACCGCTCCGGGAGGCCCCGCTCGGCAAGCTGGGTGAGCACGCGCAGCACCTCGTCGGTCGAGTGCTGGGCGTAGAGCGCCGCATTCGACACGAGCTCGCGCTCGTTCCCCCCGGCGTCGCCAATCCCGCCGAGATCGAAGCGCACCGATGCGACCCCGCGGGCGGCCCAGCGGCGCGCGGTCTCGACCGATGAGCGGTTCGGACCGGTGTGGCGCAGCGCGCCGCCGTTGAGCAGGACGCCGGTCACGGGCCGCGCCGTAGCACTGACCGGCTCGGTCAGGACGCCGAACGTCTCGCCGTGCTCGAGCCGGAGCGTCAGGACGGTCTCGCGGATCGTCTCCTCACCCTCTTTCAGCTCGGCCGTGTCCGCTTCCGCGGGGACACGGACCGCGTTCCCCGCCCAGAGTGGGCGCCGCTCTGACCCCTCGCCGAGCCACGCGATGCTCCGGGCGATCGTCTCGCTCGGCGTCTCGGCCAGCTGGGGATGGGACATCAGCTTGACGAAGTCGGCGGTGTTCTCGGCGATGATCTCCGTGCCGAGATCGTCGAGGTGGGCGCGCAGCCGCTTGTCGGGGCTCAGCCCGTCGCGCCCGAGCAGGAGGACTCGCCGCTCCTGCGCGCGCGGGAGCCGCAGCTCGGTGAGCTTGATCGCCTCCAATGCCTCGGTCGTCTCCGCAGTCATCAGGAACCCGATCAGGTCGTAGGCCCCGTCGGGCAACGAGGTCCGCTCGGTGTCGGCGGGATTGCGAGCGGCGACCACGCTCGAGTAGGTCCGCAGCTCTCGAAGCAGAAGACGACCGTTCGCGGGGACGCCCCACAGGAGCAGGTCATCGAGCGGAGCGTCTCGGGTGGCGGCGTAATAGGCGATCAGGCCTCCGAGCCCGATGCCGATCGCAGCGACGCGTTCGCACCCGCTGCGCTCGCGCAGCCACGCCGCGACGGCGCCCACGGCATCCGTCCACGCCTCCACGCGTCCGGGGCCACCTGGGTTGCCGGCGCTGTCGCCAGAGCTGGGGAAGTCGAACCGCGCGGTCGGGTAACCGGCGGCGGCCAACGCGCGGGCCCAGTTGCGCCGGGCCCGGTAGGAGCACATCTCCTCCCACCCGAACGGCGGGCAGATCAGCACCGCCGTGTCGCGGCGCGATCCCTCGGCCGGGTGCAGGAACGTCAGGACCGGGTCCGGCTCGAGGAGGAGATAGCCCGGGACCGGCATCGCGTCGATGAACGCGCCCGCATGGATGGACGCGCCCGCGATGGACGCGCCCGCGTGGACGGATGTGCCGACGCCGTTGGAGTCGGTCACGGTTCCGTCACCTCGCACGGCACACGCCCGGCCAGGTTGAGCGCGGCGATGGTCCCGCGAGCCGGCTCGGCGCCCGGCGCGGTCGGCGTCAGATCGATGGTGCGCTCGTGGCCGGGCTCGACCGAGAACGCGTCGTCCCGCGGACGGAACCCGGGCACGTCGATCCGCGCGCCGTACAGGAATCGCCGACTGGCCACCGTGACCGTGGCGCCACCGTCACGCCCCCGGCGCAGGGACGCGGTGACGCCGAGCCGCTCGGCCGGCTCGCGCGCCGTGGGTCGCCCCGCCGGCAGGCGAACGTCTTGCGACATCACCCCCGCTCCGCTTCCCCCTACTTCCTCAAGGCTCACGATGATCAGATCCTGTGCCGGCGGACCGAAACGGTACGCCCAGCCCGCGTCGACGAACCGGCCTAGAACTCTCTCCACATTATCCGCGTAGTGACCGCGCGCTTCCACCTCCAGACCGATCGTCTCCTCCGCGACCACCACTTCCAGATCGCGGTACAGCGCGACGCGGAGCTCGCCTTTTAGCGGTTGCGCGCCGTCGTTGGCGACGTGGATGGCGATTCCCCCCAGCCCCTCGTCGACGGTCCACACCGCCACCGGCGCCAGCGCCCGGCGAAGGTGGTGGTAGGCCACCTTCGGTTCGCCGCGCGCGTCGAGCAGCCCCCACCCGGCGCCGAGGACGAGGTCGGTCAGCCAGAGCACCAGGCCGCCCCCGCAGCGAGACTCCGCCCGCCGCCACTCCCCGAACACCTCGGCCATGACCTCGCCGCTGACAAACTGCGACAGCGCCACGTAGCGCTCCTGGTCCACCCACCGCAGTGCGACCGGGTCAACACCGAACAGCAGCCGCAGGTAATGGTCGCGGACGTCGTCGAAGTCCCACCCCGCGCCCGCGTCGCGAGGCACTCCCGCCTTCCACCGGGGATGATTCGGGGTCAGGCCGCCGGGGGCGTCGATCGCCTCGAGTGCCGCCTCATCGGGAACGTTCGCGAACGCCAGGCACTCCGCGGCGAACTTCACGTCCGCGCGCCGGGCGTCCTCGAGCGGACGCAGGTACGCCCCCACGCCGTAGTAGTTGGCCACCCCGCGCTCGGGGCGGAATGGGAGCTCGCCACCCCAGGGGGTCGACGGGACATAGGCGGCATCGAGCCCGGCGTCGCCCACCACGTCGGGGAGCAGCTCCCCGTACAGCGGGCCGCCGGCGAGGGCAGGGTCGAGGCCCAGCATCGCGATCTGCTGCGCCACCTCGCTACCGCCACAGAACACCGCCGTGCTCGGACGGCCCCCCAGCTGGTCCATGAGGGCACGCGCCTCGCGCTCGACCGTGGACATGAAGTCCGGGTCGGACTCCGGGTAGTCGAGGTTGGCGAACATGAAGTCCTGCCAGACGAGGATCCCGAGCTCGTCGCACAGGTCGTGGAACCGCTCGCTCTCGTAGCACCCGATCCCGGGGACCCGCACCATGTTCATCCCGGCCTCGACGACCAGCCCGAGCACCCGGCGCAGGTCGGCGTCCTCGGCGTCCGGCCGGCGGAGGTCGAGAGGGGTCCAGACGGCTCCGCGGGCGAACACCGGGGTGTCGTTGATCATGAGCTGGATGCCGTCGCGCTCGAGGTCGGCCCCAGGATCCAGCGTCCTGAAACCGACGCGGCCGAGCTCGAACGTCTGCTCGCCGACGGACAGCGTCGCGTCGTAGAGCGCCGGCTCTCCGTGCGTGTGCGGCCACCAGCGCGCCACGTCGTCGATCCTGAGCTCCCCGCTGACCCCGCCGCTGCCGCTCACCGTCAGCTCGCCACGGTGCACGTGGTCGCCCCGGGCGAGCTCGATCGTCGCGCCCGTGGCCGCGGGTGCGCCGAGGAGCGCGCGCAGGTTCGCGCTCACCGCGAGCACGCCGGTCGCGCCCTGCACCGACGGCCGCAGACGCAGCGCGTCGAGGACGGCGCCACGACGGCGCTCGAGCCTGACCGGGCGCCACGGGCCGACCACCGCCGGACCGGGGGCGAACCCCGGGGCTCGGCCGAGCAGCATCGTGCGGAAGAACCGAAGGTTGCCCTCCGAGACGAGCTTGGTTCGCCACCGGGCGCGGGGCTTGCGCCGCTCTTTCAGGCGCGGCCCGAGCGCTCGGCAGCAGATCGCGAGCTCGTTGTCGCCGTCGTGGACGAGGTCACCCACGTCAACCTCGTAGGAGGCGAACATCGATTCGCCGGCCGCGATCGGTTGACCGTTCAGGTAGACCTCGGACAGGGTGGCGATCCCGGCGAGCGCGAGCACGAGCTCCTCGCCGGCCGAGGCGGGTGTGGCGTCGAAGCGCGTGCGAAACCACCAGTCGCGTCCGTCGAGCACGGAGGAGTCGTGGAGCCCGAGCGCGCCCGCGACGGTGCCGGGCACCTCCGCCGGCGACCAGGCGCCGACGTCAGCCGGCGGCGGGCCCTCCAGCGCGCCGGGCTCGCTCTCGAGCAGCGACCAGCCGTCGGTCAGCTCGCGAACCTCATAGCGATCGCCCCTCACCCGCCCCATAGCCCCTGCGGTGCTCGTCAACCGGCCAGATCTCCGA
This sequence comes from Solirubrobacteraceae bacterium, assembly GCA_036494115.1. Lineage (GTDB taxonomy): Bacteria > Actinomycetota > Thermoleophilia > Solirubrobacterales > Solirubrobacteraceae > Palsa-465. The sequence continues at coordinate 6,616 of DASXOS010000198.1, read as the reverse complement.
GCGCCGCGATCGCCCGGTCCCACCCGTGTGCCATCGACTCCACCAGCGGCCCCGGGTCGAAGGGACGGCGGCGTGCCAACCGAAAGGACATCGCCTTGCAGCCGTTCACGATCGCCTCCATCGCCTCGGTGGCGCTGTCGGCGTTGTCGTCGAACAGCCACGCCGCGTGCGACGAGAGGATCTCGAACGCCGCGCCGGCCATCCGCACGGTTGCGAACGCGTAGGCGTGATAGTCGTCGAGGTCGCCCTCCAGGAGCGCGGGGAGCTCACGCTCGAGCGCGGTCCCGAACCGCTCGAACGGGTTCTCCGACGGTCGCTTGCCGAGGTGCCGCGCCAGCAATCCTCGCGCTGCAGCATGCAGGTCGTCACCCTGGAGCGCGGGGCCGGCGTCGAACCGGACCAGCTCGGTGTACGGCGGCAGCACATCGTCTGAGAACGGCCGTCCGATCCGGAACAGACCGCGGTAGTCCTCGCCGCTGCACTCGAACAGCCCCGCGCTGTGGAAGTAGCGCATCGTCTCTGACTCGGAGTCGATCGCGTCGGCCGCCACCGACGTCTTGACATGCTCTGAGCGGTAGCTCGTGCTGGCGGTGTCCGGCAGGTACCACGAGTCGAGCTCGACGATCAGCGTCCGCCCCTGCTCGATCTGCTCGGCGATCTGAACCGGGAGCGGCCGGTAGGGCTGCATCTCGTGGATGTCCACGCCGAAGAGCGACTCGAGGTCCTCGGGCGGCGGCTTGAAGAACGTCCACTGGTCGCCCTCGAAGTCCATCCGCACCAGGTGCCCGAACGCCGCCAGCGGCTCGTAGCCGGTGGCATGCAGCAGCTCGATGACGATGTCGGTGTAACAGTTGGTCTCGCGATAGGTGCGGCCCTCGGCATGCAGGGCGTGCGGCTGGTAGTCGTCGGGGTCCCCGCCCGACAGGCTGGTCAGCCCCCGCACCGTCGACGTGGTCATGCGCGCCACAGCTCCTGGCGGACGCTCTCCGGCCAGGCTCCGGGGTCGAAGCCGTGGGTTCGCAGCAGCGCCAACACGATCCGCTCGTGCCCGAAGCCGAGGCACGCGGTGTGGGCGGTGCCGCCGTCCGCGAGCTCGATCCCGTAGGTCGTACCGAAGTGATCGAGGTGATGGTTGAAGGAGGCCATCGCGGTCGGCTCCGGGCCGGCGATCTGGACGAGCAACTCCAACTTCAGCGACTGTTCGCGCTGGCTGCGGGCGAGCATCCGGCCACGGCGGCCGAAGAAGGGGTCGTTGGCATCGTCGAGCTCCGCCTCCAGGCCGAGCGAGCGCAGCAGCTCGAGTCCCCGCTTGGCCCACTCCTCCCGCCACTCGAGCACGGCGTCGGGCTCGCCGATCCGCACCAGCTCGTGCTGATGAAACATCTGCCGCCGGGCCGGATCGTGCGAGGGCTCGTGGCGAAACACCCAGGAGCCACCGGCATCGACGAACACGCCGCCCTTCGGCAGGCGGCCGCGCGCCGCGATCGCCGGGTACACCGGATAGCAGGCGGCGGGCATCAGGGCCAGGTCGGTCATCTCCTGAAACTCGCTCCAGTCCTCGTGCCGGCCGGCGCGCTCGGCCTGCTCGCCGGCCTGCGCCTCGCTGCCCTCGAACGAGAACACGCTCCCCGCCAGGTGCGGGAACGAGCCGAGGTAGCCGCTCGCCTCGAGCTGGCGGCGGGGCAGCACCGGTGGGAAGCGCAGGCGCTCCGCTCCACGGCTGCCGGCCTCAGCGGTCAGGCGCGCGTCGAGCCGATCGCGGACCTCCTCGAACGTGGCACTGTGGCCGTAGATGCCGGGGACACCGGAGGCGATCAGCAGCCCGCTCTGGAACAGCTGCTCCAGGAACTCGGCCTGGTCGGCGGAGGCCGGGCGAACCTCGACCGTCATCGCCGGCCCTTCGGGACGCCGGCGGTCATCTAGACCTCCTTGGCGATCGCCAGCAGGCCCGCGTCGATGGCGTGGATGCGCTCGTTGGCGACCATCAGGCGGGCCGAGAGCGTGTCCCGGAGGTGACGGCCGACGCCGAACGGCGAGTCGTTCTTGTAGGCCATGATCCCGATCACCTCGAGCACGCCCATGCAGACCCGCGGTGCCTGCTCGGACGCGGCCAGCTTCAGGTTGTTGAAGCGGAGCACCGACGAGATCGTCCCCAGGTACTCGCGGGCGGGATCCGCACTCGCGGCGACGAAATCGCGCAGTCCGGACTCGACCTCGGCCCGGAGCAGCGACAGCTCGCTCATGACCCGCGACAGGGCGTTGGCGGCCGGCACAGGCTCTCCGGGCTTGCGCCGCATCGCGGCGCGCACGAAGGCTCGCCCGCGCTCGAACGCGTCGGTGGCGATGCCCAGCCAGACAAACGACCACAGGATGTGCGAGAGGGGCACGATCGACTCGTTCATGACCGACGAGAACGGCGCCGCGAGCACCTGCTCGGCTCCGAACCGAGCCCTCACCGTGAACCCCGGTGAACAGGTGCCGCGCATCCCGATCGTGTCCCAGGTGCCCGCCGGCTCGAGCTCGGTCTCCGTGGTGCGGCTCAGCACCAGGACCTGATCGCCGGGCTCAGCCTCGGGGCCACGGCGGACTGTGGTGAACAGGTCGTCGCTGTGGGCGCCATAGCTGACCGTCGGCGCCTGCTTCTCGAAGGTCAAGATCCCGTCCTGACCGGGGGTCACCGCGGCGATCGAGCGCCCCATGTCGCCACCGGTGCCGATCTCCGACGTGACCGAAGCGATCAGACGCTGCTGGGTACTCAGCTCCTGGAGGTAGGACTCGAACCAGGGTGCGCCATCGAGATGACGCGTGATTGTTCCCACCTGGATCTGGTGCATCGCGAACACCATCGCGCTCGAGGAGCAGCGGCGTCCCAGCTCGTAGCAGGCGCGGGCGATCCCCTCGAGCGACACCTCGCCGCCGCCGAGCCGCTCGGGAACGAACGCGCTCAGCGCGCCGGATTCGCGCAGGGCGTCGACGGTCTCCCGTGGGAACCGGGCGTCGCGGTCGACCTCGTCGGCATGCACGCCGGCGATGTCGCTGGCGATCTTCCGGATCGATGCGACGAACTCCTGGTCGCGATCGACGAGGACGCTCATGCCGGCTGGCCCTGAAGCTCAGCGATCGCCGCCGAGATGCCGGAGATGCTTTCGAACACGCTGCGCTTCAGCATGTTGTCCGGGAACTCGATGTCGAAGGTGTCCTCCAGGGCGAGCATCACATTGACGCTGGCGTGTGAGCTCATCCCGGCGGCGAACAGATCCTGCTCTTCGCTGAGCGACTGCACATCGACCGGGAGGCGCGCGTGCTCGCCCAGCACGCGCCTGATGTCTGCGTTCAACCCGTTATTACTCATTGCACCTACCTCGTTCAGCCAAGACTAGCGCCGCGGCCAGCGACCGCCGGTGCGTGACGCTGACGGACAAGTTCCTCACTCCCCGGTTCTCGACCAGTCGCTGCGCGGCTCCGTTCAGCGTAATCGCGAGGGCTCCGCCGTGGGCATCCAGAACCTCGATCGAGTTCCACGGAAGCTGGGGGTCGGAACCCCCAAGCGCCTTCATCGTGGCCTCCTTGGCGGCGAAACGACCCGCCAGCCTGCGGACGCTTTGGCCGCACTGAAGTCGCTCGCGAGCTGTGTATATGCGGCGGAGATATCGGTCGCCATGAGTTTCGAGGGATTCTCTGATCTCGTCCAGGCAGACGAGATCGATCCCTACGTACATCGGCATCTCGCGATCGTAGTTGAGGTACGACGGCCGCTCAGCGCGCCGGGCGAGCCACGTAGTGAAGCCACGGATCGCCTGCTCCACGGTCGGCCGCGACATGGCCGCCGTCGACGTCCAGGCATTCCACCAGCTCGAATCCGGCCTCCTTAAGCTGGCGGACCTGGTCCGGTGCGCGGATGTAGTAGTGCAGGAAGCTGTAGTCGTGCGCGGAGTCGTTGAGGATCGCGTAACCCGGCTCGCGGCGCTCGAGCGGGCCGAGCTGGCGGCGATTGCGGATCCGCTTTGGGAGGCGACGGGCCAGGCGCGGGACATCGGACAACGGCCGTCCGGCGGCGCCGCGCAGGACACGGCTGACCGTGCCCCCGGTCTGATCGGTCGGGGCCGCCCGGTGCGCCGGCCCGTCGACGTAGTCGAGGTTGTGCGTGGAGAAGACCAGCAGGCCATCCTCGCCGAGCATGGCTCGCAGCTGTGCGAGCAGCCGCCGGCGGCCGGCGTCGTCGAGTACATCGAGGACGTTGTCCATGGCCAGGATCGCGTTGTAGTCCCCGCCGAGGGACTCCGCGAGGTCCGCGAGGTCGCCGACCTTCACGTCGGCAGCAGGGAACGCCGCGCGGCAGTGGTCCACCATCGCCGGCGAGATGTCGATGCCGCGCACCTCGCCCCCCAGCGCCGCCAGGTAACCCAGGATCCGGCCGGCGCCGCAGCCGAGCTCGAGCGAGCGGCCCGACACCGCCTCGCGGTAGCGCACCAGCAGCAGCACCTCGACCGGGAGCAGTTGCCGGTTGGCGTACTCCTCGACGTGGCCACCGCGCTCCCAGACCCGCCGGTTGACCCCTTCCTGCTCAGGCATCCCGGCGGCAGCGCCCACCCGCTCGGCCCGGCTCAGGTCTCGCCGCGGCCGCGGGAGATCGCGATCTCGCCGGTGCGGGCCATCTCGATCAGCCCGAACGGCCGGACGAGGCGCTCGAACGCGTCGATCTTGTCGTACGTGCCCGTGACCTCGATCACCACCGAGCGCTTGGTGACGTCCACGATCTTCGCGCGGAAGATCTCGCAGATCTGCATCACCTCGGCGCGGCCGGCGCCGTCCGCGGCCACCTTGAACATCGCCAGCTCACGCGACAGCGTCTCCTCGGGCTCCAGATCGCGGATCTTGAGCACGTTGACCAGCTTGTGGAGCTGCTTGGTGACCTGGTCGATCGGATGGACCGCCCCGTCGAGGGTCAGCGTGATCCGCGAGATCGACTCGTCGTCGGTCGGCCCGACCGCGAGCGTGTCGATGTTGAACCCGCGCCGCGCGAACAGGCCGGCGATCCGGGTCAGCACGCCCGGCTTGTTCTCGACCATGATCGAGAGGATGTGCTTGCGCCCGGTGCGCAGCCCAGAGACGGCCTCCAGCTCGTCGAGCGAGAGGACTTCCTTGGTTCCTGGTTCTCCCACGACCATCACCCCACCATGTCGCGGGCGGCCTGCCCCGCGGGGATCATCGGATACGTGTTCTCGTCGCGCGTGACCCGAACGTCGACGAGCACCGGACCCTCGGTCTCGAGCGCGCTCTTGATGTCGTCCACGAGGGTCTTCTTGTCGGTGAACCGCATCCCGGTCGCGCCGTAGGCGTCGGCCAGCTTGACGAAGTCGGGGAACTGGCCCATCTCGACGTGGCTGTAGCGCTTGTCCCAGAACAGCTCCTGCCACTGGCGAACCATTCCCAGATAGCCGTTGTTCATGATGAACACCTTGATCGCGATTCCCTCCTGGGCGCACGTCGCGAGCTCCTGCATGTTCATCTGGACCGAGCCGTCGCCCGCGATGCAGACCACGGTCTCATCGGGGCAGCCGACCTTGGCCCCCATCGCGGCGGGCAGCCCAAACCCCATCGTGCCCAGGCCGCCCGAGTTGATCCACCGCCGCGGCTGCGGGAACTGGTAGTACTGCGCGGCCCACATCTGGTGCTGGCCGACGTCGCTGGTGACGATCGCCTCGCCGCCGGTGGCCTCGTACAGCGCCTGCACCATGTACTGCGGCTTGATCTCCGAGTCCTTGCTGTCCTCGTAGCGCAGGGGATGGCGCTCCTGCCAAGCGTGGATCCGCGTCCACCACTCCTCGAGCCGGCCAGGATCGGCCTCGAGCGCGCGGTACTCCGCGGTCAGCCGCGGCAGGATGTTCTTGGTGTCGCCGACGATCGGGATGTGTGCCGGGACGTTCTTCGAGATCTCGGCCGGGTCGATGTCGATATGGATGAACTTGGCCCGCGGCGCGAACTCCGACAGCTTGCCGGTGATCCGGTCGTCGAACCGGGCTCCGATCGCAATGATCAGGTCGGCCTCGTCCATCGCGTAGTTGGCCGTCCGCGTGCCGTGCATGCCGAGCATCCCCAGCCAGTGGTCATGCGGAGCCGGGAACGCGCCCAGGCCCATCACCGTGCAGGTCACCGGGAAGCGGTCCGCGGTCGCGAACTCGGTCAGCTCGGGTCCGGCGCCGACCGCGCCACCGCCCGCATAGATCACCGGCCGGCGTGAGTTGGCCAGCGCCTTCGCGGCGATCCGGATCTGCTTCTGGTTGCCCTCCGTCGTCGGCTGGTACCCCGGCAGGTGCACATCTGTGACCGGCTCGTACGGGATCTCGGCGCGGCTCAGGTCCTGCGGGATGTCGACGATCACCGGCCCCGGCCGCCCCGTCCGCGCGATGTGAAACGCCTCGTGGATCGACCGCGGCAGCTCCAGTGGGTGCTGGATCATGAAGCTGTGCTTGACGATCGGCATCGTGATCCCGATCGTGTCCGCCTCCTGGAAGCCATCGGTGCCGAGCAGCTCGGTCCGGACCTGGCCGGTCAGGAACACCACCGGCACCGAGTCCATCATCGCGTCGCAGATCGGCGTGACCAGGTTGGTGGC
>DASXOS010000197.1:0-3468 GCA_036494115.1 Solirubrobacteraceae bacterium | reverse complement strand
CCCTCAGTGCTGGCAGACAGCTGCACTCCGTGGCCACCGTAACGCAGAAGTGGCGCGGGATTTACGCCGTGATCCGAGGGTTTACGCGCTTTCGCGCGCTCGCTTCTGGCCAGTCAGATCCGACTGATCTAGGGTCGCCGTGTGAGCGGCGCGACCCGCCTCGGGCCCCTGTTGCAACCCGGCCGGATCGGCCCCGTGGACACCCGCAACAGGATCGTGCGCTCGGGCACATCCGAATCGACGGGCGGCCCGCGGGGCGAGGTGACCGCCGAGCTCGTCGCCCTGCACGAACGGCTGGCCCGCGGCGGCGTCGGCCTGATCATGACCGGTCATATGTTCTGCCAGGCGCGGGGGCGCTACGAGCGCCTGCAGCACGGGATCCACGACGACGCCTTGATCGCGGGGCTGCGACGTCTACCCGAGGCCGTGCATCGGCACGGCGGGAAGATCTTCGCCCAGATCGCGCACGCCGGCAGCCAGACGATCATTCCCGGACAGGAGCCGCTGGCGCCCTCGCCGATCCCGAATGTGATGCACGGGCGCACGGTCCGCGAAGCGTCTTCCGACGAGGTTGAGGAGGCGATCGCCGCGTGCGGCGCCGCCGCGCGCCGCGCCGCCGAGGCGGGGTTCGACGGGGTTCACATCCACGGCGCCAATGGCTACCTGGTCAGCGAGTTCCGCTCCCCGCTGACGAACCGCCGGACCGACGAGTGGGGCGGCTCACAGGAACGGCGCGACCGTTTCGGAGTCGAGGTGGTCCGCGCCGTGCGCGCCTCGATCCCGGACGACATGGGGCTGTCGATGAAGGTCGGCTTCGAGGACATCGTCGATGAGCCTGGTGGCCTGACGGTCGATGCCGCGGTCGAGGGCGCTCGTCGGCTCCTCGCCGCCGGACTCGACGCCATCGAGGTCTCCTAGAACCTCATGTCCGACTACGAGCGGGCCTCGATCAAGCCGTACGTCGCCGTCGACCGGCGGCGCGCAGCCGACGATCTGCTCGTCCACCGTCTGTTCAAGGATCCGGAGCCCGAGGCCTACTTCCTCCCCTACGCACAGGCGCTGCGCGCCGCCACCGACACGCAGATCATTCTCGTCGGTGGAATGCGCCGCACCACGACGATGGAGGCGGTGCTCGATCGCGGTGAGGCCGACTTCATCGCGATGGCGCGTCCGCTCATTCGAGAGCCCGAGCTGGTTCGCAAGCTCGAGCGCGGCTGGCGCGGGCGAGTCGAATGCGTGTCCTGCAACATCTGCCTGATGCACGAGGACCACCACTCGTTGCGGTGCTGGCGGGTCCCGCGCGGGAGACTGGTGCACCATGCGGTGTATCGGCTGCGCGGGAAATTCCGGCGGGGGCTCTGGCAGGAGCCCTCGGGCGGATCGGGCGGATCGGGCGGATCGGGGTCCGAGGGATAAGGTGATGGACGGGTGAGGATCATCGACCTCAGCGCACGGATCGAGCCGAGCCCCGAGGGAACGCCGGCCTTCCAGCGAAACGACGTCGAATACCTCGACCACGCCGGGGGTGCGGCCGAGATCGAGGAACTGTTTGGCGTTCCCCGGGAGCTCCTTCGGGACGGAGAAGGCTGGGCCCGTGAGACGGTCACGCTCGGTACGCACAACGCAACCCACCTCGACGCGCCGTACCACTACAACTCGACCATCGCCGGCCGGCCCGCGCAGACGATCGACGAGCTTCCGCTCGAGATGTTCATCGGTGACGGAGTGGTGCTCGACATGACGGGCCGGGCGGACGGAGAGGTGATCGAGGTCTCGGACCTCGAGACGGCCCTGTCCGCGATCGGCCACCGGCTGGCCGCAGGCGAGATCGTCCTGCTCCACACCGGCTGTGACCACTTCTACGGGCAACCCGACTACATCCACCGTGGTCCTGGCGTGAGCCGGGTCGCCACGAAATGGTTGTACGACCGCGGTATCCGGGTGATGGGGATCGACGCGTGGGGATGGGATCGACCGCTGCGGATGCAGGCCGCCGACGCGCTCGCGCGCCGGGAACCCGGGATCTTCTGGGAGGCGCACCAGGCCGATCTCGCGTACTCGCAGATCGAGCGCCTCGTCAATCTCCACCAGCTGCCCCCCGTCGGCTTCACCGTTTCGTGCCTGCCGCTGCCGATCGGGCGCGCGAGCGCCGCCCCGGCTCGCGTGGTGGCGATCCTGGCCGACTGACCCACCGCGCCCAGCGCGCTCGCCCCCCTCCGCGCCACCGCCCCCACCCACCGCGCCCGCCCCGCCGATCGCGCCCTCCGCTCCCTCCGCGCCCTGCGTTTGTCGCAGGATTGGCACGCGGCGTGACCCACGCGTAACGCTTTTCGCGGGACGATCGGGTGCTGAGCTACCTGGGTAGTCGAGTCCGCGAAATAGCCGGACTCAACTACCCACGTGAGCGGTTGATCGGAGTCTTGGCCGATCTCCAGCACGGTGTAGTGGCGCGGTGGCAGATCCTGGCGCTGGGGTTCTCGCCGGACCAGATCGCCGGCCAGCTCCGGAGCGGTCATCTACACCGGGTGTACCGCGGGGTGTACGCCGTCGGTCGGCGCAAACTGTCGCGTCAAGGTCAGTGGATGGCGGCCGTTCTCGCCTGTGGCGAGGAGTCGGTTCTGAGTCACCGCTCGGCGATCGCGCTATGGGGTCTGCGCCCGCCCACCGGAGGACCGAGCAACGTCACCGACCCCACTCGCTGCCACTTTGGCCAGCGAAACATCAGAGTCCATCGGAGCCGAAGTCTCCACAAGAACGACCGCACCGTCCACGACGGCATCCGGGTCACGTCCGTTCACCGGTCGATCCTCGACTTCGCCGAGACCGCCCCGGCTCAGCAGGTGCGCCTGGCGGTCGAGGCCGCGGAGCGCAAAGAGCTCTACAACGGCCTCGTGATGGATGAGATGCTCGCTCGCACCCGGGGGCGCAAGGGAATCAAGCCGCTCAAGGCCGTCCTCGCGAGCATGCGTGGCGCGTGACACCGATCACGAAGTCAGAGCTCGAAGATCTGTTCCTGGCTCTGATCAGAGAAACCGACGACATCCCCGAACCCCAGGCCAACGTCCTGATCGAGGGCGAGTGGGTCGACTTCGTCTGGGTCAAGCAGAAGCTCGTGGTCGAGGTCGACGGCTACCAATGGCACAAGACCCGCGCCGACTTCGAGAAAAACCGCCGCCGCGACACCAAGCTCCAGCTCGCCGGCTATCGCGTGATGCGCCCCACCGCGCAGCGAATCGTCCATGAGCCCAGCGAGCTCCGGCAGGACATCATCCAGCTGCTGAAGCCCTAGAATCGACGTCTCTTCAGGGCGCGTAGCTCAGTGGGAGAGCGCTCGCTTCACACGCGAGAGGTCGCTGGTTCGAGCCCAGCCGTGCCCATCACGAACCCCCTGCAAATCTGCATCTTTTTGGTACTCGTTCTGGCTGGGGTCCTGGCCGCTACGGGCCCGATTTGGGCCAGGGGACTATT
>DASXOS010000196.1:0-17495 GCA_036494115.1 Solirubrobacteraceae bacterium | reverse complement strand
CGCTGTCACGCGCGAGCACGGGGTCGGTTGCCACGGCGGGGATGACCCCGTCCCGGTAGCGCGTGATCATCGCGGTCGTTCGGCCGGCCAGGTTCCCGTACTCGTTGGCGAGTTCGGCGTCGTACCGTGCGCGGACCGACTCGATCCCGACCGCGCCGTCGGCGCCGAACGCCACATCGCGCATCAGGTAGAAGCGCAGCGCGTCGGTGCCGTATGCCTCCATGACCTCGAAGGGGTCGAGCACGTTGCCGAGCGACTTGCTCATCTTGCGCCCGTCCGCGCCGAGCAGGAAGCCATGGACGAACACATGCTGAGGGACCGCGATCCCGGCGGCCATCAGCATCGCGGGCCAGAACACGGTGTGGAACTTGAGGATGTCCTTGCCGATGATGTGGAAATTCGCCGGCCAGTAGCGGTCGGTCAGGTCCTCCCCGTCACGCGCGTACGAGAGAGCCGTGTAGTAGTTGAGCAGCGCGTCGAACCACACGTAGAACACGTGCCCGGGGTCCCACGGCACGGTGACGCCCCAGTGCATGCGTGCGCGGGACAGCGAAACGTCCTGGAGACCGGCCTTCACGAAGGCGGACGCCTCGTTGAAGCGCTCGCGGGGCATCACGAAATCCGGCCGGTCTGCGTACAGCTGCTCGAGCTGATCCTGGAAGTCCGAGAGCTTGAAGAACCAGTTCTCCTCCTGCTCGCGGGTGAGTGGGATCTCGTGGATCGGGCACCGATTGCCTTCGAGGATCTCGTTCTCGACCTTGAAGTCGGCACAGCGTGGGCAATACCAGCCCTCGTAGAGGCCCTTGTAGGTGAAGCCGTTGTCGTGGACCTTCTCGAGCACCTCCTGGACCTTGAGCTTGTGCTGCTCGTCGGTGGTGCGGATGAAGAAGTCGTTGGAGATCCCGAGCTGCGGCATCAGCGCCTTGAACCGCTCCGCATTGCGGTCGGCCAGGTCCTGGGGCTCGATCCCTTCGGCCTGGGCGGCGTCGGCCACTGGCTCGCCGTGCTCGTCGGTTCCGGTGAGAAAGAACACGTCCTCACCGCGCTGGCGCATGTGGCGCGCGATCACGTCGGTGGCGATCGCCTCGTAGGCGTGGCCGAGGTGCGGCACCCCGTTGACGTACGAGATCGCGGTGGTGATGTAGAAGCTCATGCCCTTTCAAGGCTATCTTTCGGTGCGTGGACCAGCCGGCGTCGATCACCACCACCCGGCTCCTGGAGAACTACATCGCCGGCGAGTGGACTCCGGCCGCCGCCGCGACCGATGTGCTCGACGTGAGAAATCCGGCGACCGGCGACACGCTCGCCCGGGTGCCGCTGTCGGGCGCCCCCGATCTCGACGCGGCGGTCCGCGCGGCCCGACAAGCGCTCCCCGAGTGGCGCCAGGTCTCGACGATCGCCCGCGCCCGCAAGCTGTTCGAGCTCCGCGAGCGGCTGACGGCGCGCAGCGAGGAGCTGGCCCGGTCGGTGACGACCGAGATGGGCAAGACGATCGGCGACGCCCGCGCCGAGGTCGCGCGGATGATCGAGATGGTCGAGGCGGCGTGCGCGGTCCCGACCACGATGCAGGGCCGGATCCTCGAGGACGTCTCGCGCAACATCGACGCCGAGACGGTGCGCCAGCCGGTCGGGGTGTGCGCGGCGATCGTGCCGTTCAACTTCCCCGCGATGGTGCCGTTCTGGTTTCTGCCGTTCGCGATCGCCTGCGGGAACACGTTCGTCCTGAAGCCGTCCGAGCAGGTGCCGCTGACCCAGCAGATCGCGTTCGAGGAGCTCGACGCGCTCGACCTCCCCGCCGGCGTCGTCAACCTCGTCAATGGCGGACGCGACGTGGTGGAGGCGATCCTCGACCACCCGGGGATCGACGCGGTCTCATTCGTCGGCTCGGCGCCGGTGGCGCGGCTCGTCTACGAGCGGAGCGCCAAGGCCGGCAAGCGCGTCCAGGCGCTCGGGGGCGCCAAGAACCACATGGTGGTGATGCCGGATGCCGTGCTCGGCCCGACGGTCGAGGGCATCACCGGCTCCGCGTTCGGCGCGGCCGGCCAGCGCTGCATGGCGGGCTCCGTGGTCGTGACGGTCGGCGACGCGCACCAGCAGCTGATGCCGGCGCTCGTCGAGGCCACCGAGAAACTCCGCGTCGGCGACGGCCTCGATGAGGCGAGCGACGTCGGCCCCGTCATCTCCGACGCCGCGAGGCAGCGGATCACCGGCTGGATCGAGCGCAGCGCGCGCATCGTCGTCGACGGCCGCATCAACGGTCCCCAAACCGGCTGCTTCGTCGGGCCGACGATCGTCGAGGCCGAGCCCGACGATCCGATCGTCGCCGAGGAGGTGTTCGGCCCCGTGCTCGCCGTGGTCCGCGCGGAATCGCTCGACCACGCGATCGAGATCATCAACGCGAGCCGGTTCGGCAACGGCACCTCGATCTTCACCGAATCCGGCGCCGCCGTCAGGCGGTTCCGCCACGAGATCGAGGCCGGGATGGTCGGAGTCAACATCGGCGTCGCCGCGCCGGTCGCGTTCTTCCCATTCAGCGGCTGGAAGGACTCGTTCCTGGGCGACCTGCACGCTCACGGCACCGACGCGGTCGAGTTCTTCACCCGCAAGAAGACGGTGACCAGCCGCTTCTTCTCGAGCGGCCAGGGCAGCGGCAGCTACTTCGTCGAGCGCTGATCGGTCAAAGCGCGGTACAGGGCGTTGGCGCTGACGCCGGTGAGCTCGGCCACCACACCCGCCGCCGGCCGCGGCTTTGCGCCGGCCTCGACGAGGCGTTGCAGCGCCGCGAGCGCCGGCGCCAGTTCGGGCTCCGCGAGCTCCGCCGGGCCGACCACGAGCGCGACCTCCCCCTTCGGGGCCTCCGAGGCGTAGCGCGCGGCGAGCTCGGAGGCCGTCCCGCGCACGACCTCCTCGTGGAGCTTGGTCAGCTCGCGGCACACCGCGACGGGACGGTCCCCGTCGACCGAGGCCAGCGCCGCCAGCGAGGCGGCGATCCGGCGTGGCGACTCGAACGCCACGACCGTCTCCGCCGAGGCGAACACGTCCAGCAGCTCGCCTCGCTTGCGCGGGAGAAAGCCGGCGAAGCGCCAGCGGTCGGCGGGCAGCGCCGAGGCCACGAGCGCCGACACCGCCGCCGACGGCCCCGGCAGCACCTCCACCGCGAGCCCCTCGGCCACACAGGCCTGGACGAGCACGAAGCCGGGATCGGAGACGAGCGGCATCCCGGCGTCGGAGACCAATGCGACCACCGCGCCGTCGCGCATCCTCTCCACCAGCTCGACGGCGCGCTCGCGTTCGTTGTGCTCGTGGTAGCTGACGAGCTTCGCGGATACGCCGTAGCGGTCGAGCAGGGTGCGGGTGCGCCGCGTGTCCTCGCAGGCCACAAGGTCGGCCTCGCGCAGCGCCGCCAGCACCCGCAGGGTCACGTCCTCGAGGTTCCCGATCGGCGTCGGGCAGACGATCAGGCGCCCGCTCATGCCGCTTCGGCCGAGCGCTTGTCGAACTCGGAGAAGGCGAGCGCAGCGGCACCGATCATCCCGGCCTCGACGCCGAAGCGGGCGGCCACGATCCGGACCTCCTCGCGCGAGGGCGGGAGCGCCCGCTCGGCCACCACGCGTCGCGCGGGGGCCAGCAGCAACTCCCCGGCGGCGATCACCCCGCCGCCGATCACGATCACCTGCGGGTTGAAGATGTTGGTCAACGAGGTCAGCGCGACGCCGAGCCGGGTGCCGATCAGCTCGATCGCCTCGAGCGCGGCCTCGTCGCCGTCGTGGGCGAGCTCGGTCACCAGCGGGCCGACGATCGGCTGGCCGTCTGCAAGGGCTCGTGCAAGCCCTGATCCCGGTCGCTCCTGCGCGAGCCGGAGCGCCTCGCGGGCGAGCGCCGTCCCCGAGGCCATCGCCTCGATGCAGCCCCGATTCGGACAGTTGCCCTGACAGGGCGGTCCGTTCATGTCGATCACGAGGTGCCCGAGCTCGGCGGCGGACCCGACCGATCCCCGGTACGGCCGGTTGCGCAGGATCAGCCCGCCTCCGATGCCGGTGCCGATCGTCAGCATCAGCACCTCGGTGCACCCCTGCGCGGCGCCGGCCTGATGCTCGGCGATCGCGGCCATGTTGCCGTCGTTGTCGACGAACACGGGCAGACCGAGCCGTTCGGCCATGACGTCGCCAAAGGCGATGTCTGCCAGCGGCAGGTTGACTGCGACGACGGCCGTGCCGCTACGCTGATCGATTAGCGACGGAATCCCGAAACCGACAGCGTCGATGTCAGGGCCACCGGCCTCGCGGATCTCCTGCACTGCGTCAACAGTGATGTCGAGCAGGGCCGACTGGTCGAGACCGGTGAGCAAACGCTGGGTGCGGTGATGGACCGACAGGCTCGCGTCCACCGCGCCGGCGAGGAGCTTCGTCCCGCCCATGTCGACGCCGATCGTGCGTCGGGCCGGCATGCCGTCACTATATGAGCCACCGATGCCAAGCGACCTGGAAGAACGTCCATACAAGCTGTACCGCTCGGGTCCGCGGGGCCTCCGGGCCCGGCTGCGCGGCGAGGATGAGGGCGTCCTTCCGGGCCAGGACGGGCAGGGACGGGAGCCGAAGCCCGAGAAGCCACGCGATGGCTGGTCGATCGCCAAGCGGGTCGGCAAATGGGTGGTCGTCGCCATCGTGGCCTGGTTGTTGCTCTCGCTCGTGCTGTTCCTGGTCAGCGCTCAGATCGAGAAGGGCAACCTGCCGAGCTCGGCCAAGGCGGCGCTGAGCTCGGGGCCGAACATGCTGTTCGGGGCCAGCAACGTGCTCATCATCGGGACCGACCAGCGGCCCACGGGCTCGAAGGAGCCGGGCGCCAACACCAATGACGCCGGGAGCCGCTCGGACACGCTGATGTTGTGGCGGATCGGTGGCGGCACCTCGCGCCGGCTCTCGATCCCGCGCGACACGGTCGCTGAGATCCCCGGCCACGGTCTCGACAAGATCAACGCCGCCTACGCGATCGGCGGGCCGGCGCTGACGATCAAGACGGTCGAGCAGTTCACCGGGCTGAAGATCAACCACGTGATCATCATCAACCTGGCCGCGTTCCCGAAGTTCATCGACGCGGTCGGCGGGATCGACGTGAAGACCGGCCGCGTCTGCGCCGAGATCAGCGGCGGTACCGCGAACGGCGGCTTCACGCTCAACCTGGGGCGCGGAACCCATCACCTCAGCGGGACGCAGGCGCTCGTCTACGCGCGCATGCGCGAGAACAAGTGCAACCCCGCCGACAACGACATCACCCGGGTCGCCCACCAGCAGCAGATCCTCAACGGGATCAAGTCGCAGCTGACCTCTCCGCCGACGTTCTTCCGGCTGCCGTTCGCCTCGTGGGATGCGCCCAAGGTGCTCCGCACCGACATGGGCGGGTTCACGCTGCTCAGCCTGTTCACCGCCTCGGAGATGGGCGGCTCGGCTCCGGTCAACGTGCTCAAGCCGACCGGCGCGGAGACGCTGCCCGGCGGCGGCTCGGCGCTGACGGTGTCACCGGGGGCCGTGCACAACGCCGTGCACAAGCTCGTCAACGGCTAACCGAGGGTGTTCGGGCGCCGGCGGCGTGCCGATCACGACCACAGCTCGACTGTCGAGCTGCCGATCGTAGAGACGCACCCACCCCCTACCGAGCCAGCGGTACCAGCACACATCAACCCACGGGGCGCCCGGGTTGGCGAGCGCGGGTCGGAAAACGGCGCATCGAGGGAGGGTGTGCAGGCCTTGGCGGGTCCGTTTACGACCACAGCTCGACAACCTCGGTGTGGCGTCAGGCGATTGTCGAACTACGTGCGTCATACGACCACAGCTCGGCACGGCTGGCAGATCCCGTCGGCGTTGTCGAGTTACGGTCGTAGATGACCCATCCACCCCCTCCCCAGCTAGCCGTTCCGAGGCCAAACATCAACGGAAGCGGCGCCCGAAGAACGCCACGGCCACCTGGGGATTGTCGTTCCGCCGCGTCCTCGCCGAAACGGCGGCGCGGCTAGTCCGACTTGGTGGCGGTCGAAGCCGCCGGCTTCGAGTCGGACTTGCTCGAGGAATCCGACTTCGAGGAGGAGGAATCGGTCTTCGACGACGACTCGGAGCTCTTCTTGCTGTCGTGCTCCTTCTGCTCGCGAGCGCGCTTGCGGGTCCCGTAGTCGGTGTTGTAGAAGCCCGAGCCCTTGAAGTGGACGGCGACCGGGCGGAACACCCGCTCCACCGGCGCCTCGCAGTCCTCGCAGACCTGAACCGGATCGTCCGACATGCGCTGCAGCACCTCGAAGGTGTGCCCCTGCTGGCAACGGTATTCGTAGATCGGCATCGCTTCAGGAAGTATAGCCTGGCCCCCTTGGCACTCTCAAGGGGAGAGTGCCAAGCGCTGGGCGCCGGATAGCATCATCGCGGTGAAGACGGACGTCGTCACGATGGACAAGATCGTGTCGCTCTCCAAGCGGCGCGGGTTCGTGTTCCCGAGCAGCGAGATCTACGGCGGGCTGGGGTCGAGCTACGACTACGGCCACTACGGCGTGCTGCTCAAGAACAACGTCAAGAACCAGTGGTGGCGGGCGATGTTGCAGGAGCGCGATGACATCGTGGCGCTCGACTCGGCGATCATCCAGCACCCCCGCACGTGGGTGGCCAGCGGGCACCTCGCGGGGTTCACTGACCCGCTGATCGACTGCCGCACGTGCAAGCTGCGGTTCCGCGCCGACCACATCGACCAGTCGGCGTGCGGGCGCAAGCCGTCCAAGCATCCCGGCGAGACGCCGGATTGCGACCTCACCGAGGCGCGCGAGTTCAACCTCATGTTCGAGACGAGCGTCGGCCCGGTCAAGGACGAGGGATCGACCGTCTACCTCCGCCCCGAGACCGCCCAGGGCATCTTCCTCAACTTCAAAAATTACTTACAGTTCTCGCGCAAGAAGCCGCCGTTCGGCATCGCCCAGATCGGCAAGAGCTTTCGCAACGAGATCACCCCCGGCAACTTCATCTTCCGCACACGCGAGTTCGAGCAGATGGAGATGGAGTTCTTCGTGCCACCCGACCAGGCGGGGCAGTGGTTCGAACACTGGCTCGAGCAGCGGATGAACTGGTACGCGCGCCTCGGGATCCGACCCGGCCACCTCCACCTGCGCGCGCACGAGCAGAACGAGCTCTCGCACTATTCGAGCGCCACGAGCGACATCGAGTACCTGTTCCCGATCGGGTGGTCCGAGCTCGAGGGGATCGCCAACCGCGGCGACTTCGACCTGCGCCAACACGCCGAGTACTCGGGACAGAAGCTCGAGTACGTCGACAGCGCGACCGGGGAGCGCTATGTCCCCCACGTGATCGAGCCCGCCGCCGGCGCCGACCGGGCGATGCTGGCGTTCATGGTCGATGCCTACGACGAGGACGAGATCGAGGGCGAGACGCGCACCGTCCTACGACTGCACCCGTTGCTCGCGCCGGTCAAGGTCGCTGTGCTCCCGCTCGTGCGCAAGGACGGGCAGCCGGAGCTCGCCGCCGAAGTCCACCGCGGGCTGCGCGACCGGGTCCAGACGGAGTACGACGAGGGCGGAGCGATCGGCCGGCGCTACCGCCGTCAGGACGAGATCGGGACCCCGTGGGCGGTGACGATCGACCACCAGTCGCTCGAGGACCGCACGGTGACGCTGCGCGACCGCGACAGCCTGGCCCAGGACCGGATCGCGATCGACGAGCTCGGCGACGAGATCGAGCGACGGTTGCGAGAGCCCTGGAGCTCGCCGAAGCTCGCGGCCTGAGCTGCTCCGATGGCCGAGGAGCCCGGAACCGAGAAGCTTCTTATGGTGATGCAGGAGGCGCGGTCGCATTTCGACCCGGAGGTGGAGCGGCGACTGCTCACGGCCATCGCCACCAGCCCGCTCGTCGTCCCGGTCGACAGCGATCCCGACACCGGTGAGCGCGGCATCCGCGCCGCAGCCAACCCGGACGGCAGCCGGCACCTGCTCGCGTTCACGAGCGTCGAGGCACTCGAACGGTGGGGCCAGGGCACCTCGCTCGAGCACGTCGTGATGAGCGGACGTGACCTGGCGGCCCTCGCCAAGCCCGTCGATGCGGCACTGCTGTGGATCGATCCGGCCAGCGACCATGGCGGCGCCCTGACCAGGGATCGCGTCGACCTCGTCGCTGCGCACGGCGAGCTCGAGTTCCAGGGCGAGCGCCCGGACGGGACCGTCGAGCTGCGAACCGGCGCCGAGTCGATCTCGGTCACGCCGCTCGAGCAGCCGGCACCGGAGGAGATGCTGCAGCGGCTCCGCGATGCGCTCGCCGCCGAGCCGGGGGTGGACGAGGCCTGGCTGCTGGCCGGAGCCGGCCCGGGCGCGGCCGACTTCGTGCTCGCGCTGGCCGGCGATGACACCGCGCCCTCCCCCGCCCTGGCTGGGGCCCTTCAGGAGATGCTGCCGCCAGGCACCAGCACCGACATTTATCCCATCAGACGCGACGAGCTCACGCACGGCGGCTACGACGCCGTCCGCCTAGGCCACCAGGTGTATCCGTGAGATCCGGGTCGACCGCGGCCAGGGCCCTCGGTTACCCTGGCCGCCGATCGAGAACGCGCGCCCCCGGTGTACACCCTTCCGGTACTGCCAGCCCAACATACGGGCTGATGCCGGCGAGCGCAGTAGCGGATCAGTCTCGATTCGGTCTCAGCGCGTTTCCCCCCCGCTCAGTGGGTAGCCCTTCGGCTACATGGCGATCCCGACACACGAACTGCTCCGCGTGACGTTGCCTTGCGACAGCTCCGCCCCCGCGACTGCGCGGGGAGCGGTCCGCGAGCTCGAGGCCGCCCAGACGCTGCCCGAGGACGCGGTCCTGATCGCCTCGGAGCTCGTCTCGAGCGAGGTGCTCGAAGGCCGGTCCAGCGCCAGCGACACGATTGATCTGGTGGCGAGCAACATCCCCGACGGCGTGCGCATCACGGTCGAATCCGGTCCCGAGGCCGGGCTCCCGACGCCGACGCCGATGATCCTGCGGGTGGTTCGCGGGCTGGCCCGGCGGTGGGGTATCAGCCACCTCAACGGCCGGCCCGAGCTGTGGGCCGAGCTCGCGTACTGAGCTACTTGACGGTCGCGTGAGCGGTGACGGTGAATCCGCCCGGCGCCGGGGTGGCCGAGACCCCCTGCACCGAGACATGCGGGTTGCTGAACACCGTGATCGTGGCCAGAGCACCAAACGGCACGTCGGGTGCGATGACCAGCTTGCCGCCGCTGGCGGCCACGGTGGCATTGACGGTCGCGCTCACGCCGAATAGGGAAGCTGTGCCGCGGAGCACGAGCTGTCCGTTGCCCGACGCGACGGGCTGGACCGACTCCAAGATCGGGACTGCCCGCACGAGGTCCGCATCCTCGACGCGCGCGGTGGCGGTCAGCTGGTTGCCGCGCTTGCGCAGGGTGGCGTCGTGAACTGTGAGCAGCCCGCTCGTGAACTGGGTCGCGGACGCGTCGATCGAGCCGGCGTCGCCCGCCTGCGCGAGCTGGCTCCCAACCGAGCTGGGCGCCGCGCGATACGTCCCCACCCGGATGCGGACGCTGTCGGCGTGGTGCCAGAGCAGCTTGATCGCGGGAAACGCGCTCACCTTGACCTCGATCACGTCGCCCGACTTCTTCAGCCGGTCCTTGAGGCGGTTGGCGGCAATCCCGGGCAGCACGAGCTGCGCGATCACCAGCAGCACAACGATCACGCCGGCAACGACGGCGATGGCGGTGAGACGGCGCATGGCGGGCGGAGGTTAGGCCGTGGCCCGGAGCGGCTGATCCGGCTCAGCTGAGGAGCGCGCGGGCGGCCTCGGTGGCGAGCTCCATCACCGGTGCGGTGCCGAACTCTGGCTCCTCGAGCCGCCGGACGGTGACCCCGTCGGCGAGCACGAACAGGAAGGCCGCGACGGTCTCGGAGTCGGCGCGGAGCTTGATCACGCCGCCCTCGCTTTTGGCCTGGAGCGCGCCGGCCATGTGGTGACGCATGCGACGGCTGAGCTCGCCCAGCTCGGCGGCGATCTCGTCGTTGCGCTGGGCCACGGTGATCATCTCGTGGACCATCACGGCCGCCGTCGGACCTTCGCCAAGAAACTCCTCGAGGCCGTGGACGAGCGCCGCGAGCACGCTCTCGGCGCTGTCGGCGCTGCCGATCGATCGCTCGAGGCGCTCGATCCGGACATCGGCCTCGCGTCGGACGACCTCGACGAGCAGACGCTCCTTGGTCCCGAAGTAGTAGTGCAGCAGTCCCCGGGAGACCCCGGCCTCCCGTGCCACCAGGTCGAACGTGGCACCGGCGATGCCCCGCGCGGCCACGCACGCCCGCATTGCCTCCACGATGCGTGAGGCCTTGTCACTGCCGAGCGACGCCGGCGTCGGCCGTGCGGTCGCGGCTTCCACAGGGTCGATCATATCCCCCGCAACGACCGAGGGCGCCCCGCGGGACGCCCTCGAGCACAACGTGGTGTCGCGACGATCAGGCCGAGCTGACCGGAGTCGCGGGCTGCGCCGGCGTGGCGGTCGCGGGCGGCGTGTACTCGAACTCCTCCTCGGCACCGAACAGCGTGTCGAGGACCTTCGAGCGGAGCTTCTCCGACGCGATCAGGGCGACGCCGCCGCCGACCACGACGACCATCACCTTGCGCCCGAACCGCCGGCCCTTCTTGACCTTCTTCTTCGGCGCCTCGGTCAGCGCGGTGGAGGCATCGCGGGCGGCCTCGAACGCGTGCCGCAGATCGTTCTGAAGCTTCTTGTCCTCGACCAGTGCCTTGTGCGGCGCCTTGCCGTTGCTGAGACGGGCGTACGCGCTCTTGCTCGACTCGATCGCCTTCTGCACGTTCTCGCGCAGGGAGGCGTCCTCGATCAGGCGCTGGATGTACGGGTTGGCTTTGGTGATCGACGAGAGGTCGATCGCAGACGGATCGAACGGAACCGCCTGCTTGATCTTCTTCTTTCGTGAAGGCATCTCACTCCCTCGGGCTTTGGTCGCTGGGGCGCTCCCCAGCATACGCAACTGGGGCGGGATGATTCAGGTTTTACCCGGTATCGCCGTGAACAGTCACGCCACCGGAGCCAGGACCCGATTCCGGCGCGGAGCGGCGCGACGCTGGAGTGCGATTTCGAGCACCTCGTCGATCTCCGAAACGAACCGGAACTCGAGGTCCTTGCGCAGGTGCTCGGGAATCTCGTCGGCATCCTGCTCGTTGAGCGCGGGCGCGATCACGACGCGGATGCGGTTGCGCTGTGCGGCCAGCGCCTTCTCCTTCAGGCCGCCGATCGGAAGGACCTGACCGGTCAGCGTGATCTCGCCGGTCATGGCCACGTCGGCGCGCACCGGCCGTCCGGTGAGCAGCGAGACGAGGGCGGTCGCCATCGTGATCCCCGCACTCGGGCCGTCCTTGGGGATCGCCCCCGCGGGCACGTGGATGTGGATGTCATGGGCGGCGAACCAGTCGTCGGGTAGCTCCAGACCGGGCGCGGTTCCGGCGGCTGCGCTCGAGCGCACGTAGGACAGCGCCGCCTGCGCCGACTCCCGCATCACGTCGCCGAGCTGACCGGTGATCGTCAGGCCGCCCTTGCCCGGCATCGCGGTCGCCTCGATGAACAGCACGTCGCCGCCGACGGGCGTCCAGGCCAGGCCGGTGGCCACGCCCGGCCGCGCTGTGCGGCGGCGGGCCTCGCTGAAGAAGCGGCGTTTGCCGAGCAGGGCCCGGACCCGGGGCTCGGTGATCGACACTCGCCGGGCCGCGTTGCCCTCCGCGACCTGGCGGGCGACCTTCCGGCACACCGACCCGATCTCGCGCTCGAGCTGGCGAACCCCGGCCTCGCGCGTGTAATCGGCGATGATCGACTTCAGCCCGGAGTCCGTGAACGAGATCCGCGACCGGGTCAGGCCGTTGCGATCGATCTGCCGGGGCACCAGATAGCGCTTGGCGATCTGGAGCTTCTCCTCCTCGGTGTAGCCGGCGAGCTGGATCACCTCCATCCGGTCGCGCAGCGGACCGGGGATCGTGTCGAGTGTGTTCGCGGTGGTCACGAACATCACCTCGGAGAGGTCGAACGGCAGGTCCAGGTAGTGGTCACGGAAGGAGTGGTTCTGCTCGGGGTCGAGCACCTCGAGCATCGCGCTCGACGGATCGCCGCGGAAGTCGGCGCCCATCTTGTCGATCTCGTCGATCATCAGCAGCGGGTTGCGGGCGCCGGCATCGCGCAGGGCCCGGATGATCGTGCCGGGGATCGCGCCGATGTAGGTCCGGCGATGGCCACGGATCTCCGCTTCGTCGCGGACACCGCCGACGCTGATCCGCTCGAACTTGCGCCCGAGCGAGCGGGCGATCGAGCGGCCAAGTGACGTCTTGCCGACGCCGGGCGGGCCGACGAAGCACAGGATCGAGCCACCGGACTGGGATCCCCGGCCTCCCCTCAGCCGCCGCACCGCGAGGAACTCCAGGATCCGGTCCTTGACCTGGTCGATGTCGTAGTGGTCCTCGTCGAGGACGGCCCGCGCGTGCCCCAGGTCGAGGTTGTCCTCGGTCTCCTTGTCCCAGGGGAGCGCCGCAATCCACTCCAGGTACGCGCGAATCACGCCCCATTCGGCCATCGCCGGCTGGAGCCGCTCGAGACGTGTCAGCTCGCGGTCGGCCTGCTTGCGTACCTCCTCGGGGAGCTCGATCGCGTCGAGCTGCTCGCGCAGCTCGCTGACCTCGGCCTGGACCTCGTCAGCCTCCCCAAGCTCCTCCTGGATCGCCTTCATCTGCTGGCGAAGGAAGTACTCGCGCTGTCCCTTCTCCAGCTCGGACTGAACCTGGGACTGGATCTTGGAACCGAGCGCCACCACCTCCAGCTCGCGCGCGAGGATCTCGGAGAGCCGGCGCAGGCGCTTACCGACGTCGAGCTCCTCGAGCAGCTCCTGCTTCTCCTCGGTCTTCAACCGCAGCGCGCCGGTAATCAGGTGGGTGAGGACGCTCGGATCCTCGACATTCGCGACCATGATCTGTAGCTCCTCGGGCAGGTACGGGACCTGGCCGACGATGTCGGTGAACGTCTGCTGGACGTTGCGCATCAGCGCCACCAGCTCGGCCGACTCCTGGACCACGTCGGGCGCCTCGGCGACCTCGGCGACGAGGTACGGCTCGGTGGCAGCCCAGCGCTCGATCCGCACGCGCTGACCACCCTGGATCAGTACCCGCAGGGTGCCATCGGGGACGCGGATCATCCGCGCGACGACGCCGAGCACGCCGACCGAGTAGAGCTCGTCCGGCGACGGTGACTCGATCTCCGGGTCGCGGCTCGCCAGCATCACGATCGAGCGGTCACCGCGCAGCACGTCGTTGATCAGCTCGATGCTGCGCTCCTGACCCACGTTGAGCGGGATCAGCATCTCGGGGAAGGTCACCGTGTCGCGGAGCGGCAGCACGCCGACGCGCTGCGGCAGCTCGCGGGTGTCAGCGACCTCCACCTCGCGTGGGGCGCTGTCCGGAACTCCGACCTCGATCATCCCTCGGCGCTCTCGACACGCAGTGCCCGGGGGCCCTTCAGACCCTGGGCGAGCGGGAGCTCGACGCGCAGCATGCCGTCCTCGTACCGGGCGCTCGCCTCCTCGGCGCGGACCTCGGCGCCGAGCTCGACGACCCGGCGGAAGTACCCGCGCTCGATCTCCACCTGCTGATAGACGGCGCCCTCGACGGGGGCCGGGCCGCGCTGCCCGGACAGGACGAGCGTCCTGCCCTGGATCTCGAGGTCGAGGCCGCCGGCGTCGACCCCAGCCAGCTCGGCGGTGACGATCGCCCGGGGCGGGTCATCCACGTAGACGACGTCGACCGCGGGCGAGAATCCGCCTCGCCGACGGGTCAGGCCGGTGCGCTCGAGGACGTCGCCGAACAGCTCGTCCATCTCACGCCGCATGCGGTCGAAGTTGGCGAAAAGGTCTCGCTCGGGCATACAGGCTGGAGGTTAGTTCTTCAGCGGCGTGACACCAGGCTCGGGCGGGTCGCGCCTCAGTACGGAGCGGCGGCGTGCTGCACCGTGTACACGTCGCCCTCCTGCGCCAGTTCGACGGTCCCCCGGAACCCCTGGCACCCCTCGTCGAGGGTCCAGTCGGGGTCGAGCTCGTCGGAGTAGTGCGTGAGGATCACCCGGTGGGCACCGGCGCGACGGGCGTGGTCGCCCGCTTCGCGCGGCGTGAGGTGACCCCGAATCCCAGTGCGCTCCGGGCGGGGCAGCGTGGCCTCGATCAGCATCACGTCGGAGTCATGGGCGAAATCGACGAGCGCGTCGTTCGGGCTGCAGTCGGCGCTGTAGGTCAGGGTGCTGCCGTCGGGAGCAGTGATCCGAGCGGCGTAGGTCGTGGTGTAGTGGGGCACCTCGCACAGGTTCACCGCGAACGGCCCGAGCGTCAGCGACCCGGGCGCGTTGTACTCGGTCAGGGAGAACGCGTTCTCGACGAGCTCGGGGTTCCCCCAGCAGGCCGCGATCTGCCGGAACACCTCGGAGGAGCCCGCCGGGGCGTGCAGCGGCGGCCGCGCCGGCGCGTCGGTCCCCGGCCAGCCCCCGACCGCGACCGGCTGCTGGCGCGGCGCGTAGGTCAGGGCGTACGCGTAGGGGATCAGGTCGAGACAGTGGTCCGCGTGCATGTGGCTGATCAGCACGGCCGAGACGTCGACGTAGTCCACGGACCCGCGCAGCTTCGAGAACACGCCGTTCCCGCAATCGAGCAGAAGGGAGTACTCCCCTTCCTGAATGAGATAGCCACTGCATGCTCCGCCTGCGTCCTGCCAGGCTGGAGACTTTCCCAATACGGTGATTCGCACACCGCTCCTCTCTCACAAGGGCTGCACCCGGTCTATGAAACTCTAGCCGGGTGGCAAGCCCGCATACGCAGACATTCGTGCTGGTAATCGGCTCAACGACGCACTTCGAAACGGATCTCCTGGTATTCGGAGTGCTGCTCGTCGCGGGCGCGCTGGTCTCGGGGATCGCCCGCGAAACCCCGCTGTCGCTGATGGCCCTGTTCGTGATCGTCGGGTTCGTGCTCGGGAGTGGCGGCTTCGACGTCCTGCACACACGCGCGCGTTCGGAGTTCGTGGGCGACCTGGCGACGGTGGCGCTGATCGTGATCCTGTTCCGGGACGGCCTGGAGGTGGAGCGCGAGATGCTCCAGGAGCACTGGCACCTGCCGTTCCGCAAGCTCGCGCTGGGGATGCCCGTGACCGCGATCATCGTCGCGCTCGCCGCGCATACGTTCACCGACCTGAGCTGGACCGAGTCGTTCTTGATCGGCGCCCTGCTCTCCCCCACCGACCCCGTCCTCTCCTCGAGCGTCGTCACCAACCCACGAGTGCCACGGCTGATCCGCCACTCGCTGAACCTGGAGTCAGGCCTCAACGACGGCCTCGCACTGCCGGCGGTGCTCGCGTTCAGCGCCGCGCTGGCGGCCGGCCAGTCGCACTTCGTGTGGTGGCGGTTCGTGCTCGAGGATGTGACGATCGGGTTCGCCACCGGCGTCGTCGTCGGGCTGGTCGGGGCGACGCTGATGCGCCGCGAGGAGTCACTCGAGCGGGCGGAGATCTCGCCGCACTGGAAGGCGCTGTACGCGCTCGGCGTCGCCTTTGCGGCGTACGGGCTCGCGGTGCTCCCGCCGCGGGGCAACGGGCTGATCGCCGTGTACGTGGCGGCGATCACGCTCGGGATCCGGCGCCCCGACCTCCGGTCGTACGTCGCGCGGCAGTCCGAGGATCTGGTTGAGATCGTGAAGCTCGGAATCTTCGTCGTCTTCGGCTCGCTGCTCACCGTCCACGGGCTGTTCGGCGACGGGTGGGCCGCCGTGGGGATCGTCGTGGTGACGTTCCTGGTGGCGCGGCCGGTCGCGGTCTTCCTGGCGCTGATCGGGACCAGGACCGACACCGCCGAGCGCGCCTTCATGGCCTGGTTCGGGCCCAAGGGGGTCGCGACCATGACCTTCTCGCTGCTGGTCCTGAGCCAGCAGATCGAGGCCGGGGTGCGGATCTTCAACATCGCCGCGCTGGCGGTGTTCACGTCGATCGTCGTCCACGGCATCACGGATACGCCGGGCTCCAACTGGATCGGGCGGCACGAGGAGTCGACCGCGGCCGCGCGGCGTCAGTGACCGTTACGGCCGCGGCCGCGCGGCGTCAGTGACCGTTACGGCCGTCGCCGGCGCGCCGATCCGGATCCAGGATCCAGCCGAGCAGCACGGCAATCAGAATGAAGACGATGAATCCGCCGATCAGCGGCCAGTACATGACGCGCGGAACCTTATACGAGGCGGTGGGCGACGGGCCGCAGGAGAGCGCGTCCGCGCTCGTGGCCGCCTTCACGTATGGAGCGCCACCTGCTCGCTGGCCGAGGGGAACGCCCACGCCACCTGCATGCGCCGCTCCTGACGGAACACGAACCGCATCTGGCTGGGCGGCCTCAGCCCCTCGGGGCGGTTCGGCCGGTAGGTCGCGCACGGTTTGGCGTCGGTGATCGCGCACAACAGATGCTGGCGAAAGAAACAATCTTCACAGCGTGCCTTCGGTTCCCTCGTGCGCCCGTTCGCCATGCGTCTGTCCAACCCCTCGCTGCTCGATGCTTGACCCGTCAGGGCATGCATCAAAGCGAATCTCGAGCGGGCAGCGCAAGCTCGAATTCCGGAAAACGCATGAACTTCCAAAGAGAGCTGATTCCCTGCTCTGAGCGGGAATATTCGGGCGGCTCTTCCGAACAAGCCGCAATTTCGTAGCTTTCTCAGAGCATGGAGATCCTGGTCACCGGCATCAGCGGCTACATCGGCTCGCGGCTGACCCCGCGCCTCCAGCGCGACGGCCACTCCGTGCGCGGCTTCGCCCGGCGTCCCGACCGCGTCGCCCTCGGCGTCCCGGTCGCTGCCGGCGACGCCGTCAGCGGCGCCGGGCTCAAGGAGGCACTCGACGGCATCGACGTTGCCTACTACCTGATCCATTCGATGGAGGGCGCCGCGAACGGCACCTTCGGCGCCGCCGAGCGGACCGCTGCCGAGAACTTCGCCGCGGCCGCCCAGGCGCGAGGTGTTGGGCGGGTCGTCTACCTCGGCGGACCGGTTCCGTCCGAGGGTCGGCTCTCTCCACACCTGGCCAGCCGACTCGAAGTCGAGCGCATCCTGCTCGGTGCCAGCCCGTGCTCGGTCGCGCTGCGCGCGTCGATCGTCATCGGCGCCCGCTCACGGTCGTTCCGGTTCCTGGTGCGGCTCGTGGAGCGCATGCCGGTCGTCCCAATTCCGGCTTGGGGCCCGAACCGCACGGCACCGATCGACGAGCGTGACATCGTCGCGCTCCTGGCGGGGGCGGCCACCAATGAGGCGATCTGCTCCCAGTCCCTGGACGCGCCCGGCCGGGACGTCGTCTCCTACACGGACTTGATCGAGCGCATCCGCGACAGCTTGATCGTCGGCCGGCCGACGATCGGGTTTCGTCACTTCACCGTCACTCCGATCGCCAGCCGGATCGCGTCGGTG
>DASXOS010000195.1:0-9167 GCA_036494115.1 Solirubrobacteraceae bacterium | reverse complement strand
GCGTGCTTCGGAGGGCGGGAGGGCTCTCTACGACCGTAACGCGACAATTCCGCCGGTCCACGGGGCGATTGTCGAGCTGTTGCTCCATGACGCCCGTCGTTCGACAATCGCCGAGGAGCCCGCCGGATTTGTCGAACTGCGGTCGTAACGGGCCCCGCGATCGCGCCCCACTCTCCCCTCATTGCGCGTCAAACCCCAAGCGCATCCCGCACCGAGCGGCGCCGGAAGAGCGCCACCGCCACCAAGCATGCTTTTTGCAGCATTTCGTCTGGGGATGGCGAGCCCTGTTGCGCTGTGCACGCATATCGTGCCTTTGCAGGTAGGGCTCGAGATTTTTGAGCGATTGTCTGCGTTGAGCACGCCCCCGGAAGGCGCGCCACCACCGCAGCCGGCCACCCCCGGCTCGTCCTCGTGCCCCTGCGATCTCGTTCGTCTACTCGAACCCGGGCGTGGTCCAGCCGGGGAACACGTCCGGGAGCCCATCACTGACCCGATCGGGAAATTTGGCCGGACGCTTCTCCAGGAACGAGGCCACGCCCTCACGGACGTCCGCCGATCGCCCGCGCTGGAACATCCCGCGCGAGTCGGCGCGATGCGCGATCATCGGGTGCTCCGCGCCGAGCATCGTCCACATCAGGCGCCGGGCCAGCGCGACTGAGACCGGCGCCGTGTTGTCCGCGATCTCGCGGGCGAGCGCGTAGGCCCGGTCGAGCAACTCTCCCGTGGGATGCACGCTGCGCACCAGTCCGGCCTCGAGCGCCTCCTGGGCGCCGAACACGCGGCCCGTGGCCACCCACTCCATCGCGCGGCTGATGCCGACCGCGCGGGGCAGGAACCAGCTCGAGCAGGCCTCGGGGATGATCCCGCGCCGCGCGAACACGAACCCGATCTTGGCCTCCTCGGCGGCCAGCCGGACGTCCATCGGCAGTGTCATCGTCGCGCCGACGCCGACAGCCGGGCCATTGATCGCGGCGATCACCGGCTTCTGAGACTCGAACACCCGAAGCGTGAACCGGCCGCCGTTGTCGCGCGGAACCTCGTCGGTCACCCCGCGCCGGCGGTAGTCGAACGTCTCGCCGCCGGCGGCCAGGTCCGCGCCGGCGCAGAAGCCGCGGCCGGCACCGGTCACGACCACGACGCGCACCTCGTCATCGGCGTCGGCGCGGTCGAACGCGGCGACCAATTCCTTGAACATGACGGGCGTCCAGGCGTTGAGCCGGTCGGGCCGGTTCAACGTGATCGTGAGGACGCGATCGTCGAGATCCGCGCGGATCTGCTCGAAAGGCGCTTGGCTCGCGCTCACGGCGCCGACGGCCCGGTGACGAGAAACGTGTTGAACTGCCACACGTCCGCTTCGGCGGGACGGGGACGGCCGTAGCCGGCGAACGCGTCGTCCCAGCGCTGGAGCGGTGTCCAGTCGACGGCCTCGGAGACGAACGGACCGAGGTACGGCTTGGCCACTTCGAGGATCGGCTCGTGGGGGATGTCGTCCGGGAGGCGCACCCCCGCGTCCGGGTTGTCGATCATCCACTTCGCGGCCCCGAGCACCGAGGCCGCGACCTGGAGCGTGGTGGCGTTCTGCCCCGGGGCCAGCCGGCGCGTCTCCTCGATGTCGAGCAGCGACCCGATCCACCAGCTCTGAAACGGGTGACCCATCAGCAGGCACCCGAGTTCGTCGCGGCCCTCGACGATGTCGTCGTACATCAGCCGCTGGTCCTCCTGCAGCCGGTCGCCGCGCATGTGGAGCTCGTGGAGGCTGGCGATTGCGGCATCGGCCGGGCAGTAGGCGTAGTGCACGGTCGGGCGGTACACCGGCGCTCCGCTCGGGTCGCGCACCGTGAGCCGGTCGGAGATCGAGAACGCCTCGCCGTGGCGGATCACCATGCCCACGATGTCACCGCACGGGACCCATGAGCGCACCCACGTCCGGCAGCCCGGATGGGCAATGCAGATCTGGTTCAGCGGCCCGTCGAGATGGGTCTGCGCCCCCGGCGGGAGTCGCTTCTCGTGCGTGCCCCAGCCGAGCTCGGCGGGCGCGATCCCCTCCTCGTAGAAGCCCTCGACCGACCACGTGTTGACGAACTCGTTCTCCCGCTTGGGGCGGTTCGAGATCTGGGTGTCGCGCTCGGAGATGTGGATGGTGAGCACGTTCACGAGCTGCGCGATGCGGGCAAAGTCGCGGCGCTGCACGGCGTCGCCCAGCTCGTCCGCTGCCGGGGCGCCCGCGGGCGACTCGTCCAGGCACTTGGCGGCGAGGTCGAGCAGCGCCTGCTTGGTGAAGTGCGAGACCAGCCCAGGATTCGCGCCGTGGTCGAGGACCGCGGTCGGACCGGCGTTGTCGCCCCACGCCTCGATCATGTCGCGCAGCCGCATCTGGCGTGCGTACAGCGTCCGGTCGCGAGGGGCTTCGCTGCCGATCCCCGCATACGGATCCCACACCTCGAGCGAGGCGTTGACGTAGCGGACACCCGCCGGGCGACACCACTCGAGCACATCGCAGGTGTCGATGTTCCAGGCGAGGTCGATGATCATGTCGCCCGCGCCGACGTGCGCTCCGAGCACCTGGCCGTAGTTCTCGGGCGTGATCCGATCGATGACGAAACTGGCTCCGCGTGCCTTCAGCAGCTCGACGTCGGATGGGTCGACGCCGCCGAAGTCGAGGACCGTGAAGCGATCAGCCGGAACCCCGAGGTGCTCGAACAGCAGCGGCAGCGTGCAGCGCGAGACGCCACCCAGTCCAACAACGAGTACCCGCCCCGGCAAACTCATCTCTTACCTCCCATGGCGCCGCCAGTCTACTTGGGCGCCTAGTGGCCCCGTCCGTAAGTACGCGACCACTAGCGGGTGTCATCTGTGAGGTCTGTCGCATATCGTTCGCGCCGAGTGGGCGCAAGCGGGCCAGCTGACAATCGAGACCTTGAGGTCGATCCCCTCGGGCTGACGCCCGAGCAGATGCGGGAGATCGGCTACCGAACGGTCGACATGCTGATCGAGGAGCTGACCGACCGCTCGATCCCCGCCATGCGCCGCGGGCAGGGAGCGGATCTGCGCGCGCGTCTCGGCGCGCCGCCGCCGACCGAACCCCGCAGCTGGGACGAGCTGCTGGCCCAGACCAGGCGCGACGTGCTGGGGCCGATGAGCCGCCTGGCGCACCCCGCCTACTTCGCGTTCATCCCGGCCTCGAGCACGTTTCCCGGCGCGCTCGGTGACCTGATCGCGGCCGCGCTCGACATCGACGTCGGTTCGTGGATGTCGGCGGCGGGACCGAGCCAGCTCGAGCTCGTGGTGCTGGATTGGTTCAAGCAGTGGATCGGCTATCCCGCCGAGGCCGCCGGAATCCTGGTCAGCGGTGGGTCGGCGGCCAACATCACCGCGCTCGCCTGCGCGCGCGAGTCGCTGCTCGGCGCGATGTCCGACACGGTGGTGGCGTACGTCGCCGATCAGACCCACTCATCCGTGGCCCGCGCCGCCCGGCTGCTCGGCTTCCGCCCCGACCAGCTGCGAGTGCTGCCGACCGATGCCGATCACCGGATCAGGCTCGACGCCGTGATCGGGACGATCGATGCCGACACCGCGGCGGGACTGCGCCCGCTGGTGGTGTGCGCCAACGCCGGCGCGACGAACACCGGCGCGGTCGATCCCCTGCGCGAGCTGGCGGAGGTCTGCCACGAGCGCGGCATGTGGCTCCACGCCGATGGGGCCTACGGCGGCTTCGCGGCCCTGACCGAGCGCGGCCGGGCGCAGCTGGCCGGGATCGAGCTCGCCGATTCCGTCACGCTCGATCCGCACAAGTGGCTGTATCAGCCGATCGAATGTGGCTGCCTGCTCGTGCGCGAGGGGCACCGCCTCAAGAACGCTTTCACGATCAACCCGGATTACCTCGCCGACTACAAGAGCGACGAGGTGAACTTCTCCGATCTGGGGCTGCAGCTGACGCGCACCGCCCGCGCGATCAAGATCTGGCTCTCGTTCAACTACTACGGCACGGACGCTTTCCGCCAGGCGATCGACCGGTCGATCGACCTCGCCGAGCTGGCGGAGCAGGAGGTGGCGGCGCGCCCCGAACTGGAGCTGGTCTCGCCGGCGTCGCTCGGGATCATCTGCTTCCGCCGGCGCTTCGACGGCGTAGACGGCGAAGACGACATCGCGGAGGTGAACGCCAAGCTCGTCACCGCATTCGAGCTCAGCGGCCGCGGATTGGTCTCCTCGACCCGCCTGCACGGCCGGTACGCGATCCGGATGTGCGTGATGAACCACACCAGCGGACCGGACGACGTCCGCGAAACACTGGCTTGGTTCGCGTCCGCGACGAGGCCGACGACCACCGCTGACGTGAATCCGGACGAATACGAGGATCAATTCGCCGACGTCCGCGGCGGCTGGGCGGATTCCAAGGCGGCGGCGTTCGACGAGGCCGCCGTGCGCAGCCTGCCGCTGTTCGCGGAGCTGCCGGCGGACGCGATCGAGCTCGTGCTGGGGTCGGCGCGCGAGAGGATGGTTTCCCCGGGTGAGACCGTCATCTCGCGCTGGCAGGGGACTCGGCACTTCTACGCGATCGTCGACGGGGCGATGGAAATTCGCGGTGAGCAGAACCGCCCGATCCGGGCGCTCGGGCCGGGCGAGTTCTTCGGCGAGCTCGCCGCACTCGACTGGGGCGCCGGCTTCGGCTACGCCCGCACGGCATCCGTCGTGGCCACTGCGCCATCGCGCCTGCTCGTTCTGTCGCCGGGGGCGCTCGGCGAGGTGATGCGGCGGGCGCCCGCCGTCGAGCGGGAGCTGCGGGCCGCGGCCCGCGAGCACCTGCAGAACATCTAGGAGAGGACGGCCGTGGGCGCCCCGCCGCGGGTCGATGCGGCGAGGCGCGCAGCACTGTTCGGCGCCTGAAATCAGGCGCTCAAGAAAGCTCCCAAACCTGCCGATAGCTAAAGGTGTCTCTCTGCTATCGCTGCCGAAAGGAGGGCCAGACTTATGGCCTGGCACAACAACGGCTGATCTGTGGAGTATGGGAGGGATCGTTGCCGCGGTCCCTCCCTCTCTTTTTGTGGTACAGCTGCCTGATCGGTCCTGCCGCAGGCGTGCTTGAGCGGTCACTGGACGCTTCTGGACATTCGTTGCACTCCGGCGGACTCCGATTGAGCGCAAACGAGGCCTGTGCCGATGTCCACGGCGATGGCCACGTTGGATTCCACCGTCGCCGTGCTCGAGAAAAGAACCCCCGGACGCGGGACATTCGTCGTTGCCCTGCTCGCATTGGCGTCAGCGGCGGTCGTGGCCCTCGCCACGACTGCAACCGCCGATTGGAACCTGTCCTCGCTGCTGGTGATCGCGGCATTCACCACGTTGAGCGGCATCGCCTACGTCGATGCCGGCTCGAGCCGCCTGTCGATCTCCGGCACGATGCTCGGCCTCGTGCTGGCGGGTGCGCTGCTCGGCGGCGGCCCGGCCGCGCTGATCGGCCTGGTCACCACCTGCGTCAGGTGGGCACGCTCACGCGAGTCGTTCCCCGCGTTCGTCGACAACCTGGTCACGTTCACCTGGTTCCCGTTGATCGCCGGGCTGCTGTTCCGCAGTGCCGTCAGCGCACTCGGGCTCGGCCACCACGACATCGGCTACTACGTGCTGATCTTCCCCGCGTTCTTCGTAGCGCTGCTCCTCAATTTCGTTGGCGTAGTCGGGTTTCAGTGCTACCTGGACCGCACGTCGTTGTGGCGGCAGGCTCGCGACCTGGTCCCGCCGGTACTCGCGGCCGAGATGCTCTCGGCTCTGCTCACGATGGCGGCGGTGTACCTCACCTGGCAGACCGGCACCCTGGGACTGGCGCTTCTCGGCCTCATCCTCGTCACCTATCAGTACCTGGTCGGCGAGCTGCTGCGCTCCAAGCAGCGCGCATCGGAGCTGCAACGGATCGCCACCACCGACGAGCTGACCGGTCTGGCCAACCGTGAGCGATTCCGCCAGCGTGTGGAGGGACAGATCGCCGACGCTGGGCCCCGTGGCACCACATTCGCCGTGATGCTGATCGACCTCGATCGCTTCAAGGAGGTCAACGACACCCTCGGTCACCACTACGGCGACGAGCTGCTGCGCGGCCTCGGACCGCGGTTGGTCGCGTCCGCGGGGGACGACGCGGTCGTGGCCCGCCT
Source organism: Solirubrobacteraceae bacterium (assembly GCA_036494115.1). Classification (GTDB taxonomy): domain Bacteria; phylum Actinomycetota; class Thermoleophilia; order Solirubrobacterales; family Solirubrobacteraceae; genus Palsa-465. The sequence continues at coordinate 3,024 of DASXOS010000195.1, read as the reverse complement.
CGGTGGCGACGAGTTCGCCGTGCTGCCGGACGCCTCCGCCGACGACGTGGGAGAGCTGGAGCGAATCGCTGAGCGGCTGATCGAGTGCGTCCAGGAACCCGTCCTGATGGAGGGGATGACCCTGCAGGTGGGTGCGAGCGTGGGGATCGCTCGGTTCCCGGTCGATGGCGACGACGCACACACGCTGCTGCGGCGCTCCGACGTGGCCATGTACGCGGCGAAGGAGTCACACAGCGGCTGCAAGCTGTACGCGGCCGAGCTCGACCACCACTCTCTCCGCCGGCTGAGCGTGCTCAGCGACTTCCGCCGCGCGCTCAACACCGACGAGATCGTGGTCCACTACCAGCCGATCGTCGATGTGGAGGGGACCTCGGTGCGCGGCGCGGAGGGACTGGTGCGCTGGGAGCACCCCGACCTGGGGATGATCCCCCCGGGCGAGTTCATCCAGACCGTCGAGCAGTCAGGGCTGATCGGTCCGCTCACCCGTCATGTGCTCGAGCGCTCGATCATGCAGTGCGCGGAGTGGCGCCGTGCGGGTCATGACCTCTCGGTGGCCGTGAACCTGTCGGTCCGCGACCTTCTCGACCGCAGCCTCCCGGGCGACATCGAGCACATGCTGACGAGCTATCACGTGCCGGCGGCAGCCCTGCAGCTCGAGATCACCGAGAGCATGCTGATGTCGGATCCTGAGCGGTCGCTGGCGACGCTGATGCGCCTCAACGAGCTCGGGCTGTGCCTGTCGGTGGACGACTTCGGGACCGGCTACTCGTCGCTGGCGAACCTCAGGCGGATGCCCATCAACGAGCTGAAGATCGACCGTTCATTCGTCTCCCCGATGCTCCAGGACGAGAGCGACCTGATCATCGTGCGCTCGACGATCAACCTCGGTCACGACCTCGGTCTGCGGGTGATCGCCGAGGGCGTCGAGGACGAGCCCACGCTCGCGCACCTCGCCCACCTGGGGTGTGACCTGGCGCAGGGCTACCACGTGAGCCGGCCGCTCCCGGCAGAGGCGTTCTCAGCCTGGATGGGCACCGCTGGAGCGCAGCCCGCGCTCCCCGTCGCGGTCTGAGAGCTCGGCCGCCGCGTCGTCGCGGTCTGATGACTCCGGCCCGGGACGCATCATCACCCACGCCGCCGCGGTCACGACCAGCGCGCCGACGCCGGCGACGGCAAAGGCCACACGCGGCCCTGCCAGGACGGCGATCCCGCCGCCGAGCAGGATCCCGGCTCCGGGGACCGACTGCGAGATCGAGTCGTTGAGGCTCATCACCATGGCCATCCAGTGCTCCTCGACCTGCTCCTGGAGCACGGTGCGGACCGCCACGGCTTCGGAGCCGTTCCCGATTCCGCCCACCGCGGCGCCGACGATCGCGACTGCGATCGTGGGCGCGCTCGCCATCACCAGAAAGCCGATTCCCAGCGCCCCGGCGCCGACCGCGATCGTCTGTCGCGCGGGCAGCATGCGCCACCGTACGTAGATCGCGCTGCCCACGATCGCTCCGCCTCCCCAGCTCGACAGCACGGCTCCATAAGCGCCGGCGCCCCGATGCAGCGAGTGCTGCACCAGCACGATCTCGACGGGAACCGAGATGGTGAAGAACAACAGGGCGATCGCCTGCAGGACCAGCAGCAGCCGGATCTGCCGGTGGCGCGAGGCGTACGCGATTGCCGCTCGGACCCGGCGGCGTGCCGGAGGGCGCGCCTTCGTCGTGACTGCGGGCACCTCGAGCGTGAACAACACGACGGCCGCTGCGGCGGCGAGTAGGACGGCGTCACCGAACAGCGCGATCCGGGCGCTCCCGAGCGCGGTCACGAGGCCACCGACCAACGGGCCGACGAAGATCGTGACCGTGAAGGCCGCATTGGCCACGGCGTTGCCCTCGCGCAGCAATCCGGCCGGGGTGGTCACCGACAGCATGGCCACGCGGTTGAACACCCGGGTGATGAGCGCTCCCAGTCCCGCGAGCGTGACGATCACCAGCAGCGGCGCGAGCGGCACCTCGTGGGCGACCAGCCCGAGCACCGCGGCGACGGCCCCCTGCGCTGCGAACAGCGCCGCGAGCACCAGCCGGGTGGGCCGCTGCTCGAGGCGCGCCACGAACGCGGGCGCCACGAGCGCCGGGAGGAATTGCGAACAGAGGAAATAGGCGGTGGTCCCAAGTGCGCTGCCGGTCCGCCGGTAGACCACCACCGCCACCGTCAGCAGGGACACGATCCAGGCGAGCTCGTTGGCCGTGTAGGCGAACAGCACGCTCCGGTACCGCGGCAAGGCGAGGACACGCTTCACAGCGACCCCGGCCCGGTCACGGTGACCTCCTCCACACTCACGAGGCGACAACCCTATACGCCATCTCGCCAGGCGTCGGGTGACGGCTCGCCCCAGCCGCCTCCAGAGTAGGTTTCAGGGCATGACGATCAGCGGGAGCCTGTTCCTGATCACCGTCGGAGCGCTTCTGCGCTACGCGGTCACCGCCCATGTCTCGGGAGTCGACATCAAGACCGTGGGGACGATCCTGATGGTGATCGGCGTGATCGGCCTGGTGATCGGCATCTACATCCTGATCAGCTCCCGCCTGAAGGGCACGCCGCCCCCGTTCTGAGGACCTGCGGCGCCCGCCTGGCGGTAACCAGCCACGCTCAGGGGTAGTCGAAGCGCGGCGCGAGCGGTCCGAACGGGGCGGCGGCGGCGCTGGCCAGCGGCGCGTTGAACGAATAGTCGAGCGCCGAGGTGTTCCCGGCCCAGTCCCACGCGTACACCGTCAGCCGGTAGCGCCCGCGCGGGAGGCTCGCCAGCGGCAGCGGCTCGGTCAGGCCGCCCGCCAGCCAATAGACCCAGTTGGGGATGCAGCGGCGCTGGGTGTAGAAGCAGGCGAAGCCGGGGTTGGCAGCACCGGGAGCGAAGATCACGGGCTTGAGGTTCGGCGGGTAGTTCTGCGAGCCGCGCATCGCCCACTCGAGCCCGGTCAGGGCCTGCCCGTGCGCGTCGTATAGCCGCCAGGCGAGCGACGAGGGGGCCAGGAC
>DASXOS010000194.1:0-15583 GCA_036494115.1 Solirubrobacteraceae bacterium | reverse complement strand
GGGCGGTGGTTGCCGTACATGTCCACCATCCCCTTTTGGACCCACGGAGGGGTGCCCCAGGGGTTGCCGCCGGCCCAGCCCGGCCGGGCCGCGAAGTCCTGCATCGCGAAGTAGGTGACGCCGGACAGCCAGGGCTTGGAGGCGAACACGGCGAGGTGGAACGCCAGCGAGTTGGACTGGAACGCGTAGGTTCCGCGCTCCTCGACGGGTCCGTCGCGGTTGGCGTCGAACCCGAACTCGGTGACGAAGATCGCCTTTGTCGAGTAGCAGGCGCGGAAGCTATCGAGGAACGGGCTAAGCGAATCGCGGTCGTCAGTGGTGCCGCCCCCCGCGTCGAACCATCCGAAGTACTCGTTGACGCCGATCACGTCGAGCGGCGCGTAGCTCGGCTGACAGGCCACGCCCGGCCAGTCGCTGACCGCCATGCCCACTGGGCGAGTCGGATCGAGCCTGTGGGCCAGCGCGGTCGCCCCGCGGATGTAGCTCGCCTCCTGGCTGCTCACCGGCGTCGGCAGCTCATTGCCGATGCTCCAGAGCAGGATCGAGGGGTGGTTCTGGTTGGTGGCGATGTTGTCGGCCAGTGCTGCGTGGGCGCGCGTCACCCAGGCCCGTTGGTTCAGGTAGCGGTTGGAGACCCGCCAGACCGGGATCTCCGACCACAACAGGACCCCGTCGCGGTCCGCCAGCTCCTCGAATTCGGGGTCGAGGGGGTAGTGGGCGCGCACCACGGTGGCGCCGAGCTCGACCACCCAGCCCATCAGCCGCTGGTACTGCGCGAGGCTGAGGGCGGCGCCGGATCCGAGCGCCTGCTCGTGGAGGTTCACGCCCCGCAGGTTGAGCAGCCGTCCGTTGAGCTCCAGCCGGCCGTCGGATGTGACCGTGATCTTGCGCACCCCGCTGTAGTCGACGTAGCCGCCGAGACGGTGGCCCTTGGCGTCGGCGAGGGTGAGCGTGGCCTTGTACAGCTTGGGGTTTCCCGGCGCCCACAGAGTGGGATGGGCCAGCTTGGCGGTGGCGGTGGCGGTCCAGCTGGCGTGCGGGGGCAGCGTGTGCTCGCCGAAGTCGAGCTTCGTCCGCCCGTAGGTGCCGCGCAGCACCACGGTCTGCGAGGAGCCGGTGACGTTGCGCACCACCGCCTTGTCCTCGATCGTCGCCGCGCAGGTGACGCAGCTGAGCACGGGCCGGATCTGGGCGTGTGAGATGTCGGCGCGCTGGACGGCCCGCAGATAGACCTCGCCGAGGATCCCGCCGTAGTTCCACCAGCCGCCTCCCGGACCGGGCGGGAGCGCCGACGGTGTCCGGCGGTCATCGACGCGGACGATCAGGCGGTTGACGCCGGGCTTCAGCTTGAGGTCGTACTCGAACGGCAGGTACGCGCCGGCGTGCGTCCCCAGTTTGTGGCCGTTCAGCCACACCGTGGCCTGGTAGTTGACGTTCTCGAAGCGCAGGATCCAGTGCCGGTCGCGCGGCTTGACGGAGCGCGCGAATGCGCCCGTGGGCACGGTGAAGTCCTTGCGGTACCAGCCGACGTAGCCGTTCATGCTGGTCGTGGACAGGTCGTTCGCGTTGTAGGAGTTGGGGATCGTGACCGGCGACCAGCCATCGGTCGAGGCGACGTTTCGCCACCACCCCTGGGCCTGGCCAACGTCCCCCAGGTCCTGGCGGTAGAGCCAGTTGCCGGCCAGCAGGTAGCGCCCGTCCTGGCCGTCGCGGGTCAGGGCCCCCTTGGCCGGAGCCTGGGGGGAATATGCAGGTCCCTGGGCCCGCGCGCCCGTGGCCAGACCCAGCGCGATCACCAGAGCCACCGCCAGGGACGCCACCGTCCTCGCCTTGACTCGGGTGCCCCTATCCATGCGTGCGCCGCTTCGGCTTGGTGATTCGGACCGGGAGGGTCGCGCGCGTGCGATTCCCGGCGCGGTCGGTGGCGACCACGGTGATGCGGTAGGAGCCCGTGCGGGCGTACTTGTGGGATTTGCCGGCCGGTCTGCTGTAGCGGGCGCTCTTGCCGTCGCCCCAGCTCACGCGCACCTGCTGGATGCCGGACGCGGTGCCGCGTGGCCCGTCGGAGGCGCGCACTCCGAGCTGGAGGATCGAGCCCAGCGTGTGGCTGCCGCGGATCTTCAGGTGGATCTTCGGCGCGATCGTGTCGACGAACACGGTTGCCCGGGCGGATGTCTTCGACTGGCCGGTCGGGTTCGAGACCGTCACGGTCCAGATGTGGGGGCCCTGTGCGAGCGCCGCCGGAACGTGGATCGAATTGCCGGCCGTCTGTCCGATCTGGGCGCCTCCGAGCGTCACCGTGTAGGTGGTTTGCCAGCGCTCGGATGACGGGTTCCACGACAAGGTCGGCGTCGTTGAGCGGACATACGTGAATTTCGACGGGAGCGAGACACCACCGGGAGGCTGGTACATCTGCTCGACCACGATCGCCGGCGAGCCGCCGTCGTCTTGAACCCAGGCGACCGCCACATCGGCGGCAATGTCGCCGTCGGCAACGAGCCCGGCCGCCGCGTCCGTGGCACCCAGCGAGGTGGACGAGACGCTGAACTCGGCGCCGAGGCTGGTTCCGTCGAAGAACCGGGCCCGGATCTCTGGGTTGCCGAGCGTCGGGTCCTCCTGCCAGGCGATCACCGCCTCGTGGTAGCCGACGGCCGCGGGAACCGCATCCGGGGCGCCGGTGTTGGGCTGGCTGTCGACGCGCTGGACCGCCCCCGGAGTGCCGCCCGAGCCGATCCGCATCGCCACCAGCTGGTGGCTGCTCGTCCGGGCCGAGGTGGCGAACCCCTGGCCGTACTCGCCGACCGACACCTGCGGCTGATCAGCCCCCTCGGATCCCGGCGTGCCGAGGCCATCGGCAGACGCCGGACCCTCGAACTGCGAGCCGTGCAGGCGACGCACCAGCACGCGTGACTGCTGCTGCGCGCCACTGGCCACCACCTCGCGGAATGTGACCGCGGCGTATGAGGAGTCGCCGCCGGCCGCGACCGCCGGCTGGTCGGCGGAGACCTCGCCCCAGCCGCCGATCGACGCCGGGTCGGCCTGCTCGTCGACAACGCTCGGGGAGGTTCCCCACACCCTCCGGGTGAAGACGTGTCCGGCCTCACCCCAGGCCACGATCCCGACTCCGTCGCCGGCAGCCGCCACGGCGGGACGGTCCGACCCGGCTCCGGCGTCGTCACCGGGCGACGCGTCGAGCGGGGAGGGTTCGATCCCCCACGACCCGCTGTCGTAGTAGGCGCAGCGGACGTCGTGGCCGCCGCTGCCGACCACGGTGAACGCGAGGTAGACCTTGCTCAGCGTCGTCACCGCGATCGCGGGATTGCTCGCGCCGCCGGCGAGGGCGCGCGGCGCGGTGTAGGGCGAGCTGGTCGTGGCCCGCTGTACGACATACAGGCTGCCGCCGTTGATGAACGCGACGGTCAAAAAGCCGCCGTTGGCAGCCGCGATCACCGGCTGTGAGGAGCTGGCGCCGAGCCCTGGGTCGATCTGCTGCGGCGTCTGGAACGTGCCGGCGAGCTGGGAGACGAACACATGGCCGCCCTTCACGTATACGAGCCCCCCGGTGCCGTCGCGGGCCACCGACATCCCGGTCAACGCGGTGATCCCACCTCCGGCGTCGAGGACGCGGGGCGCGGTGGGCGTCGGCGCCTGTGCGCGCGCGGCGCCGACGGTCAGCGCGAACGCCAGCACGGTGAGCGCGAGCCATCCCGCGAGGCCGCGCGACGCTCTCACAGCGCCGCGGGGCTCGCCCTTGCCCTCCGGGTGTCTGTCGGCCGCACGTCTGACGGGGGTTAGAACAGCACAGAGGCGTCCGGGTTGCGCCGCCGCACTCACCGCGCGTCGGAACTCGGACCCACGATGACTGGCGGCTATCGGTCCTTCAGGAACGACGGGATGTCGATCTCGTCGTCACCGATCTCCAGCGAGGACCGCTGACGGTCGTCCATGGTCACGTCGCGGTCGCGGCGTGCCCGGCGAGTGCTCTCGCGGGCCTGCGACGGGATCGGCCCGCCATGGTCGAACCCGGTGGCGATCACCGTCACCCGGACCTCATCGCCCATCGAGTCGTCGATGACCGCGCCGAAGATGATGTTCGAATTCGAGTCCGCGGCCTGCTGCACGATCTCCGCGGCCTCGTTGACCTCGAACAGCCCAAGGTCGTGGCCGCCGGTGATGTTCAGCAGGATCCCCATCGCGCCCTCGACGGACTCCTCGAGCAGTGGCGAGGAGATCGCGATCTTGGCCGCCTCGGCGGCGCGGTTCTCGCCGCCGGCGGTCCCGATCCCCATCAGCGCCGTGCCGGCGTCGTGCATGATCGTGCGCACGTCGGCGAAGTCGAGGTTGATGAGACCCGGGATCGTGATCAGGTCGGTGATGCCCTGAACGCCCTGGCGCAGCACGTTGTCCGCCTCGCGGAAGGCATCGAGGATCGTCGTCCGCCGCTCGACGATCGCCAGCAGCTTCTCGTTCGGGATGACGATCAGCGTGTCGACGTTCTCGCGCAGCTTCTGGATCCCGTCCTGGGCCTGACCCGCGCGCTGCGAGCCCTCGAATGAGAACGGCCGGGTGACCACGCCGACCGTGAGGGCGCCGATCTCGTTCTTCGCGATGTCGGCGATCACGGGCGCCGCGCCGGTCCCGGTGCCACCGCCTTCTCCGGCGGTGACGAACACCATGTCGGCGCCCTTGAGCGCCTCCTTGATGTCGTCGCGAGACTCGGCGGCCGCACCCTGGCCAATGTCCGGGTTGGCACCGGCCCCCAATCCCTTGGTGAGGTCATGCCCGATATTCAGCTTGATGTCCGCGTCGCACATCGCGAGCGCTTGGGCGTCCGTGTTGCACGCGATGAACTCGACGCCGCGCAGCCCGGCGTCCACCATGCGGTTGACCGCATTGGTACCGCCGCCGCCGACGCCGACGACCTTAATGACTGCGAGATAGCTGCTTTCCATGGCCTTCCGTCCGAGCCTCAAGTTAGGCTTGAGAGTTTCTCTGCGTGTTCGCTCTTAGCGAGAGTTTCGCACGTTATGCGCTGAGGATGCGGCCCGTCAATCGTTTCTGCGTTCCGGCAACGTTTGTTGCAGAACGGCGAATTCTCGATTCCGCCCCGAGAGTTCACGATTTTATGGACTAACCCTGAAGTTTAGGTTTAGCCTCCCGTGACGGTCGTCGGCGTCGTGGCCGCCGCCGGCGCCGGGGTGGTCGCGGTCGTGGTCGACGGCGTCGTTGCGGTCGCGGTCGACGGTGTCGTTCCGGTCGCGGTCGACGACGTGGCTGCGGTCGCGCCCGCAACCGGACGCTCGGGATCGCTGACGTCGATGTACTCCGCGCCCGAGGAGCCCGAACTGAGCAGTACCGCGTCGGCGGCGATCCACTTCGCGCCGAGGTGGTCGTCGCCGCCGAAGTAGATGCTCGGGCCGTCACGCAACTGCGCGACGAGGCCATGGGAACTCGACGTGCTCGCCTGGCTCACGCGGGAGAGCATCTGGTAGGGCGCCGCCGCGAGCAGCGTCACCAGCGACAGGCCGTCCTGCTGGGTGAGCTGGGAGCCGCCAGGGCTCGAGCGGAGCTGGAGCAGCGGAAGCTGGGTCGTCGTGGGGGCGTCATGCAGCAGCGTGCCGTCGTCGGCTACGGCGACGTTGCGCCCCCCCACCTGCACTTCGGCAACGGGAATCTCCTCGACCACGTGGATCCGCATCCCGTGCGGGAACTGTGTGCTGACCTGGAGCTTCTTGACCACCGGGTAGGGGCCGACGGCGGTGTTCAGCTGATCCGTCTTGACATCGAGCGTCGTCATGTTGCGCGCCGCGGTCTCGAGCGCGTCCCGGATCCGGCCGGCGTCGGGCCCGCTGACGCCGGTCACGGCGACCCGCTTGACCGACACCAGCGACGAGTCGCGAAACCACAGCCACGCTCCGAGCCCGAGTGCCAGCACGGCAACGGCCAGGGCGATCACCTTGGGGCGCGGGCGCGGGAGCGCCAGGCTCCGCAGTAGCGGCCGGTCGCCGGTCCGTCCTCCCCGTGACCGGCGGGTGCGCAGACGGCGTGCCCGGAACCGGCGGTAGCGCGACCGGCGCGAGCGGATCGCCTCGGCGATCATCCGCGGTTCCAGTCGGCCGGGAACGCGACCGGGCCGAGCGCCTGGACCTCGGGCTCGAGCGCGACGCCGAACTGCTCCTTGACCCGCCGGCGGCCCTCGGCCATGAGCGCGATCACGTCGGCGGTGGTGGCGTCGCCATGGTTCTCGACGAAGTTCGCGTGCTTTTCCGAGAAGCTCGCGCCACCGATTCGCAGCCCCCGGCACCCGGCCGCCTCGAGCAGCTGGCCGGCGGTTCGTCCCTCCGCGCGGGGATCGTCGGGGTTCTTGAAGGTCGAGCCGAACGTCTTGATCCCCGACGGCTGCGCGGTCCGCCGCCGCTGGCGCATATCGGCGAGGGTCGCCTTGACCTCGTCGCTGGCCGCCGGAGCGAGAGCGAACTCGGCGCGGGCCACGATCTCGCCAGAGCCGAGGTTCGAGCGGCGGTAGGCGAAGCCGAGCGCGTCGGGGGTCCGGCGCTCGGTGCCGGCCGGGCCAACGACATCGACCCACTCCAGAACGCGGGCGAGCTCGCCGCCGTAGGCGTTCGCGTTCATCCGCACCGCGCCGCCGACGGTGCCCGGGATGTTGACCCCGAACTCGATTCCCGTGAGGCCGGCCTGGGCAGCCCGAGCCGACACCGCCGGTAGGCGCGCGCCGGCGCCACACCGCATCCGTGTGCCATCGACTTCGATTTCGCTCAGTTCACGATCCAGCTTCAACACCAGTCCACGGACGCCGGCATCCGCTATGAGGAGGTTCGACCCGGAGCCCACGACCCCTACCTGGACCTCCTCGGCAACGGCCCAGGCCACGAGCCGCCCGAGCTCGTCGAGCGTGCCCACGCGCGCGAACAGCTCCGCTGCTCCACCGGTGCGGATCGTCGTCAATCTCGACAGCGGGAAGTCACGCTGGACGCCGGGCGGGACGTCGGCCATCGGGAGCAGACTAGAAGGCGGCTCGGCTGGTTCCTCAGGACACCAGGGCGCGGGCGAGGGCGTCGATGTTTCCGGCGCCCATCATGAGACACAGGTCTCCTGGCCGCAGCGCCTCCGCGAGGAACCGCCGGGCGTCCGCGAAGTCCGGGAGCCAGGCCACCGTTCTGCCCCCGCCGGCATCGGCCGCCGCCGCCGCCACGAGCCGCCCGTCGACACCTGGGAACTCGTCCGCGTCCTCCCTCGCCGGATATACGTCGAGCACCCCGACCACGTCGGCGGCCGCCAACGCCCGGCCGAATCCGCTGGCCAGCGCCCGCGTCCGCGAATACAGGTGGGGCTGGAAGACCGCGATCACCCGCCGCGGGCGCAGCGTGCGCACGGCCGCGATCGCCGCCGCCACCTCGGTCGGGTGGTGGGCGTAGTCGTCGTAGACCGAAACGCCGGCCGGTCCGGTGCCGAGCAGCTCGAGGCGCCGCCGAGTACCGCGGAACTCATGCAGCGCCCGCGCCGCCGCCTCGGGATCGGCGCCAGCGAGCGCGGCCGCGGTGAGGGCGCCGGCGGCGTTGACGGCGTTGTGCGCGCCCGGCACCGTCAGCGCGACCTCGATCCCGCGCCAGCGGAACGTCGACCCGGTTGGTTCGAGCACCGGATCGGGCGCGTCATATGGGACCGCCCCGGGCGGACACAGCGCCAGGAGCTCGGGCCGGTCCCACACAACCGCCTTGTCACCGGCGCGGGCCATGAACGTGCGGAACGTCTCGTCGAGCTCCAGTCGCGAGGCGTAGGTGGAGTGGTGGTCGAGCTCGGCATTGGTGAGGACCGCGATCTCAGGCTGGAGCTTCAACAGCGAGCGGTCGGACTCGTCGGCCTCGATCACGATCCACTCGCCCGACCCCCAGCCTGCGTTTGCATCGGTGCTCCGCAGCTCGCCGCCGACGACGTAGCTCGGGTCAAGGCCGGCGCCCCGCAGCGCCTGGATCGCCATCGCCGTCGTCGTGGTCTTCCCATGCGTGCCGGTGACGGCCAGGCAGCGGCGGAGCGCGGCCAGCTGTGCCAGCAGATCCGCGCGATGCAGCTCGCGTCCCTGTGCCGCCCGCCGTTCGGGGTTGGAGGCCGGAACGGCAGTCGAGTAGACGACCTCGGCGTCCGCGGGCACGTTCTCGGCAGCATGGCCGAGGACGGGCTCGATCCCGTGCTCGCGCAGACGCTCGGTGTACGCCGACTCGGCCCGGTCGGAGCCGGTGACCGAGGCGCCGAGCTGTTTAGCCACCAGCGCCAGGCCGCTCATGCCTGCGCCGCCGATGCCGATTAAGTGAAGGCGGCGTGATGACCAGTCGTCGCTTGCCAAGGTTCTTCCGGGAGTCGGGTGCGAGCGGGGCAGGCTAGCGCTCTCTAGAACTTCCATTTTTTGGGAGGTTGATTTCCAATTCGCTCGATCCTTTGCTATCAATCGCCTCAATGAGGGCAAGCCGGAGGTTGTGGTTCGGGGGATTGCTGGTCGTCGCGCTCGTGTTCGCGGCTGGCGTCACGTCCGCAGTTGGACGGACGGCGCACGCGGCCAGGCACGCTCCCCAGGCGAGGACGGCCAGCTCGTACGGGTGTAGCGACCCGCACTCGTTCACGCGCGATCCGACGAACCCGCTCGCTCTCCCGACAGCCCCCGGCAGCAATCCGCTCAACGGAGCGAACTTCTTCGTCGACGGACCGGCCCATGGCGCGGCCGCCGGCGCGGTCGCCCAACTGCTCGGGCTCAACCCGAAGAACATGCCCGACACCACCTCGTGGGCCACGTTCCAGCAGCTGATCAACACGAAATACGCAGGGATGCTGGCTGGCAACCCCGGGCTTGCCAGCCAGGTTCACAACCTCGAGAAGATCGCCTCAGAGCCGGCCGCGAACCGCTTCAGCGTGTTCTCGCAGGGCGGGAGCGCCCAGGGGATCTACACGCAGGCGATCAAGATCTTCTGCCACAACATGCAGGCGGATCCGGGATCCATCCCGATCCTCACGACCTACTTCCTGCACCCGGCGACACCCAGCAACCATTGCCCGCCGCCGAAGATGCTGCGGTCGATCGGGCCGCTCTTCCGGCAGCGTGTCGACGCCGTCGCCCGCGCCACGGCCAACCGTCCCGCGGTGTACCTGGTCGAGCTTGACGGAATCGGATCCTCCCGCTGCATCCAGAAGGTTGGCTCACTGAAGCTGTGGGAGGCGGACCTCCGCTACGAGGCGACCAAGCTGGCGTCCCTGCCCCACACGGTCGTGTACCTGGAGGGCGGGTACTCCGACGGCAACCCGGTCGGATACACGGCGAAGGTTCTGAACGGCGCGGGCGTCCGCCACATCCAGGGCTTCTGGACCAACGACACCCACCTCAACTGGACGATCAACGAGATCCAGTGGGGTGAGAAGATCTCCCGCAAGACGCACGGCGCCCATTTCGTGATCAACACGGCGCAGAACGGGAACGGTCCGCTGCGCAACTCCCACCCCACCAAGCAGGGGAACGAGGACAACTGCAACCCGCCCGGTCGCGGGCTGGGTCCGCCGCCGACGACCGCCACCGGCTACCCGAACGTCGACGCGTTCCTGTGGTCCTCGCCGCCGGGCAACAGCGGCGGCTCCTGCAACGGCGGCACGCCCTCCGGGACGTTCTGGGCAGCGCGGGCGATCCAGCTCGCTGCGGACGCCAACGATCGCCTCGGGCCGAACTTCCCGAGCAAGCCCTACTGAGTCGTCGATCCCACGGCCGGGGTGCGGGCCGCGCTCAGCGCCCCCGCGCGGCGGTGAGCAGCTCGTGCGCGATCTCGCGCGCCGCGTCGGGTCGCGCGAGGGCCTCCGAGGCGCGGGCCATCGCGGCCAGACGGCCGCGATCGGAGAGCAGCCGGCCCACCTCGGCCGCGAGCCTGGCGCCGGTCAGCTCCGAGTCCTTGATCACGACCGCCGCCCCCGCCTGCTCCATGTAGCGGGCGTTGGCGGCCTGGTGATCGGCGGTGGCGTATGGATACGGGATCAGGACCGCGGGCCGACCGGCGGCGGCGATCTCGAACACCGAGCCGCCTGAGCGGGCCACCACGAGATCGCTGGCCAGCAGGGCCTCGCCGAAGTCCGGGATGTAGCCGCGCAGGTCGTAGTGGTCCCCTGGCGAGTGCATGCTGGGCAGATCGCGCTCACCGGCGGCGTGGAGCACCCGGAAGCGTGCTCCGGCGAACGCCTCGAGTGCCGCCAAGTTGATCGAGCGCGCTCCCAGGGAGCCGCCGAAGACAAGCACGCACATATCCCGGTCGCGGATCCCGAACCGGGCCCGGGCGGCGGCGCGGTCTGTGGCGCGCGGAGGCACCGGGCGGCCGGTGACGAGGTATTTGGGGCCGTCGCGACCGTCGATCGGGAAGGCCAGGCAGACCCGGCGGGCCACCGGAGCGAGCATCCGGTTGGCGAGCCCGAGATGGCTGTCGGCCTCCATCAGCACCAGCGGCGTCCGCCGGGCCACCGCGGCCAGGCCGACCGGCCCGGCCACATATCCGCCGGCGCCGAGCACCGCGGACGGCTGCACGGCGCGCAGGATGCCGTGGACCGTGCGTAGCGACGCCGCGTCGACCGCCACCGCGCGCGCCGCGCGCCCCGGATGGCGGCGGTGCAGCGGCTCGACTCGGATCGTGTGGAGCGGATAGCCGGCCGCCGGAACGAGCTCGAGCTCGGCCCGCTGGCCGCCGATGAACGAGACCTCGGCGCCCTCAGCCCGCAGCGCGTCCGCGACCGCCAGCGCCGGAACGACGTGACCGGCGGTCCCGCCGGCGCCGATCACGATCCGCGTCGGTGTCACGCTGACGGGTCGGCGTGCGGACCGCTTTCAGGCGCCGCGCCCCCGGCCGTGAGATGTTCAACAGCACGCCGACCGAAGCCAGGAGCACGCACAGGTTGGTCGGCGCGTACGAGATGAACGGCAGCGGGACGCCCGTGAGCGGCGCGATCCCGAGGACGACGAAGATGTTGAGGATGCCTTGGCACAGGATCAGCGAGGTCAGCCCGGTGGCGAGCAGCTTGGCATACCGCCCCGCGGCTCGTCTCGCTGTGCGCAGACCGGCGTACGCGATCATCCCGTACAGGAAGACCACGCCGAGGATCCCGAGGACCCCCAGCTCCTCACCGATCACGGCGAGGATGAAGTCCGTCTGCGCTTCGGGGAGGTAGAAGATCTTCTGCACCGAGCGGCCGAGCCCGACGCCGAAGATCCCGCCAGATCCGAGCGCGATCTGGCCCTGGACCGCCTGGAACCCGGCCGTCGACTTCGATGACCACGGGTGCAGGAACGACGTCAGCCGGGCCTGCTGATACGGCTGAGCGAGGATCATCACGATCACCGCGAACGCCGCCACCAGCCCCAGGGCGGCGAGGTGGCGGGCGGGCATCCCGGCCGCGATCAAGAGCGCGGTGACCGCGAACGCGATCACTAGCGTCGTGCCGAGGTCGGGCTCGACCACGACGAGCAGGCATGCGGGCCCGACCACGACCAGGACCGGCGCGATCGCCTGCCGCAGCCCGCGCATCCGCTTCGGATGATCCGCCAGGTAGCGAGCCACGTAGAGCACGATCGCGAGCTTCATCAGCTCGGACGGCTGGAACTGGATGGGCCCGGCGGCGAACCATCTCCGGGCGCCGTTGACCTGCACCCCGAACCCCGGGACCAGGACCAGCAACAGCAACGCGAACGCGACCAGCATCAGCGTGTTCACCAGCTTCTGGTCGAGCAGCGCCAGACCGCGCCGCTCGAGCATGTACATGGCAGCGAGGCCAATCCCGCCAAACAGCAGGTAGCGGAAGAACGTGCCGGTGCCGTTTCCCTGCCCGTTGAGCACGCCGAGCGGGGACGATGCGCTGTAGACCATGACCGCGCCGAACGCCATCAGGCACAGCGTCGCGGTCATCAGGATCCGATGCTCGAGCGGCGGTGGAACGCGGCGAGTGGGGGCGCGGGCTCGTGTGCGGCGTCCCGACGAATCCTCGGCCGACGGCCGTCCCGGGCGGGCGGCGGCCGCAGCCCGGGCCATCAGACGGCTCCCGCCAGGGCGCCGACGAGCCTCCGGAAGTGCTCCCCGCGCTCCTCGAAGTTGCGGTACTGGTCGTAGCTGGCGCTCGCCGGCGACAGCAGCACGACCTCCCCCGGGGTAGCCGCGGCGCGTGCCGCCCGGACCGCGTGCTCCAAGTCGCCGACGTCGCGCAGCGGGACTTCGGACCCGGCCAGCGCATCCGCGAGCTCCGGCGCGGCCTGGCCGATCAGGTACACGACCTCGCAGCGCTCCGCCACAACCGGCGCGAGTGGGGTGAAGTCCTGGCGCTTACCGTCACCTCCGGCGATCAGGTGCACCCCGCCCTGATACGCGCGCAGGGCGACGATCGTCGAGGCGACGTTCGTCGCCTTGGAGTCGTTGACATAGGAGACGCCATCGACGACCGCGAGAAGCTCGAGCCGGTGGGCCACGCCGCTGAAGGTCCGCAGTCCCGCGGCGACGGCCTCCGGCTCGACCCCGCGGGCCAGGCAGACGGCTGCGGTGGCCATCGCGTTCTGGCGGTTGTGGGCGCCGGGGAGCGAGATCTCCTCGTGACGCACCAGCGGCCGCGAGTCCCACCACAGGTAGCCGGCCCGGTCGGCCAGCTCAGCCTCGGGGCCGGAGCCGAACAGGACCTGACGGGCACAGCCGCCGATGTCCTCGATCCCGAGATCGTCGGCGATCACGGCGACGTCATCGTTGCCCTGGTTGGCGAAGATCCGGAGCTTGGCGGCGACATAGTCCTCGTAGGTGGGATGCCTGTCGAGGTGGTCCGGTGCGAGGTTGAGCAGCACGGAGGCCTCGGGAGAGAAGTAGGTCGTGTCTTCGAGCTGGAACGAGGAGGCCTCGCAGATCACCGTGGCCTCCGGGTCGATGGTGCCGACGAGGTCGGACAGAGGGCGGCCGACGTTGCCGGCGACGGCGGCGGACAGGCCCGCCTCGCGGTGGACGTGGCCGATCCACTCGGTCGTGGTGGTCTTGCCGTTGGTCCCCGTCACCGCGACGAACTCATTCGCGAGCAGGCGCCAGGCGAGTTCGAACTCCCCGAGCACGGGCAGCCCGGACTCGCGTGCCGCCACGACGGCGGGCGCGTGTTGAGGAACGCCGGGGCTTTTGATGAGCGTCCCGGCGCGGGCGGCAAAGGCGTCGCCTGACGCATCCAGGTGAACTTCGACACCCGCCCGGGAAAGCCTTTCGGCGGCTTCGCTCAGCCGCTGGTCCTCAGCGGAACCGGAGTCGCAACCGATCACCTCGTGTCCGGCGGCGCGCAGAGTCAGTGCCGCCGCTACCCCGGAGCGAGCGAGGCCGATGATCAGGAATGGACCGGGCGGGAGCGGTGGCCGGGGCTTAGTGCTCTCAGCCACGGATGCTGAGCTGGTACACCGTGTAGCCGATCGCGCTGCAGGCCGCGGCGATGATCCAGAAGCGCAGGATGATCTTCGTCTCCGACCAGGCCTGCAGCTCGAAGTGGTGGTGGATCGGCGCCATCAGGAACACGCGCTTGCGGAATGTCTGGAACGCGAATACCTGGATCACGACCGACAGCGCCTCGATCACGAAGATCCCGCCGAGGAGGATCAGCAGGACCTCTGTCTTCGTCATCACGGCCAGACCTGCGATCGCGCCGCCCAGCCCGAGCGAGCCGGTGTCGCCCATGAAGATGCTCGCCGGAAAGCTGTTGAACCACAGAAAGCCGATGCAGGCGCCGACCATGCAGGCGGCGAGGATCGTGAGGTTGCTGGCGCCGCTGATGAAGGTGATCCCGATGTAGGCCAGGAACACGATCGCGGCACAGCCGGCGGCGAGCCCGTCGAGCCCGTCCGTGAGGTTGACCCCGCTCGTCGTCCCGGCCACCACCAGGTAGATGAAGGCCGGATACAGAGGGCCGAGGTCGACCGTGAAATCGACGAAGCGAAACTTCACATCGGGCTGCAGGTGCACCTTCTGCGTCGCCACCCACCACAGCCCCACCGAGATCAGGACGGTCACGATCAGCTTGGTCCGCGCGCGCAGCCCGAGCGAGCGCCGCTTGACGATCTTCGTGTAGTCGTCGGCGAAGCCGAGCAGCGCGCAGGCCACGGCGACGCCGAACACGCCCATGGCCTGCCAGTCGCGCTTGGACAGGATCAGGAACGGGATGGCGAACGCGACGAAGATGATGATCCCGCCCATCGTCGGCGTCCCGGCCTTCGTCTGGTGCCCCTTCGGGCCCTCCTCGCGGATGTTCTGGCCGAACTCGCGGGTGCGCAGGAAGTCGATGAACCGCGGGCTGAGGAACAGGCACAGCAGAAGCGATGCGGTGCCGGCGATCAATACCCGGCCGGAGACGGACCCCATCACTCGCCTCCGCCGGCCCGCGACTCGATCGCCCGGCAGACGAGTTCCAGCCCGACTCCGCGCGAGGCCTTGATCAGCACCACGTCGCCAGGCCCGAGCAGACCAGGCGCCAACGCCGCCGCCTCGGCCGCGTCAGAGACCTGGTGGACCTCGTGGGCGAAGCCGTCGGCCATCGCCCCGGCGAGCGGCCCCACGGTCACCAGGACATCGACCTTCGCGGACTCGGCGTGCTCGCCGATCTCGACGTGGTAGCGGCGCTCGTCGGGTCCGAGCTCGAGCATGTCGCCGAGCACCGCGACGCGGCGCCCCCCATTACGGGGCGCGGTGGTGGCCAGGTCGTCGAGGGCGGCACGCATCGACATCGGGTTCGCGTTGTAGCAATCGTCGATGACCGTTATCCCGCCGGCGAGCTCCGTGCGCCCGCCCCGTCCGGCCTCGGGCTGAAAGGTGACGCCGCCGTGGGGCTCGACGCCAATCGCCTTCGCCGCAGCCACAGCCGCGAGCAGGTTCTGGCGTAGATGTGCCTGAGCGAACGGCGCCTCGAGCGTGATCTCCGCGCCGAGATGATCGATCGTGAGCGTGTCACCGTCGACGCGCTTCAGCCGGACGTCGCCGTCCGCGCCGAAGGTGACCGTCGTGATGTCGGTCCGCCGGTAGGGATCGAGCAGGGCCTCACCGGCCGGGATCACGGCCGTGCCGTGCGGCGGGAGTCCCGCGATCAGCTCGGCCTTGGTGGCGGCGATCGCCTCGATCGATCCGAGCAGCTCCAGGTGGACGGGCCCGATACTGACGATCACGCCCACGTCGGGCTCGGCGATCGCGGCCAGCTCGGCGATCTGGCCGGCGCCGCGCATCGCCATCTCGAGCACCAGCACCTCGGTGCCGAGCGGAGCGGCCAGGATCTCGAGCGGGAGCCCGATCTCGGTATTGAAGTTCGCGCGCGAGGCCACCGTGCGGCGGTGCGGCGCGAGCAGTGCGAGCAGCAGATCCTTGGTCGATGTCTTGCCCGTCGAGCCGGTGACGCCGATCACGTCGGCACCCAGCTCGCGGCGCCACGCAGTGGCCAGCCGCTGCAGCGCGACCAGTGGATCGTCGGCGACGAGCACGACGGCTCCGCCGCCCTCCTGGGCCGCCCGCGTCGCGTGCCCAGGCGTCGTGAGCACCCCCCAGGCGCCCGCTGTCAG
>DASXOS010000193.1:0-14380 GCA_036494115.1 Solirubrobacteraceae bacterium | reverse complement strand
TCATCTTGAAGCGGCTGTCAAGTGTCCGCACGACGTCGTCGGTCAGCGTGAGGTGGTGCGGAGTGACCTCGCCGGTGAGGAGCGCGCCGGTTTCCTTGGCTGCGGCCAGGGCCTCGATCGACTCGGTGCAGGAGAGGTGCTGGAAGTGCACGCGGGCCCCCTCGTAGCCGGCGATCGCAGCGTCCCGGGAGATCATCGTCGACTCGGAGATCGAGGGGATCCCGGCGAGACCGAGGCGCGCCGATACCGCGCCCTCGTGCATCACGCCGTCGCCCGACAGCGCCGGGTCCTCCTCGTGCAGGGCGATCACGCCGCCGCACAGGCGCTGGTACTGGAGCGCCTTGCGCAGGATCCCCGCCGAGACGACCGGTTTGCCGTCGTCGGTGAACCCGAGCGCTCCCGCGTCGCGGAGCTCGGCCATCTCGGTCAGCTCGGTGCCTCTTAGATCCCGCGTGATCGAGGCCAGAAACCCGACCGGGATGCTCGCTGTGCGCCGGGCGGCCTCGACGAGCGAGCCGAGGATTGCGGCCTCGTCGACGATCGGGTCAGTGTTCGGCATCGCGATCACTGCGCAGAAGCCGCCGGCCGCCGCCGCCGCGGTGCCGGTCTGCAGGTCCTCCTTGTACTCCTGCCCCGGGGTGCGCAGATGGACGTGGGGATCGACGAATCCGGGGAACAGATGCTTGTGCTCGGCCTCGACCGTCTCCGCGTCGGCGGGGGCGGCGAGCGAGCCGGGCGCGCCCAGCTCGGCGATCCGGCCCTGGCGGACGAGCACGTCGTGCGGCTCGTCGAGACCGGTCCGGGGGTCGAGCACGTAAGCCCCGCGGATCAGGAGCTCGGCGGACTCGGTTTCGCGATGAAACAGCTTGTCGTTCATGGTCATGCCACCGCCGCGAGGATTGGGGAGCCGACGAGCAGCTCGTAGAGGACCGCCATTCGCACCGCCACCCCGGCCTTGACCTGCTCGCCGATCAGCGCCTGGGGCGAGTCGATCGCCTCGGCGGAGAGCTCGATCCCGCGGTTCACCGGGCCGGGGTGCATCAGCAGCTGATTCGGGTTCAGGCGGCGCGAGTTGACCTGGTAGCGCTCCGCGTACTCGCGCAGCGAGGGCACGTAGGACTCGCGCATGCGCTCGTTCTGCATCCGGAGCACGTACACCACGTCCGCCTCGTGCAAGCGGTCGAGCGTGGCGGTGGCCTCGCACCCGAGCGCCTCGATCTGGCGCGGGATCAGCGTCGGCGGCCCGGCGACGGTGACGTTCGCGCCCATCCGCGTGAACGCGAGGATGTTCGAGCGGGCCACCCGAGAGTGCAGGACGTCGCCGACGATCCAGATGTTGACGTCGTCGAGCGAGCCGAGGCGGCGCCGCAGCGTGAACACGTCGAGCAGCGCCTGCGTCGGATGCTCGTGCTTGCCGTCGCCGGCGTTGATCACGCTCGCCGGGGTCCAGCCGGCGACCAGCTGGGCTGCGCCGGCGTGCGGGGAGCGGATCACGATCGCCGCCGGGTCGTAGGCCGACAGGGTCTGCACCGTGTCCTTGAGCGACTCGCCCTTGTCGACGCTCGAGCCCACGGAGCGGACGCTGACCACGTCCGCGCTGAGCCGCTTGGCGGCGAGCTCGAAGCTCGAGCTGGTGCGGGTCGAGCTCTCGTAGAAGAGGTTCACGACGGTCCGCCCGCGCAGGGCGGGGACCTTCTTGATCTCCCGGCCCGAGACTTCGGCGAACGACTCCGCGCGGTCGAGGATGCGCTCGATTCCGGCCCGGTCGAGGTCGTCGATGCTGATCAGGTGCCGGCCGATGCGGCTCATGCGGCCCTCCTCTGCGGTGTCGGCGTCGACGCCGGACTGATCGTGACCTCGTCGACCCCGTCGACCTCCTCGACGCACACGTTGACGCGCTGGTCCTGAGAGGTCGGGATGTTCTTGCCCACGTAGTCGGGGCGGATCGGAAGCTCGCGGTGACCGCGGTCGACGAGCGCCGCCAGCTGCACGCGCGCGGGCCGCCCGTAGTCGAAGATCACGTCGATCGCGGCGCGGACGGTGCGGCCCGTGTAGAGGACGTCGTCGACGATCACGATCGTGAGGTCGTCGACCGCGAAGTCGAGCTGGGTGGCGTGGACGACCGGAGCGCTCGGCCGGATCGCGAAGTCGTCGCGGTAGAACGCGATGTCGACAAAACCGAGTGGGACCTGCGCCTCGACCAGCTCGCTGGTTAGGACGTGCAGCCTCTGGGCGAGATGGGCGCCGCGACGGTGGATCCCCACCAAGGCCACGTTCCCGCCGGAATTCTTCTCGACGATCTCGTGGGCGATCCGCACGAGCGTGCGGCGGATGTCATCGCGGTCGAGGACGACCGTGCTGGCTTGCAACGTGCTCCTTCCTGGCCTCGCTGGACCTGGTTAAAGGGGCCGACGCTCGGGAGCGTAGCAGCGGGTCAGGCGGATGTTATGTCCCGCTGAACCGGGCCCGCGCATCGGCGCGCAGGCGGTAGAGCACGTGGAGCAGCCCGGCGTATTCGGTCTCCTGCTCGTAGACGAACCCGGCCTTCTCCATGACCCGCCGGGAGGCGATGTTGTCCGGGAGCGTGAACGCCACGATCTCGGTCAGTTTCACGTCGGTGAACGCCACCTCGGTCGCTGCGCGGGCAAGCTCGGTGGCGAGGCCCTCCCCCCAGCGTTCGGGCACGATCGCCCACTGCACCTCGACCTCGTCGCGACCCGCGACGTGGGTGCGGGCCAGGCCGCCGCGTCCGACCATCGCGCCGGTGGCGCGGTCGCGGAGGATCCAGGGGCCGAACCCGTACCGCTCCCAGTGGTCGATCGTGCGCTCGTTGATGCGGTCCACCTCGGCGTCGGTGGGGCCGGCGGACGTCGGCCACAGCGTGGGGATCACGCGGGGGTGGCGCCACAGCGCGATCACCTCGGGCCCGTGTTCGGGTCGTGGGCGGAGGCCGATCATGCGCGCCATCTCGACACGCTCCAGGTTCGGAGCATGGTGGCGTGCGCCGGTCACGGTCCGGCGGCGGGCGCCTCGACCGGGTGCCCGTGCGACTCCGGGCTCTCGCTCCAGCGGATGAGGCGCGGATCGCCCCGCTCGGGGAGCAGGACCTCGATCGTGTCGAAGTCGCGCGGCAGCACGGTCTCCGGGAAGATCGCGCGGGCCTCGTCCCGAAGTACACCGACCGGATACCTGGTAGAGAAGTGGGTCAGCGCCAGCATCCGGACCTCGGCCTCCACGGCGATCGCGGCGGCCTGGCCCGCTGTCGAATGGCCG
Source organism: Solirubrobacteraceae bacterium (assembly GCA_036494115.1). Taxonomy (GTDB): domain Bacteria; phylum Actinomycetota; class Thermoleophilia; order Solirubrobacterales; family Solirubrobacteraceae; genus Palsa-465. Next base: position 11,107 of record DASXOS010000193.1, on the reverse strand, counting down.
GTCTCGGCGGCGCGCTCGACCTCGTCCTGCGCGAACGTGGCCTCGTGGACGAGCACGTCGGCCTGGTGCGCCGCGACGCGGATCGAGTCGGTCGGCGAGGTGTCGCCCGAGATCACGAGCTTCCGACCCGGGCGGGCGGGTCCGAGCACCTGGTCCGGGGTGACGTTTCGGATCGTCTCGCCGCGCTGGACGCGACCGAACTCGGGTCCGGGGACCAGGCCAAGCTGCTCGGCGCGTTGCGGGTCGAACACGCCGGGGCGCTCATCCTCGAAGATCACGTAGGCGTAGGCCGTGCCCCGGTGGGCGGCCGGGACGGGCGCGATCCGGTAATCGTCGCGCTCCACGATGTCTCCGGGCTCGAGCTCGACCAGCCGCAGGTCATAGCGGACGCGACCGAACGCCCGCAGCGCGAAGACGAGCAGCTCCTTGAGCCCGGGTGGCCCGTGGACGGCGAGCGGCTGCTCGCGCCCGCGGAGGTCGAAGGTCTTCAGCAGGCCGGGCAGTCCGAGCCAATGATCGGTGTGAAAGTGGGTGAGGAAGATGTCGTCGAGGTCGGCCAGCCCCACCGAGCTCACGAGCTGGCGCTGGGTCCCTTCGCCGCAGTCGAACAGGATCCGGTCGCCGCCGCGGCGGACGAGCAGACTCGGTAGACCACGGCGGGCGGTCGGGATCGAACCGGCCGTGCCGGCGAAGAAGATCGAGAGGTCCACGGGTGCTGAGTCTGTCAGCCCCAGCCTCAGTCTCAGTCGAGCGCGATCAATTCGAACTCGATCGTCTGGCCGACACGGGCAATCCCCATCGTGTGGCGCCGGGAGCGGCGGCGCTCGGTCGGGCTACCCGGGTTGAAGATCTGAAACCCGTCGGGCGCGCGCTCGTGAAGTGGGATGTGAGAGTGGCCGAACACGACCGCCTGGACGTCGGGGAACCAGGCGCGCAGACGGTTTAGGCGGCCGCGGGAGGGTCCGGCGTCGTGGACGATCCCGATCCGTCCTCCGTTCGCCTCAAGGGTTCGCCGTTCCGGGAGGCTTGACCGCAACTCGGCGTCATCGACGTTGCCGTACACGGCGATGAGGGGGGCGTGGGTTTGCAGCTGCCGCAGGACCTCGGCGCGCATGAAGTCACCGGCGTGGATGACGAGGTCCGCGGCCCTCAGGCGCTCGACGCACTCGTCAGGCAGCCGCCGCTTTGCGCCGCGGGGCATGTGGGTGTCCGAGATGATCGCGATCTCCATCCGCGCCCACCTCCCCCTGGAGGCGCCGCGAAAAACCGCTGTGGGCCCGCGGTTTTGCGCCGGCCCGCACGCCGCCGGAGAGGCCTGGCTGAAATCCCGAGTGCATGTCGCGGTTATTCAGCCAGGCCTCCCCGGTGCGCCGGGGCGTGGTCGTTTAACCGACGTATACGGTCGGTAAAACGACCAGCCCTCGTGATCCGAGCACGATGAGCGCACCGGGCGCCGAAGCTCTAAGCTCCCCCAGGTCCCCGCGCCCGTAGCTCAGGGGATAGAGCGTTCGCCTCCGGAGCGAAAGGTCGCACGTTCGAATCGTGCCGGGCGCGCTTCACGGCTGAGAAGATCTGCGAGCTCGCTAGCCGGACGCGGCGTGCCGCGGGCGCTTGACACAGCCTGCCGGCATCGCAGGCAGATCATTCACCCCGCCGAGATCCATGAGCGCGTCGCGCAGGAAGGTCTCGGCGCGCGTGTCGACGGAGCAGTGCCGCTTCTCGTAGCCGCTGACGAGCGTCCCGAATCCCTCGCTGCCGAGCGCGAGGACGCGGCCGCCGGAGCCCATCGTGGTCAGCGTCACGTCGGAGGGATAGGTGCCCTGGTATTGGAGGAGGATCGTCGGGGCGGGCACGTCGCAGCCTGACTGGACGGCGTCCCACTCGCCGCGCACGGCGTTCGCCAGCACGTCCCCAGGGTGCAGTCCAGCGGCGGCGAGCCACGGATTGGACGCGGTGGTCACCGTGAGGGAGCCCTGAAGCGGTGGGTACAGGCCGCCCTGCTGGAACTGGACTCCCTCGAGCTCGCACTCGGGGAGCGGCGGGTCGAGCGCGCGGAACTCGGTGGTCTTCTCAGCGGCAACGGGGTCGGGATCGACGGTGGCGTCGCGGTATTCGACGATCGTGCGATGGTCGTCCTCGTAGCGGATCTGCCAGTAGCCGGTGTTCGCCCCGAGGAATACCAGGTCGTGCCCCGAATCGCGGGCGGCGTCCCAGGCGGCGCGGATGCCCGGCGACCAATACTCGCCGTGGCCGATCGTCATCGATAGGCGCTGCCCGAGCAGCAGCTGCGGATTCTCGTCCACGTCGACGTCGGTGGCGTAGTCGAGCGGAAAGCCGCTGCGTTCGAGGAACTGGACGTATCGGTACTCGAAGTCGACCGGGAACGTGAGGTTCTCATCGCCGTAGGCGAAGGGCCGGTCGAAGGACACCTTGACGGCCGGCTTCTTGCCCGAGCTGTTGAAGGCGTACAGGCTCTTGCCGCCCCAGTTGTTATACGCCTGCCACGTGTCCACCGGGACCTCGACGAGGATTCCGTGCGGGTCTGGGTGCAGGGGCCGGACGACGAATGGAACCGTCTCGGCGCGGCCGCTCCCCGCCAGCACGATCTGGGCGAGGTACTCGCCCGTGACCCAGCTGTGCTTCGTGTGGATGCGATCGGTCACCGGCCAGCTCAGTGCGAGCTCCCCCGTGACCGGATCAGCCGCCGGAACGTGGCGCGGATGCCCGTGGCGGACCGGAAGCCGCCGGCGTGAGCGCGCGGAACGACCCGTCGCAGCACAGCGGGGCAGGCACTCGACGAGGCGGGCGCCCGCACCTCCGTACCAGCCGAGCCGGAACACCTGGATCCGGTAGGGCGCACTGGGCACGGTGCTGACGTGCAGGTCGACCGTCTGTCCGGCCACGACGCTGATCTGCGAGCCATAGGCCTGGATGCGCCGTGAGGCCGCCGCCGTGGCGCGCCACCCCCACGTGCCCGGCTTCTGGTTCTCGCGCCAGATCGCGCTCGTGCTCGCGGCGTGGGCGCTCGCGGAGAGCAACAGGGTGGTCAGGATCAGCGCCACCGCCCCCGATGGCAGCACTCGCTTCGTCATCGCATCTTGATGCCGATCTTCCACCCTGCGGTGTGGATCGACTGGGCCCGCGGGATCTGCCAGTAGACGCGGAGCTTGTGGCGCGGCGACCAGTGCCTGGGACGGTGGACCTTGCCGAGGGTGCAGTGGGCGCGGCGGATCGCCCGCTTGGCGTTCGGGAAGGTGAGGTGCCGCAGGCGCGGGACCTTGCACTCTTCGATCTTGAACGGAGTGAGGCTGGCGTCGTCGACGAGGATCGCGCTCGACTTGGGGCCGACCGGGGTGCGGTAGCTGCTCAGGAACTGCCAATAGGTATTCGACGGCATGGCCCGGACAACCGTGCCCGCCACCGGCTGGGCCAGCAGGTGACTGTCGGGATTGCCGGCGTTCTCGAGGTCCCAGGGATCGATCGTGATCGACGGCTGGGGTCCACCGAACGGGGTCCAGTCGGTGATCGGCAGGGCTGCGCCGCCGGCCACGCGGTAATAGCTGCCCGTCGAGGTCCCGAGGAATGTGCCGTTCGTCGGCACCGCGCACAGCGCGTCGAACTGCTGCTGGGTGAGCTCGGTCACCGGTTGACTACCGCCCACCGTGTCCCAGTTGCTCACGAACAACGGCGAGCCGCCGGCGATCCGGTAGACGGCGTAGGAGCCGGAAACCTGCACGAACGTGGCATCGGGGATGTCCGACGTGCATGAGGTGTCGATGACCGCGTCGCCGCCGCCGGCGGTCGCCCCGTCGAGGTAGTTCGAGTCGATGTTGATCGTGACCCCGCCGTAGGTGGCGTTGTGCCCTCCGCTGTATTGGTGCAGCCGTTGGTGGTTGGCCCACTCGGTACTCGCCACCTGGGGATCGGCCGTGTTCTGCTGGTTGTTCCAGCGTGCGGTCCAGATGTCGTCGGGCTCGAGGTAGCCGGTTCCCTGCTCGGCGGCGAGATCGGCGATGCCGGAGTCGCCCGAGCTGTACACGCCGGAGACGTAACCGAGCGCATGCAGCTTCGAGGTCCACGCGGAGAGGAACGCCAGCACCGACTTCGTGCTGGTGCCGCCGCGGCTGTAGCCCTCCATGTCGTCGTAGATCGGGTTCCCGGCGCCGATCCCGAGTGCCTGCGCATTGGTCACGGCGTCTTGCGCGGCGGCGGCGCCCTGGACGGCGGCCTGGCTTGAGCTGATTACCGCGCACCCGCCGCACGCACCCGGCGCCTGCAGCCCCACGTAGGTCGGAATGAGATGCCAGCCCGCGTCGGTCTCGGTGGTGACCCAGCCGGCGTTCAGGTTCGGTTGCGCGCAGCCCTCGTTGGCGCCGCCGATGTAGATCCCGACCGCGCGGTACGGCGAGGAGCCCCACGCCGACATCGCCGACGTGCTCGGGGCCGCGCAGGCGTCGAACCCGAGGCCGGTGTAGACCCCCGCGGGCGAGGCCTTCGCAGCCCTGTTCGGGCGCGTCCGCACCGCGCTCGCAGACGCTCGGGGCACGGGCTGAAGGGCGCGACCCCCCAGCGCCCGCTGCACGGCCTGCCGGTCGCGGGCCCAGGTCGCGGTCACCAGCAGGTGCTGCCGGTGCAGCGTGACCTGGCCCGCCGCGCCGGAGCCGCCGAGCAGAGCCGCGGACCGGGCCGCGCCCGGGCCGAGCGGCTGGACCAGAATCGCCTCTGTCCTCCCCACAGCCTGGACCGGGCATTGCTGATCGCGTCCGGGCGATCCCAGGTACACGGCGTGACGATTGAACCGCACGCACGTGCGCGAGTCCCGACCAAGCTGGAACACGGGCCAGCCTGAGGGCACGGCCACCCGCAGTCCGTGGTAGGAGACCGTGCGGGCGAACGCCGCGGGCGCGCCCACCCCGATGCAGATGAGCGTCGCCAGCAGCACCAGGAGCCCAACCCCTCCGGCTCCACGTGAGCGCTGCCCCGTACGCAGAATGCTTGCGGTGCTGCCCAGCAATCTCGGCGGCATCCTAGGCGATAACCCGCGAGCCGCCCGCAAGTAGCGTGTCAGCGGCGGAACGTGGGGTCAGTCTTCGAACTGGAAGGCGTCGAGCGTCTTGGTCAGCTCGAGCACCCGCTGGACCTGGCGCGGTCCCCGGCGCAGCGCCAGCCCATGCCCGGTCTCCTGGGCGCGCTCGCGCGCGATCAGGAGCGCGCGCAGGCCGGTGCTGTCCATGAACTCGAGTCCGCTCAAGTCGATGATCACCTTCTGCGGCTGGGAGGACTCGGCCTCCACCAGCGCCTGCTCGAACAGCGAAGCCGAGGTCAGATCGAGCTCGCCACGCAGCACCAGGGTGACGGCGTCGCCGTCGATCGTCCTGTCGATCACGAGCTGCCCGGGCAGCGGTGTGTCGGGCTCAGCCACGAAGCTCACCAGGGGTCGGCGCTAGGGCAGCGGTCAGCGAACAGATCATCAGCAAAATGAGGGTCTCCCGAACTCGAGACGGGAATCTAGCAATGCGGGGGGGCGTCTGGACATACAACCGATCCCAGGTGGTCAGACGAAGAGGCGCGGATCGCCGCTCGTCACTCCGTGAACCCCGAGCGCGCGCAACCGCGCGATTGCGGTGCGATCGTTGACCGTCCACGCGTACAGGCGTCCATCGCGCCCCGCGACCTCGTCGAGCAGGTCCCGGTCGACCAGGCGGTGCTGGGCCATCACCGCGTCCCAGCGCCGAGCCGCCAGGCCGTCGAGGACCTGGGTCCGCCAGTCGCGCCACCGCCGGCTGGCACGCGCCATCCGCCCTCCGACGGAGATCCCCACATGCGCCCGCGGCTCCGTCTCGCGGACGCGAGCGAGCACCGCCGGGACCTGCGAGGAGATCAGCGTCTGGCCGAGCAAACCGTGGTCGCGGAGCGCGTCGAGCAGCGGCTGCTCGCAGCCCACGTGCTTGAGGTCGACGTTGAGCCGCACGTCCCGGAAGCGGCGGGAGGCGAGATGCTCGACCGCGGCGCGGAGCCGCACCTTTCCCTCGCGACGCGCATCGAGGATGGTGTGCGCCAGCAGCAGTTCCCCACGCCACGCCCGCACGTCGAACTCGATCATGTCCACGCCGATCTCGAGCGCTGCATCGAACGAGTCGAGCGTGTTCGCGGGCGCGAGCGCGCTGGCCCCGCCGTGCCCGATGCGCTGGAACGCCTCCCACCTCATCGTCCTGACGATGCCAACTCGAGCGGCGGAGCGCCAGTCGTTAGCGCGCGGGCAGCCGGGGGAGGATCATGTGAGTGACCTGAGAGGAGAGCCATGACTGACACCAGTTCCACGATCGCCCCCACCGTGGCCGCGCTGCCCTCGTCGGCCGCCGACCGCTTCGCCGAGACCGTCGCCGCCCGGCACAAGGTCGACGGCGAATGGCGCGAGATCACGTATGGCGAAGCCGGCCAGGCGATCCAGGAACTGGCCCTCGGTCTGGTCGACCTCGGGATCGAGGTCGGCGACCGGGTGGCGATCCTGTGCGACACCCGATGGGAATGGACGCTCGCCAGCTATGCGATCTCGGCTGCGGGCGCCGTCGTCGTCCCCATCTACCCGACCAACTCGCCGGGTGAGTGCAAGTGGGTGCTCGGCAACTCCGAGGCGCGCGCCGTGATCGTCGAGAACGCCGGACAGCGCGAGAAGGTCGACACGGTGCGCGACGAGTTGCCTGAGCTGGGGCACGTGATCGGGGTCGAGAGCGACGGAGGCGAGATCACGCTCGACGATCTTCGTGAGCGCGGGCGCGGCGGGTCGGCGGACGAGCTGCGGGCGCGGCACGAGCGCGTGCAGCGCGAGGACCCGTACACGATCGTCTACACGTCCGGGACCACGGGGCCGCCCAAGGGCGTCGTCCTCACCCACGCCAACGCGATGTCCGTGTGCGAGATGGTCGAGAAGCTGGAGTTCGTCCAGCCGGGCGAGAAGACCTATCTGTACCTGCCACTCGCGCACATGTTCGCGATCACCTCGCAGCTCGCCTCCTACGACCAGGGCACGACGATCATCTACTTCGGCGGCAACACCCGGGAGATCCTGCAGGAGATCATCGAGACCAAGCCGACCTACCTGCCCTCGGTGCCGCGCATCTTCGAGAAGCTGTTCGCGGCGGCGATGGGGATGAAGGAGAAGGCCAGCGCCGAGGACCAGGAGCGCATGGAACAGGGGATCAAGCTCGGGATCGAGGTCCGGCGCCGCCAGCAGCGGGGCGAGGAGATCCCGGACGAGCTGCGCGAGCCGTTCGAGCAGGCCGATCAGGAGATCTTCACCCGGGTGCGCGAGCTGTTCGGCGGCCAGATTCGTCAGGCCGTCAGCGGCGCGGCGCCAATCGCGCCGGAGATCCTGGAGTTCTTCTACGCCGCCGGCGTGCCGGTGCTCGAGGGCTGGGGCATGACCGAGACCACGGCGGTCGGGACCGTGGGAACGCTCGAGCACTTCAGGTTCGGCACCGTCGGCCGGCCGATGCCCGGCGTGGAGCTGAAGATCGCCGACGACGGCGAGATCCTGATGCGGGGCCCGAACGTGTTCCGCGAGTACTGGAAGAACCCCGAGGCGACCGAGGAGACGGTGGTCGACGGCTGGCTGCACACGGGCGACCTCGGGAGCATCGACGACGGCTACCTGAAGATCACCGGGCGCAAGAAGGACATCATCATCACCGCGGGCGGCAAGAACCTGACCCCGTCGAACATCGAGAACGACCTCAAGCAGTCCCGGTTCATCTCCCAGGCGGTCATGTACGGCGACCGCAAGCCGTTCCCGGTGGCGCTGATCACGCTCGACGAGGAGGAGATCGGTCCCTGGGCCAAGGAGCGCTCGCTGCCCGAGTCGCTGGCCGAGCTGGCCGACGCCGAAGAGGTGCATGAGCTCGTCCAGAAGGAGCTCGACCGCGCCAACGCCAACTACGCCCAGGTCGAGCAGATCAAGAAATTCACGATCCTCGACCACGACCTCTCGGTCGAGAGCGGCGAGCTGACGCCCACGCTCAAGGTCAAGCGCAACGTGGTCAACGAGCAGTACGCCGACCTGTTCGAGTCCATGTATTCGAAGTAGTTGGGACGGCGCTGTTCGGCTGGCGCCTCGGTACGGCGGCTGTGAAGGGGGAAGGGTGCCGTGGCAGTCGCGTTACGACCGTCATTCGACAAATCTGGCCCGCCGCTGGCCCGTTGTCGAGCTACGTGCGCGATGGAGCAACAGTTCGGCACTCGCCCGGGCACACGCCGGAATTGTCGAATTGCGGTCGTGCCGGGCACCCCATCCCTCCCCTCAATGCTGCCGTCATCGGGCCGACCAGCAACATGGGCCCGCCAGGCGCCAGTCGATAGAGGCTCTCAGTGGATCGGCATGTGCATGCGCGCCGGCACGTCGAGCTCGAACAGCCAGAAGTCGCGGCCGATCACCGGGACGGAGACGTTGTAGACGGGCACGTCGCCGATCGCGCCCTGGAAGGTGCCGGCGTGGGCATGGCCGTGGAGGACCAGGTCGGGCTCGTGCTCGGCGATCGGCGCTGCCATGCGGTCGGTGCCGAGGAAGGCGTAGATGCCGGGCGGCTCGCCGGCGATCGTCGACTCGGTGGGCGCGTAATGGAGCATCACGATCCGCGCCGGGCAGAGGGCGATCTCGCGCAGGCCCTGGTCGAGCGCCGCCACCTCACGCGAGGTCTCGCGGTAGACCTCGCGCAGCAGCGGCTCGCCGAAGTCGGGCAGATGGGAGCCGGGGAAGCCGCCGACGAACCCCTTGACGCCGACGATGCCGAGCTCGAGCCCGCCCGCCTCGCACACCACCCAGTCGCGGTCGAGCAGCCGGATCCCGCCCTCGGCGAGCGCCTCGCCGAGCTCGTCCCGGCGATTCGCGTGCCAGTCGTGGTTGCCGAGCACGGCGAACACCGGGATGTCGACGAGCCTCGCCGCGTCGGCCAGGACGGCCGCCTGCTCGGGCTCGCCGTGCGTGGTCAGATCGCCGCACAGGAGGACGACGTCGGCGGTGCCGCGGAGCTCCTCGAAGGCTTGGCGGATCTCGTCGCGGCGTCCCTCGGAGCAGTGCATGTCGCCGGCGGCGGCGATCCGCAGGCAGCGCGTCGGAGGAGTCTCTGCCATCCCGGTGCCAACTACCCGGTTCTGGGTAGATCCAAAGGACTTGACGATCGGCGCGAACTTCGAACCGCTTGCCGAGACGCTGCGCCTCGCCGTGGCGGCGCTGCGCGACGCCCACGTCCCGTTCGTGGTCGGCGGCAGCCTGGCGGCGTGGGCGCGCGGCGGCCCCGAGCCGCAACACGACCTCGACGTGATGCTCAAGCCCGCGGATGCCGAGGCGGCCCTGCGCGTGCTCGAGGGCGCGGGCATGCGGCCCGAGCGCCCACCCGAGGAGTGGCTCTACAAGGCGTGGAATGGCGACGTGATGATCGACCTGATCTTCCAGCCGTCGGGACTCGAAATGACCGACGAGGTGTTCGAGCGGGCCGACACGATCGCGCTGCTCGCCGTCGCCACTCCGGTGATGGCGCTCGAGGACGTGCTCTCGACCAAGCTCCACGCGTTGACCGAGCACACGCTCGACTACACGGACCTGGTGGCGATCGCCCGGGCCGTGCGCGAGCAGATCGACTGGCCGCAGCTGCGCGCCCGGACCGCGGACACTCCGTTCGCGGGCGCGTTCTTCACCCTGGTCGAAGATCTGGCGATCGTCCCCGGTCACGCGGCCCGCGGCATCTCCCCGGGGTCCAGCCGCGTCCGCGTCGTCCAGAACTAGCGTCGGCGCCGGGCAGAGCTAGATCGGGCGCGGGTTCGGGTCGGGCGGCAGCGGGCTCGGGTCGGGGGTCGGCGCCGGCGGCGTCGGGTCGGGGCCCGGAGCCGGAGGTACCGGACTCGGCGGAGACGGTCCGGGCGCGCCCGGCGGATTGGGTGGCATCACCATGGGGGTTCGCTACCCCTCGGTGGCGTGTAGCAACCTCGGGCCGGGGGTAAGCCCGTGCGGGATGAAGCTGCTCGTCCTCACCAGCGAGCCGGTCGCCGCCCAGCAGCTGAGGGAGGCGCTGCCCGGCGACGTCGATCTCGACAGCACCGAGGTGATGATCGTCGCGCCGGCGCTCCAGGACAGCGGCGTCCGCTTCTGGATGGCCGACGTCGACGACGCGATCGCGCGGGCCCGTGAGGTCGAGCAGGAGAGCGTCGCGTCGCTCGATGAGGCCGGAGTCAACGCCAGCGGCGACACCGGCGAGAGCGATCCGATCCAGGCGGTGCAGGACGCCCTGCAGACGTTCCCCGCGGATCGCATCCTGGTGTTCACCCACCCCGGCGACGAGAAGCGCTACCGCGAGGACTTCGAGCCCGGCGAGCTTCAGGAGCGGTTCGGCGTCCCCGTCGACACCGCCACCGTCTCCGCCTAATCGCCGAGCCGGCGGCGCAGCTCGATCGCGTTGGCCGGGGCGAACCCCTCCCAGTCGTTGTTGAAGTAGGCGTACACGTCGGTGTCGCGCCGCCACTGCGCGATCCGGCGGGCCCATTCCGAGATCTCGGTGGCCGAGTAGTTCCCCCGCCGGCCGCGATGACCGTGGTGAAAGCGGACGAACCGCCAGGAGGCGGTGGCCTCGAACGACTGAAACGGCCGCGAGGGATGGTCGCCGATCGTGAGCGCGACGCCGTGCTCCCGGAGAGCATCCATCACCGGCGCGACGAACCAGCTCTCGTGGCGGAACTCGATCGTGTGCCGCCCCTTTGGCAGCAGCTCGAGCCATCCGTGGAGCCGCTCGTCGTCGCGGTGGAAGTTCTCGGGCAGCTGCCACAGCACCGGGCCGAGGCGCCCCGCCTCCACGAGCGGCTGCAACGGCTCGTAGAAGCGGCCGATGCCTTCCTCGATCGACACCAGCCGGCGGATGTGGGTGAGATAGCGGCTCGCCTTGACCGTGAACAGGAACTCCGGAGGGGTCTGCTGCACCCAGGCGGCGACGGCGTCGCGGCGGGCCAGGCGGTAGAAGGTCGAGTTGACCTCGACCGTGTCGAACTCCGCGGCGTAGAGCTCGAGCCAGCGACGCTTGGGCTCCTTCCCCGGGTAGAGCCTGCCCCGCCAGGAGTCGTACTG
>DASXOS010000192.1:0-26682 GCA_036494115.1 Solirubrobacteraceae bacterium | reverse complement strand
GTCGTACTGGTAGTAGCCGCCCTGGCTGATGATGTGGCGTCCGGCGCACTCCTCGTACGTGGCGCCGGAGCGGACCATGTACGCGTCCCATTCGAGCTCGCGCGCGAACCACCGGTAGCGGCGCCCGAATGACGCCTCGGGAAGCCACCTGTGCCAGCTCTGCTCGCTGGTCGCGAACGGATCCACGGCGCTTCGGTACCGCGCGACGAGCGGCGCGATCTGCTCGGTGTGGGCCATGCCGTACGCGTAGCGGAGCGTGACCGACTGCCCGGGACGCAGCGTCAGCGGCGCCCGGAACGCCATCACGGTGTGACCGAGCGCCGCGGCTGGCACCGGCAGCGCGAGCGTGCCCGACAGGTGATCGGCCGCGGGCTCGCTCGGGTTCGCCCGCCCGCCGTTCCCGAAGAAGGCGCGGCCATCGGTCTCGTAGCCGTCCACCGGGCCCTGGAGGCTGGCCGCGAAGATGCGCAGCGGCGTCAGATCCTGCGGGTGCGGCGCCTGCGCCACCGACAGGGTATGGGTGGCGGCGTCGTAGGTCGGGCTGAGCACGCCGATGTTGGTGTGTGCGCCCGGCAGATACGGGTTGACGTCCCAGTACTCGAACCACGACACGGGCTTCGTGACCGCCGTCGTGTTCCGGAGCGTGACGTCGTGCAGGAGGAGCGGATCGTCACCGAACGGCGCGTAGACCTTCTCCTGGACGTCGATCCCGCCGGCCGTCGTATCCCGCGCGGAGTACCCGATACCGAACTCCCGGTCCTGCTGGGTTCCGGGCACGCGATCGTCGTAGAGCGTGCTGTAGAGCTTGCCGTCGACCCGCACGTAGCCGTACCCCCCGGCGTAGTGCTGGGTCGAGGCGTCGTAGTAGTTGGCCCATTCATACAGGCGGTCCTGACTCCACAGCTGGGTGTAGCCGTGGTTGAAGGCGTCGGCGACGATGTGGTCGTTGCCGAGTTGATGCCACGCGTCGCGGCTGCCGGCGAGCTCCGGCTGAGCCGCGGCCGGGTTCGTCTCCTGGTCGATCGTGTAGCGGTAGCGAGGCATGCCCAGTGCATCCACACCCCACGTTCCGAACACGCCGCTGCCGTAGGTGGAGAGGACGCTCGGCCGGTGATGGTCGGCTGAAAGCGGCTTTGGGCCGGCAGCCCGGGCCACGGCGGGCGTGGTCGCCCCGATCACCACAAGCGCGATGCTCAACGCGCGTCTCATCGCCGGCGGATCCGCACGGTGAGCCTGCGCCAGCCACTGGTGGCGCCGGGGCCGAACGAGGTCTGCTCGCTCTGGTGGCTCGGGCCCAGGTCGACGGAGAAGCGCAGACGTCCGTGGCGTCCGGCGCGGATCCGACTCGGCGCGTGACCGGCCCCGCTCAAAACGTACGTCCGCCCGGGAGGGAAGAGCGGCGGCGTGACCACGTCGAGCGTTCCGCTACCGGTGACCGTCAGTCCCGCGCGCGAGACGCCGCTCAGGTAGGTGTTCTCGATCACCGCACGGTGGGCTGTGAAGCTCCATCCCCAAGCGGTGAACGCTTGGCGGGCTGTGTGGTAGGAGAACGGCGAGGGCACCGGGACCGGAGCGCCGACCTTCGGGGCCAGCCAGGCGAGGAACGACCGCAGGTCACGGAGCCAGTAGGGCCAACTGTGATGACCCGGTCCGTAGAAGTAGTCAGTGTGCGGGATGTGGTCCGCGTCCAGCGCGGCGACGAGCTGCTGGTTCATCGACCAGACCTCGGCCTCGGTGGGATCGACGTACGGCGCGGTCGCGTCATAGGGCCCCGGCTGGCCGTTGCCCGAGGCCAGGAACAGCGGCGTCCCTCGGAGGTTCTCGGCCATCGGGGTGGCGGTGTTGTCGCGCCACACGACGCGCTGGGTGGCGGGATCCCCCCATGTGCAGTGCGCGTCAGGACCGTAACCCGGCAGCAGCGTGATGTTCCACAGCGCCTCTGAGATCGCCGCGTAGCTCGGGTAGTCGAGGTCGGTGTCGACCGCCCCGGAGAACGACCCGACCGCGCCGAACAGTCCTGGCCGCTCCGCCGCGTACTTGGTCGCCCCACCGCCTCCGGACGACAGCCCGGCGATAAAGCGGTGCGAGCGGTCGGCGAGCGTCGGGAAGTTGGCGTCGATGAACGGGACGAGCTCGTCGAGGTGATAGGTCTCCCAGGCCGGCACCGGGCCGCTCACTCCCGGGGGCAGCCCGTACCAGTCCGAGTACGAGCCGTCCTCGCCGTCGTCGGGCATCACGACGATGTAGGGCGCATTTCCCAGAACCCCCTCGACGCCATTGTCGATCCAGTCCTTGTAGCCACCGAGCGCGCCGTGCAGCAGGTAGAGCACGGGGTACCGCTTGCCCCCGCCGGCCGCGTAGCCGTGCGGGAGCAGTACGTAGACGGACTGCACGTCCTGCATCGCGTTCGAGCGCAGGTGCAGCTCGAGCAGGCGATCGCTCACCTGGGTCTGCGAGACCTCGGAGATCCCCGGCTGTGGCGTTGTGGCGCGGGGCACGCACGCCACCGAGCCGCTGGCCTGTGCGGGGGCGGCGATGGCCAGCGCGAGCGCAGCCGACGCGCCGGCCGTAAGTAGTGCAACAGCGCCACACCACACCCTTCTCTCCCTGCCCATGATCGAATAGAATACACGCGTGTCTTTCAATGTCCAGACGGAACCGCTTCCGCGGGGGCGCCATAACCTCCCTCCGCAGGTAGTCCGCGAGTCCCAGCGCCGGCGGCTGCTCCAGGCGATGCTCGCGAGCGTCGCCGAGCGCGGCTACGCTGGCACGACCGTCCCACGCGTGGTCGCCGAGGCAAGGGTTTCCCGTAACGCGTTCTACGAGCTGTACGCTGACAAGACCGACTGCTTCCTCGACCTCTGCGATCAGCTCGCCGACGAGGTCTTCGCCGACATCTCGGCGCCGGCCGAGACCGAATGGCGGGCGGCGCTGCGCGCTGGCACCAAGCGGTATCTGCAGTGGTGGCGTGAGCACCGCGACGTCGCGCGGACGTACTTCGTCGAGCTCCCATCGGCGGGCGCGCGCGCGCTCGAGCAACGCGACCGGCAGTATGCTCGCTTCCGCGAGCTGTTTGGCGCGCTGGGCGCCTGGGCCCGCACCCAGGAGCCCGAGCTTCCCCCGCTGCGACCGCTCGCCAGCCGGGCGATCGTCCTGGCGGTCACCGAGCTCGTGGCCGAGGAGGTCCGCGCCGGACGCATCGACTCGCTCACCGAGCTGAGCGGCGAGATATCCGAGCTGATCGTCGCGCTGCTCACCGCCCCGGCATGAGGCAGATCAGGCGCGCGCCGCCACGATCGCCGGCCCGGTGTCGAGCGCGCGGCGCAACCGCTCGAGCCCCAGCCGGATGCGGCCCTTGACCGTTCCGGCCGGCAGCCCCAGGGCCGACGCGATCTCAGTGTGGGTCAGGCCGCACAGGTAGGCGAGCTCGATCACCTGACGCTGCTCGGGGGGCAGCGCGCCGAGCGCCTCGCGGATCTGCCGGGTGTCCTCGCGGCGCAGCACCTCTGCCTCGACCAGGCCATCGTCAGTGGCGGGCTCGGGCAGCTGAAGATCGTCAATGTCGACGCCGTCACGCAGCTTCGCCCGCCGCAGCGCGTCGATCGCCCGGCTGTGGACGATGCTGAGCGTCCACGAGCGCACGCTGCCTCGCGCACGCTCGTAGCGATCGGCCCCCCGCCACATGCTCAGGAATGCTTCCTGCACGACGTCCTCGGCCATCGCCCGCCGCCGGCAGATCCGGTAGGCGAGCGAGAACGCAAGGTCGGCATGCCGGTCGAACAGCACCTCGAATGCCCGCCGATTCCCGCACGCGGCCCGCGCCATCAGCTGCTCGTCGTCGATCAAGCGCCTGTCCGGCTGGCTCATCGAAATTGCCTGGGGTCTGAACCCCGGGGCGGGCTCAGGCCGGCGCCGCCACCGCGCCGACCTGCTGGCGGACCAGCGCCTCCGATTCAGCGGACATCGACTCTCCTTTTGTCGGCCGAAGCCCTCACCGTTACGTGCCCCGGTGAGGCGGTTGCGGATAGCCTCCCCTCGCGGCGGGCGGCGCACATCGGCCGAATGGCCTAAATATCGGGTGACGCGGGAACGAGGCCGTGCTCGATCGCGAACACGGCCGCCCCGGCACGGGTCCGCAGCCCGATCTTGTCGTACACGCTCGCCAGGTGGTGCTGGACGGTGCGGGGCGAGAGGACCAGCGCGTCCGCGATCTCACGATTGCTGAGGCCGCGCGCGAGAACCCGGAGCACGTCGACCTCGCGATCGGTCAGATCATTCGGCCACGCCGTCCGCCGACGCGGCAACCCCGCCGCCTCGATGACCGCGCCCACCGCGGCGGAGTCGAGCCGTCCGGCCTCGACCTCGTCCTGTAGGGTCTTCGCGGCGTGGGCCGGCGTGAACGCGGGGCGGTGCGGCCGGGCTTCGGTCATTGCGGCGAACACGTCCGCGGCGGCGAGCAGCCGTCCGCCGCTCGAGAGCTCGCTGCCTCGCGCCCCGCGGTGGTAGCCGCTGCCGTCGAGCCTCTCGTGGTGGGCGGCCGCCATCGGGGCGAGCCGCGCGAGCGTTCGGCAGCGCCGCAGGATGCGCTCGGTCCAGTACGAGTGCAGGCGCACGCGCTCCCACTCCACCGGGCCGAGCGGCCCGGGACGGTCCCACACGGCACTCGACACCCCGACGCGGCCGAGATCGAGCAGCAGTGCGCTCATCCGCAGCGCGCGCCGCGCCTCGTCGTCGTGGCCCGCCAGTTCGCCAGCGCGATCCGCGAGCTCCGCGACGTGGCCGGAATGCCCGAGCAGGAACGTACCCTTCAGGTCGGCGAACGTGGCGAACGCGGTGCACACGCGGTCGACGCCGTCCGGCGGAACCCGGACCCGTGGCGCCGGCTCGGCCTGGAGCGCCGCGGCGAGCATGTCGGGGGCATCGAGCGCGCTGAGGATCGGCTCAGGATCGATCGTGAAGACCGCGCAGACGTCGGGATCGAGGTGGTTCCCGGCGCGGCGGGAGATGTGGGGCACGGCAGCGTCGGCGCCGTGGTCGTAGTGAGCCATCACCACCTGCTCGGCCACGTGAACGACCCGTGCCGCGATCGTCAGCTCGTCGCCACCGTGACCGGTGGGAAACCCCGTCCCGTCGTAGCGCTCGTACACCTCGTCGAGTGCCGCGATCGCCTTGTCGGACAGGCCCAGCCGAGCCCCCAGCGCGGCGCTCACCTCGCAGCTGCCGCGGGCGAGGCTTGCGCCCTGGGCCGGTACCTCGGCCACGAACCGGGCGGTGAGCTGCTCGGCCCGTTTGCGCCCCGCCCATTGCGCGAACCGCTCGGTCTGAGCCGTGAGGACCGCCGGGTCGCCGAAGTCGAGCGTCTTCAGCTCGCGCTGCACGGCAACGTCGTCGTCGAACATCTCCGCGAACACCGACGCCTGAGCGGTGCAGCCCAGCGATCGCAGCAGCGCGGCGTAGTAGACGGCGCGATGCTCGGCCGGATCGAGCTCGAGCGCCTTCCCCAGCAGCGAGGCGACCACGCAGGTCCGGAGCCCCTTCTCGAACGGCACCCCCGCGCCGAGGTCGGTTGTCAGCGACAGCGCCCCGAGCACCTCGGAGAGTTCGATGCCCTCCGTCACCATGCCGGCGATCCTATCCCGCCGGTTCTCGGGTGCCGGGAAGGTTTCGCGCGCGGGAACGTCTTCACCGGTAGCGACACCCTGTTGCGTGAGTGGCACGAGTGGCTACGCGGGGCGACGTGCACGGGGGTGGTCACATGCCGCCCTGAATCACCCTGACCGGGAGTTCACAGATGGCCACTGAGCAGACCAGCCGCGAGCAGAGCCGCCGTTCATTCCTTGCCGGAGCCGGAGCCACCGCCCTCGGCGCCGGCCTGATCACGGGCGTCCCCGCCGCGGCGGCCCACCGGCGCCGCCACGGCCGCGACCACCGCGGCCACCGACTGACCGAGGGCGACGCCGCGATTCTGCGGTTCCTGGCAGCCGCCGAGATCCTGGAGACGGACCTCTGGCAGCAGTACAACGAGCTCGGCGGCATCCAGGATCGGGAGGTGCCAGGAGGGACCGGCAATCCTGATTACACAGAGGCGCTGTCCCAGCTCGACGAGGACATGGCGCAGTACGTCCACGACAACACCGACGACGAGTTCACTCACTTCACCTTCATCAACGCGTATCTGGCAGCACACGGCGATCGTGGCGTCAACCTCGACCGGTTCCGGACGCTGCCGAGCAGCAAGGCAACCGGCGCTCAGCAGATCGGCCGCCTCACGAACCTGATGCAGCTCACGGTCGACACGAGCTGGTTCACGAGGTACCGCAGCGACGATAAGAACCCCGATCTCGGCGACACCCTGCCCCAGGCGATTCCGGGGCTGGTCCAGGGGCAGTTCCCGGCGATTCCCCGCTCGGACGCCGACCTGACGCCGGGTGACCACCTGCTGGCGATCGCGCAAACCGCAGGCTTCCATTTCGCGTTCATCGAGCAGGGCGGCACGAGCCTCTATCCGTCGCTCGCCCAGCGGGTGACCGATCCCGAGGTACTCCGGATCCTCCTGAGCATCGGCCCGACCGAGACGATGCACTTTCAGACCTGGCAGGACAAGGCCGGAAACGCCAAGCCGCTGACCGATCCGACCAACGGGCTGGTGTTCCCCGATCTCAACGCCTCTGGGAGCGAGCTGACCCAGACGAACCTGATCATGCCCGAGCCAACGGTCTTCCTCAGCCGGAAGTTCCCTGTGGTCTCGATCATCCGGCCGACCGAGACGGACGGAGCCGCGATGGGGGCGCTGAAGGCGCTGACCGATGACGGTCTCTTCCGGGGCCAGTCGCAGGACTTCTTCCGCGTCATGACCGCATTGGCCAGGGACGCGGACCGGGCGCAGAACCAGAATCTGTAAGGGCCTCAGCTGGGCGCCGGGTATTCTCGGCGCCCAGTGGCGTCCTCCAATCACAGCTCGGAGCGGCCCGATGTGGCCGATCTGCTCGAGCTGCGCGCCGGGGAGGCGATGGCGCTCAACCAGCGCTATCTCAACCGCCAGCTCGGGCGCGTCGTGCGCACCCTGGGGTTCGACCGCGAGTGGGTGGAGGGGCGCGGCCCGTACCTGATCGATCGCGAGGGCACGGAGTACCTCGACCTGCTCTCCGGCTACGGCGTGTTCGCGCTCGGACGCAACCATCCGTACGTCAAGCGCCAGCTGCAGGGGGCGCTCGCCGCTGACTTGCCGAGCATGCCGCAGCTCGGTCTCTCGACCCTCGCCGGGGTCCTCGGCGAGGAGCTGATCCGGCGGGCACCGGGTTCGCTCGACGCGGTCGTGCTGTGCAGTTCGGGAACGGAGTCGGTCGAGGCCGCGATCAAGCTCGCGCGCGCGGCGACGGGCCGGTCCCGGATGCTCTACTGCGAGCGCGGCTTCCACGGCCTCAGCCTCGGCGCGCTGTCGGTCAACGGCAATGAGGAATTCCGCGAGCGGTTCGACCCGCTGCTGCCGCAGTGCGATCCAGTCCCGTTCGGCGACCTCGACGCGCTGCGCCGCGAGCTCGGCCGCGGCGACGTGGCCGGCTTCATCGTCGAGCCGATCCAGGGCAAGGGCGTGTACCTCGCCCCGGATGATTACCTGGTCGGCGCGCAGGAACTGTGCCGCCGCGCCGGCGGGCTATTGATCGTCGACGAGGTGCAGACCGGGCTGGGACGGACCGGCCGGTTCCTGGCCCTCGAGCACTGGGGCGTCGAACCCGACATGGTCACGATCTCGAAGGCGCTGTCCGGTGGCTATGTCCCCGCGGGCGCGCTGCTCGCGAGCCGGGCGGTGTTCGACGCCACATTCGACTCGATGGAACGCAGCGTCGTGCACGGGTCGACGTTCGGCGGCGGAGACCTCGCGGCTGCGGCCGCGCTGGCCACGCTCGGCGCGATCGATCAGGATCAGCTGACCGAGCGTGCGGCGGCGCTCGGAGCGCGGTTGCTGGAGGCGACTCGTCCGTTCGTCGACCGCTTCGAGATCGTCCGCGAGGTGCGGGGGCTCGGCCTGATGTGGGCGATCGAGCTCGGCCCGCCCGCGGGCCGCGCTGCACGCCGGCTGTGGCAAAGCATCGAGCGCCGCCAGCCGGGACTGTTCGCGCAGCTGATCACGGTGCCACTGTTCCGCGATCACCGCATCATCACCCAGGTCGCCGGCCACCATATGAACGTGATCAAGGCGCTGCCGCCGCTGATCACGCCCGAGCACGAGATCGACCGGTTTGCCTCCGCGCTCAAGGACGTGCTCGGCGACGCCGAGGAACACCTGTTCCGCAGCTACGCCAGCCTCGGGCTGGAGCTCGGTCGGCGCACGCTCACCGCAGGGCCCCGGTAACACGACAGATACGTCGAGAAGCCCGAACGGTAGGGTGAGGGCGGATGACGTTGTTGCACGGAGGTGAACTCCCGGAGCCCCCGGGCATCGGGACGGTCGGCTGGCCCGGCGAGGCCGGGTTCGACGTCGAGGCGGCCCGCGCCACCCTCGAGCGCGCCCGCGAGCACCTGCTGAGCCGCCAGTACGACGACGGCCACTGGCGGGGTCTGCTGGCCACGAACGTGACCATGGACGCCGAGGATCTGTTCCTGCGCGAGTTCCTGGGGATCCGAGATCCCGAGCGCTCCGCACAGTCGGCGGCGTGGATCCGCTCGCAGCAGAACGACGACGGCAGCTGGGGCAACTTCCACGGCGCCGACGGCGAGCTCTCGACCACGATCGAGGCCTATTGGGCGCTGAAGCTGACCGGCGAGGATCCGGAGGCGCCGCACATGCAGCGCGCCGCGGCCTTTGCGCGGGAGCGGGGCGGACCCCGCTCCGCCCGCGTGTTCACCCAGATCTGGATGGCGCTGTTCGGCCTGTGGCCGTGGAACGAGCTGCCGGCGCTCCCGCCCGAGCTCGTCCTGCTGCCGAGCTGGTTCCCGCTCAATCCGTACGACTTCGCCGCCTGGGCGCGGCAGACGATCGTCGCGCTGACGATCGTCCGGGCCCACCAGCCGTTGCACCCACTGCCGTTCGGGCTCGACGAGCTCGGCCCCGGCGCGCCGCCGTCCCGCGAGCGGGCGAAGTCGTTCGCGGGCCGGCTGCTCGAGAACCTCGACAAGCTCGGCCGGCTGTACGAGCGGCTCCCGATGAAGCCGTTTCGCCGGTTCGCGCTCGGCGCCGCCGAGCGGTGGGTCGTCCAGCGCCAGGAGGCCGACGGCGGCTGGGGCGGCATCCAGCCGCCGTGGGTGTATTCGATGCTGGCACTCGCGCTCCAGGGCTATCCGCTCGATCACCCGGTGATGCGCACCGCGCTCGATGGGCTCGACGCGTTCACGGTCCACGACGGCGACGTGCGGTGGGTCGAGGCCTGCCAGTCACCGGTGTGGGACACGGCGCTGGCGATCATCGCGCTCGCCGACTCCGGCATGGTCCGTGACGACCCCGCCCTGCTCCGCGCCGCGGAGTGGCTGCTCGACCGAGAGGTCGACGACGTGGTCGGCGACTGGGCGGTCCGCAAGCCAGACCTGGCACCCGGCGGCTGGTCGTTCGAGTATCACAACGTCAACTACCCGGACCTCGACGACGCCTCGGTGTGTGCGCTCGCGCTGCGGCGGCTGGCGCTGCCCGAGCCGTCCGCTGTCAACGCCGCGATCGACCGCGCGGTCGACTGGATCGTGGGCATGGAATCGCGCGAGGGCGCGTGGGGCGCTTTCGACGCCGACAACGTCCAGGGGCTGTGCAAGGAGCTTCCGTTCTGCGACTTCGGTGAGGTCATCGACCCGCCCAGTGCCGACGTCACGGCGCACGTGGTCGAGCTGCTGGCGTCCGAGGGCACGGTCGAGCCGATGCGCCGCGGCCTGCGCTGGCTGCTCGCCGAGCAGGAGGACGACGGATCGTGGTTCGGGCGCTGGGGCGTCAACCACGTGTACGGCACCTGGTCGGTGTTGTGCGCGCTCGAGGCCGCCGGCGTCCCCAGCGACGACAAGCACGTCCGTCGCGCCGTCCAGTGGCTCGTCGACCATCAGAACGCCGACGGCGGCTGGGGCGAGGACTGCCGTTCCTACGACGATCCCGCGTGGATCGGGCGGGGGGAGAGCACCCCCTCCCAGACCGCGTGGGCGCTGCTCGGGCTGCATGCCGCGGGCGAGGTCGAGTCGCCGGCGGTGGCGCGCGGGATCGAGTACCTGGCCGCCACTCAGCGCCCCGACGGCTCGTGGGATGAGCCGCTCTACACCGGCACCGGGTTCCCCGGCGACTTCTACATCAACTACGAGCTCTACCGGCTCGTGTTCCCGGTCAGCGCTCTGGGTCGCTGTGTGAGGAGTCTCGGCGGGGAGTGAGCCTCTCGCGGCCGCCAGGGCTGGTGGTGGCGGCGCCGATGGGTCTGGAGGCACGGACGCTGCGCCGTGGGCTGTCGTCTGGGTCAGTGGTGCGGTGCGGCATCGGACCGCGGCGGGCCCGGCGGGCAGCCGGGACGCTGGCGGCGACGCCCGGCGCAGCGGTCGCCGTGGCCGGGCTCGGCGGGGCGTTGGTCGACGGGCTCGACCCGGGCGTGGCCATCGTCGCCGACCGGGTGCTGCGGCGCGACGGGTCCTGCGTGGCCCGGTGCGGTGAGGTCGAGGCGCTGGCGTCGGGATTGCGTCGGCAGGGATTGCCGGTGCGGGTGGCCGCCGTCGTCTCGGTCAGGACCCCCGCGATCGGGGCGGCGCGCCGGTCGCTGGCGCTGACGGGAGCAGCGGTGTCCGATATGGAATCCGTGTGGCTCGCCGCGGGCGCCGCCGGTCGGCCGCTGGCGGTCGTGCGCGTGGTGATGGATTCTCCGGGCCGTGAGCTGACCCGGCCCTGGCAGACCCTGCGCGGCCTGCGGACGGGGCTTTCGGCCCTTCCAGCGGTGGCATCGGCGCTCGAGGAGTGGGGCGGCAGGTGGTCGAGCAACCGGAACTGCGAGAATTAAGAGCGTGGCCGTTCCACTGAGGCAGAGCATCAAGGTCGGCGCCTACATCATGGGGCAGCAGCTGCGTCGCCGTGAGAAATACGCGCTCGTGCTCGAGCTGGAGCCTCTGTTCCAGTGCAATCTGGCCTGCGCCGGGTGCGGCAAGATCCAGCACCCCGACCACGTCCTGCGCCGCCGGATGCCCGTCGAGCAGGCCGTGTCCGCGGTGATGGAGTGCGGCGCCCCCGTCGTGTCGATCGCCGGCGGCGAGCCGCTGATCCATCCCGAGATCGACACGATCGTCTCGGAGCTGATCGCGCGCAAGAAGTTCGTCTACCTATGCTCGAACGCGATCCTGATGGAGAAGAAGATGCACCTGTTCAAGCCCTCGCCGTACTTCGCGTGGGCGGTGCACATGGACGGTCTGCGCGAGCGCCACGACAAGTCGGTGTGCCGGGACGGCGTGTTCGACAAGGCCGTCTCCGCGATCCACGCCGCCAAGGACCGCGGCTTCCGGGTGACCACCAACACCACATTCTTCTCCGACGACACGCCCGAGACGGTCCGCTCGGTGCTCGACTTCCTCAACGACGACCTCGGCGTCGACCAGATGATGATCTCGCCCGCCTACGCGTACGAGAAGGCGCCTGACCAGGAGCATTTCCCGGGCGTCGAGGACACCCGCAAGCTGTTCCGCGCCGCGTTCGCAGACGGACGCCGGCGGAAGTGGCGGCTCAACCACTCCCCCCTGTTCCTCGACTTCCTCGAGGGGCGGATCGACTTCGGCTGCACCGCGTGGGGGATCCCCAGCTACTCGATCTTCGGCTGGCAGCGGCCCTGCTACCTGATGGGCGACGGCTACGCCAAGAGCTACCGCGAGCTGGTCGATGACACCGATTGGTCGAAGTACGGTCGCGGCCAGGATCCGCGCTGCGACAACTGCATGGCCCACTGCGGCTACGAGCCGACGGCCGTCACGGCCACTATCCGAGCGCCGCAGAAGGCCCTCGCCGCCGCGCTTCGCCACTGACGCCGGCTACCTGGGTAGTCGAGTCGGCGAAATAGGCGGACTCAACTACCCACATGTACCGTGAATGACGTGCGCCCCATCGACCAGCAGACGATCCTGGTCACGGGCGCGACCGACGGCCTCCGCAAGGGCCTGGCCACCGAGCTCGCCGCCGCCGGGGCCACCGTGCTCGTCCACGGCCGCTCTGATGACCGCGGGCAGGCCACGCTCGCCGAGATCGAGCGCACAACCGGCAGCGATCGGCTGCGCTGGCTCCGGGCCGACCTGAGCTCGCTCGACGAGGTCCGCACGCTCGCGGAACAAACCCGAAGCACCACCGACCGTCTCGACGCGCTCGTCAACAATGCCGGGATCGGGGCGACGACGAACGGATCCGGGCGGCGAGAGGTCAGCCGGGACGGCTACGAGCTCCGGTTCGCGGTCAACTACCTGGCGGGGTATCTCCTCACCCGCGAACTGCTGCCACTGCTGACGGACTCGGCCCCGGCCCGGATCGTCAACGTCAGCTCTGCCGGCCAGGCGCCGATCGACTTCGACGACGTGATGCTCGAGCACGGCTACGAGGGATTCCGCGCCTACTGCCAGAGCAAGCTTGCGCAGGTGATGTTCACGTTCGACCTCGCCGAGGAGCTACGAGACGCGGGCGTGACCGCCACCTGCCTGCACCCGGCGTCGTTCATGCCCACCAAGATGGTCCACGACGGTGGAATTGAACCCGCCAGCACGCTTCAGGACGGGATCCGCCCAACGCTGCGGCTCGTCGCCGACCCGGAGCTCGACGGGGTGACAGGGCAGTACTTCAACGGGCTGCGGCGCTCGACGCCTGATCCCCAGGCCAGCGACCCCGCCCGGCGAGAGCTCCGCGAGCTGAGCGACCGGCTCACGGGCCTCGCCTCCGGGATCGGCGGGGGCACTGTGTCTGAAAGCTGACCACTGACTCAGACAACCGGGAGCGGCGGCCGATATCCCGACCGTGGATTCTGGGGAGGGACCGCTGCCCTCGGTCGCGCCACCCGGCTCGCTGCCCTCGGCGGCGCCACCCGGCTCGCTGCCCTCGGCCGCGCCACCCGGCTCGCTGCACTCGGTCGCGCCACCCGGCTCGCCGCCACCGCCGGTTCCACCCGCTGCAAGCGACACCGGCAGCGATGGCTCCTCGCCGACCCCGCCCGTCCACTCGGTTCCCAACGCGCCCGACGCGGTCCTCGGCAGTCGGATCCCCGCCGCGATCATCGACAACATCGTTGTCAGCGCCATCTACCTCGTCATGTGCAGCGTGTTCGGGTGGCGGGTCTATGCGCTCTCGAACCTATGGGTCGCGGTCGTACTCGGTATCGCGTACCACTTCGTGCTCGAGTCCCGGAACGGCCAGACGATCGGTAAGCGGCAGTACACGATCTGCGTCCGCGCCACCGATGGTCAGCCCGCCCGCGCGCGCGCCATCGCGATCCGCTCGGTCCTGCGGCCGATCGACCAGTTGCCGCTGTTCTGGGCGTCAGGGTTCATCAGCATGGTCCGCACCGGTCCCGAGCGGCGCCAGCGAATCGGCGACGTCCTGGCGCACACCACGGTGGTACCAGTGCCTGGCTCGGCGCTGGCGAAGCGGACGGGAGGCTGGGTCCTGCCGACGGCCACGATCCTCTCGGTCCTGGCTTCCCTGGGACTCGCCTACGGGATCTATCACCTCCGCACCGCTCCGCTGGACTCGACGCAGCGGGCCGAGTTCATCCAGGGCTGCGAGCGGGGCCCCGACAGCGTGGCGTTCGACTGCGGCTGCATTCTCCAGCAGTTGCAGGCGGCGGGCTACGTCAGCCTCGACGACCTCCGCGGCCTGATGTCGGATGCGGCCAGCGAGAACGCCCGCGGCGAACACGGACCGGCGATGCAGGCCCTGGCAAACGCAGGATTAACCTGCCGGCGTTGACACCGGAGCGCACCCTGGCTGCGGCGCTGCGGATTGTCCGAATGGCCAGCAACACGCAGGGTTTCTCAAGCAGCCGAGGGCCCCGGCCGAAGCGCCCGACATGAAGGGAGTCCGTCACGGACCGCAGTCGCCTGTCCGGATGTTCGCGGTGTACGCGATCGCCAGCCTGCTCCCGGTATTGCTGATCGGTTTGGTGCTCGCCGCGAGCTTCCGCAGCGAGGCGGACTCGCGGGGGCTCGCCCAGGGCCGCTCCGAAGCCGCGCTCGTGGCCGGCACCGCGGTCGAGCCGCTGCTGAATGGCCGGCCGCTCGCCCGGGGCCTCTCACCCCAGGAGGTCGTTGGCCTGAGCCGGCTGGCCGATCGGGCGATCGGCGAGGGCCACGTCCTACGGCTGCGCCTCCGGGACCTCGCCGGTCACGTCGTGTTCTCCGACGACGATTCCGGCGACGGCACCGCCGTGGATGATGACGCGCTGTCCGCCGCACGAGGCGGGTCTCCCGCCGACGTCACGCACCTCAACACAGATTCGAACGACAACGGTCGACGAGGCGAGACCGCGGTCGAGGTCTACCTCCCGCTCTCCGCCGGAGCGCCGGCGCGACGGGTGGGAGTGCTCGAGCTCTACCTGCCGTACGCGCCGATCGCGCGTGACGTCACGCACGGTTTGAATCGGCTCTACGCCGAGCTCGGAATCGGCCTGGCGCTGCTCTGGCTGGTGCTGTTCGCGCTCAGCGCCTGGATCAGCCAGAGCCTCCGGCGCAGCGCAAAGCTGAACGCGTTCCTGGCCGAGCGCGACCAGCTCACCTCGCTGCCGAACCGGACGCTGTTTCACCGCCGTGCGCAGGCCGCCGTCGGCGCTGCTCGCCGCACTCACAGCTCAGTGGTCCTCGGAATCGTCGACCTCGACCGGTTCAAGGCCGTCAACGACACGCTGGGACACCAGAACGGCGACCGGCTGCTGACCGAGGTGGCGGCCCGCCTCGCCGCCCACGTTCGTCCGCGCGACACGGTGGCGCGGCTCGGCGGCGACGAGTTCGGACTGATCATCCCTGACTGCTCCGATGCGCAAGCGATGCTGGCCCGGCTACGCGAGATCGTCGACCAGGAGGTCGAGGTGGACGGACTGCCCCTGTCGGTGCAGGCGAGCATCGGGTACGTGGTCGCCCCCGAGGACGGCGAGGACATCGATGCGCTGTTGCGCCGGGCGGACGTCGCGATGTACGTGGCCAAGGAGCAGCATGCCGGCGCCGTGCGCTACGAGCCGGCGCTCGACCACTATGACGCCGGCAACCTAACCCTGATGAGCCAGCTCCGCCAGGCGATCGACGAGGATCAGCTCGTTCTCCATTACCAGCCGCAGATGACGCTGGCCGACGGCCGGATGGGGGCCGTGGAGGCGCTCGTCCGCTGGCAGCACCCCACACGGGGCCTGCTGCTCCCGGGCACATTCATGGAGCTCGCCGAGCAGACCGACCTGATCGACAAGCTCACGCACTGGGTCCTCGACCGGGCGCTGGAGGACCTCGGCGCCCTCGACGACGAGACCCGGGTCGCAGTCAACGTGTCGGCCCGGAGCATCGTCCGGGCCTCCTTCGCGGACGAGGTGATCGCCGCGCTGAACCGGAGCGGGGTGGCGCCAGGACGGCTGACCATCGAGGTCACCGAGACTGCGCTCCTCGCCGATCCTGAGCGCGCCGCCGGGGTGCTCACGCGACTGGCCGGCGCGGGGGTACGGGTCAGCCTCGACGACTTCGGCCGTGGCCAGACCTCGCTCTCCTATCTGTCCGCGCTCCCGATCACCGAGCTCAAGGTCGACCGCAGCTTCGTCGCGGACATGCTCGAGAACTCGGCCCACGCGGCGATCGTGCGCTCGATCGTCGATCTCGGCCACAACCTGCTGCTGCGGGTCGTCGGAGAAGGCGTTGAGACCGAGGAGGTCCTCGAAGAGCTGCGCGGATGCGGGTGCGATCTCGCCCAGGGCTTCCTGCTCGCCCGGCCGATGCCGATCAGCGAGCTGCGGCGGCGCCTCACGCAGCCGCGGGCCCTCGTGGTCGGTTGACTGCGCCCTGCTCGCGACCGACAGCCGCGCGCGCCTGAAGCAGCCCGATGTCGAGTGGCGCGAGAACGGCGAGGAGCCCGGCTGGGAGTCGCCCCCGCCGCGCCAACCGCCACGATTGTCGCCGCCGCCGGGCCGCGCGCAGCGATCGACGCCGCCGCCCGGCCAGTTGGCGCGATCGTCGCACCCCCGCCCGTGACCGTCCCTCCGATCAGGGCGAACGACTGGTCGGGGTCCGAGCTGCTCGACAGCGTCAGACATCCCGTTCGCGGCGCCCAGCTCGTGCAACCGAGTCCTGAGCGGTTTCCGGGCTGCTCCCAGACGGCCCCGTTCAGGTTCTGGGGCGCCCGGTCATCCCAGAACCAGGCGCCGTTGGTCGTGAACGGCTGATTGGCCTGGACAGAGACCCAGTAGTGGCCCGGCGCGAGGTCGGGCTCCGGGGAGAGCGGCAGGGTCACGTCGCCGGTGCTGTCCTGAGGGATCTGGGCGATGTCCTGATCGGAGTAGACGAGCGAGCCGGGGAGGCTGGTGGTCGCGTCGTTCGCGTAGATGAACACGTTGAACGAGCTGGCAGGGCCGGGACCCGGACCGGTGGAGTCACCGTAGGCGCCGTCCACGACGACCTGCCCGAGCCGCCAGGCCGTGGCCGGCGAGGTGACCGATACCTGGAAGTCATCGGCGGCGAAATCATCGAACGCCGAGTACGTGCTTTCGTAGTTCTGCGAGTTCGTGTTCCCGGCCACGCCGCCGCTCAGCTGGTCCCAGAGGTCGCGCCAGCCAGTCACGGGAAAGATGCTGATCGTGTCGTCGGCCTCGTTGGAGACGACCGCGGTGCTCGCGTCGGGGGTCACGGCGATCGCGTCCGGGGCCCTGCCGACGGCGAATGTGGTCAGGGCGGTTCCCGACGCGGCATCGAGGACGGTGACGGTCCCGTCAGCCGAGTTCGTGGCGAGCACCTCGCCCAGCGATGGCACCGCGGCCACCCCATAGGGGTGCGCGCCAACAGGGATCGTATGGCTGACCGTCGGCGGGCTGGTCGTGAGGTCGAGCTCTGAGACCGTGCCGGGCGTCGACCCACCCCTGGTCGCGTTGGCGACGAACGCGGTACCCCCGGCGACGCTCAGGTACGCCGGCCAGGTCCCCACTCGGGTGCTTGTCACCTGTCTCCCCGGAGCGCTCGACAGATCGACCACATCCATCGTCCCGTTCTGCGCGTCGTCGACGTACAGCTTCGACGCATCCCCTGCGGCCGCCAGCCCGCTGGGGGCCGGGGCCTTGCTCCCGGTGAGTGGGATCGTTGCGGTGACGGCTCCCGAGGACGGGTTGACGACGCTGACCGTTCCCGATAGGAGGTTGGCGACGTAGACCCTCGAGCCGATCTGAACCACGCCGGTCGGGTCCTTGCCCACGGTGACGGTGTGTGTCACCGCGTTGGTCGAGGCGTCGATGATGCTGAGCGTTCCATCGCTGAAATTGGTCACGTACAGGGTCGAGGAATCGGGGCTCAGCGCAGCCCCGGACGGCAACCGCCCCACCGGAATCGTCGCCACGACGGACGGCGCGGTGCCGAGACTCACCACGCTCACCGAGTTGCCATCAGAGTTGGTGATGTAGGCGTGCGTGTTCGTCACCGCCACCGCCGAGGGCAGCGAGCCGACGCCGACCGTCGTCCCCGCGGGACTGACCCCCGCGGCGTTCTCGGCGCTCGCAGCGTTTGCGGTAGATCTCACGGCCGGGCGCTGCGGCGTCTGCGTGACCGGCGCCACCGACGGCGGGATGGACGTCGACCGTGCCGACGCGTCTGCCGCTGACGCCGCGTGCGCAGCCGGCGCAGCACCCCCTACGATCACTCCCACGAGCATCGCCAGGATGCCCCTGCTCACCACCACGTCATTTCTCCTGACTTGCGCCTTCGCCCCGAGCGAATGGTAGCGCCAGAGATCAGCCGCGGTCGGCCTCATGACATTTGTGATCGCCCACCCGAATTCGGTAAGCTGTGGGGGCATGAGCGCCGAACTCGAGCATGAGCAGGTTCGAGCCGGAGCTGCGAGTGAGCAGGGCGCGACCGAGGATCGTGCGTACGTGACTCCGCGGATCGTCGTCCTGGGAACCGTGGCGGACCTGACTCGCGGGGCCAATACCGGCGGCACCGACGGCCTCATGGCCGGCTCGGCAATCCACTAGCCGATACCTCGTCAATCGACGCCGTCGTCGACGACTGGATGGACAAGCTCCTGCGGGTCCTTCACAATCCGGCCCGGTGGGGCGCATGGGATCTTCGGGCACTCTGGCGGCGGCCGCGGAGCTGAGTGATCAGGAGCTGGTCCGTGCCTGCCGTCAAGGGCGGCCGGACGCGTGGGCAGCGCTCGTCGAGCGCTTCTCCCGGTACGTGTACGCGATCGCTGGGCAGGCCTACCGCCTGTCGGACGCCGACGCCGAGGACGTCTTCCAGGAGGTGTTCGCGCGGACCTACGCGCACCTGGATCGGCTGCGCTCGGACGAGGCGATCCGGCCGTGGATCGGGCAGCTGACCCGGCGGCTGGCGATCGACCGGTTGCGCGCCGGCAGCCGCGAGCAGCTCGGCGACGCGACGCTCGAGGTCCTGTCCGACGACGGAGAGGCCAAGCTTGAACGGATCGAGAGCGCACTCGACGTGCACGCGGCGATGCGGACCCTCCCCGAGCACTGCCAGGAGATCCTCGACCGGTTCTTCGCCCGCGACGAGAGCTACCAGGAGATCGCGGCGGCCCTCGACCTGCCGATGGGCACGATCGCGAGCCGCATCAACCGCTGCCTGAAGAAGCTGCGCGCCGAGCTCGGCGGATGAGCGCGATCGGCGAGGAGCTCCCGGCGTGGAGCAAGCGGCGCGACGACGCCATCGCCCTCCCCAGCAGCTGGCCTCACCTGATCGAACGCGACTGGGCCTGGGGCGGATCCGACGGCGCCGGCACACGGGTGGCGATCGTCGACAGCGGCATCGATCCCGAGCACGAGTTCGTCGGAGGGGTCGGCCGTGCGGTCGCGGTGCAGCGCGGCCCGGACGGCCAGGCGACGGTCGCTGACGATCACAGCGGCGACGTCGCCGGGCACGGCACGGCCTGCGCTGGGATCATCCGCTCGCTCGCCCCCGCTTGCGAGCTGTGGAGTGTCCGTGTGCTCGGCCCGGAGGCCAAGGGGGGCGCCGCGGCGATGCTGGCCGGCCTGCAGTGGGCGGTGGCCGAGCGCTGCTCGGTCGTCAACATGAGCCTGTCGACGCCGAAGCGCGAGACGGCGGCGCTGCTGCACGAGATCGCCGACGACGCATACTTCGCGGGGACGGTGTTCGTGGCGTCGGCCCACAACCTCGACGTCGTCAGCTACCCGTGGCGGTTCTCCTCGGTGATCTCGGTGGCGAGCCACGACGGTGAGGACCCGTTCGAGTACCACTCCAACCCGCAGCCACCGGTGGAGCTGTTCGCGCGCGGGATCGATGTCGAGGTGGGGTGGCTCGGCGGCGCCAAGATCATCGCCGCGGGCAACTCGTTCGCCACCGCCCACATCACCGGCATCTGCGCCCTGATCCTGGCCAAGCACCCGGAGCTGACCCCGTTTCAGCTGAAGACCGTGCTCCGGGAGACGGCCTCGAACATGACCCGCGCGTGACCGACCCGGGCGAACTGCGGGCCGCGGTGGCGGCCGGCGCGCTCGCCGGTCAGGAGCACCACCGCCCCCTGCTCCAGGCGATCGTCGAGGTCGCCCGCGCGATCTTCGCGGCGCGGGCCGCATCGATCATGCTGCTCGACGAAACGTCCGGCGAGCTGGTGTTCGAAGCCGTCACCGGCGAGGGCGAGGACACGCTGATCGGGCGCCGGATCCCCGCCGGCACGGGCATTGCCGGATGGGTGGCTGGGTCGCGGCAGCCGCTCGTGGTCGAGGACGTGGCCGCCGATCCGCGCTTCGCCGCCGACGAGGCCCGCCGGACTGGTTACGTCCCCCAGGGGCTGATGGCCGTGCCGCTGCTCAGCGAGGATCGCGTGCTCGGGGTTCTGAACGTGCTCGACCGGCCGACCCAGCGGAGGTTCAGCGTCGCCGAGATGGACCTGCTGTCGCTGTTCGCCAACCAGGCCGCCGTCGCGCTCGAGCTCTTGCTGCGCGCCCGGCGAACCGATGCGCTGCTCGCCGGTGCAGACGAGGAGCTCGGCGCCGTGGCTCGGGTGGCGGCGGCGGTGGAGCGCCTCGACGGCGAGCGTCGTGAGGCGGGGGTGCGGCTGTTGCGTGAGCTCGCCGCGGTGCTCGAGGCCAGACCCGCGGACGGGCTTTAAACACGGAGCGGGGCGGCATCTGCCGCCCCGCCCGGAACTCCGCCCCCTGTGAAAAGCTTCTAGCGCCGGAAGGGCGCTCTAGTAGTGCCGGCCCGGATCCTCGGGCTTGTCGCGGAAGCGACGGCCCGGCTCCTCCTGGGCGTTGAAGTGGCGGTGCGCCTCGACCTCGTCCTCGGACCCCTCTTCGGTCTGGTCAGCGACGCGCTCTTCGGCGTCGTCATCCTGCTCGGGAATGCGCTCGTCGTACATCCTGCCTCCAGGTGGAGAAGTGGAATCGATGCCCACTAGACGGCGGGGCGGTCAGAATCTTCCCTCGTGTCGAAATTCCCGCCCCGCTTCGACCACGAGCGCGTCGGCGAGGTCCTCCGCTTTGACCACGAGCGCGTCGCCGAGGTCCTCGAGCTGCTCGCCGCCGACGGCGCCCAACCCACGGGCGGGCCGGCGGCTGCGATTGTCGCCGGCCTGGCCGCCACCCTGACGGCGGCCGCCGCGGACCGCTCGCGGGACGGATGGCCCGAGGCGGGCGGCGCACGGGCCCAGGCCCTCGCGCTGAGGCGCCGGATCCTCGGGCTGGCGTCGGAGGACGCCGCCGCCTATGCCGCCGCCCGTGCGGCGCTGGCCAACCGCGGCGGTGAGGGCGAGAGCGAGAGCCGGGACGTGGAGCTCGGTGAGACTGTGCGGCTCGCGGCCGAAGCGCCCCTGCAGATCGGCGCCGTGGCCGCCGACGTCGCCGCCCTCGCGGCGCTCGTGGCTGCTCACGGCGCACCCGACGTGCAAACCGATGCGGCGATCGCGTCCCTGCTCGCGGCGGCGGCGGCGCAGTCGGCCGCGCGCCTCGTCGAGATCAACCTCGTAGCGGGGGCCGATCCGGACCTGGTCCAGCACGCCCGCAGCCACGCTGATACGGCTGCGCGAGCGGCCGCCGGGTGGCGCCGGTGACTCTTGACGCCCAGGGAAGAATGCAGGGCCCTTCCCCGTCCAGTTGACGAGCGGCCATGCCCGAGAAGACCGAAGAACAGATCGCCGACCTGATTGCGGCGCTCCGCCCGGTTCCGGCGGGCTGGGTGCAGGCCGCGGCCGAGCTCCCAGAGGCGCGCACGGCGATCGATCAGCTCGTGGCGCGCGCGCTTAAGGACGATGCGGAGCGACGGTCGATCCTCGCCGATCTGGAGCTGGCGCTACGCCAATCCGGCGTCGAGCCGCGGCCTCACGTCGTGGAGCAGGTCAGGGCCCGGCTTGACGAGCCGGCGTGAGCTCCGCGCGCGTGTCGAGCAACTCCAGGTAGCGGTTCGCGCGGAGTTCGCCGTAGATGTGGCGCGTCTCCTCGAGCGCCGCCGCATCGTCACGTCGCGCCACGCGCTCCGCCAGCACGCGTGCCAGCAGCGGCCGAGCTCCCACCTTGCGCAGGAGCGCGATCGCCTCGTCCTCGCGGCTGCGCGCCACGCGCTCGTCACCCCGCCGATGAGCCTGCTCGGCAAGCAGCCGGAACCGGCCCGCGCGCAGCAGCGCCGTGGCCCGAGCAGGAGGAAGCGCGTCGACGAAGCGGACCAGATCGGCGATCACGGCATCGTCCTGCAGCAGGATCGCCGCCTCGACGCCAAGCGCGTAAGCCTCGGAATGAAACTCGCCCGCGGTGCTCTCCTCGCCGAGGACCTTGCGGGCCAAACCGATCGCCTCGTCGAGATCGCCACGCTCGATCGCGCCGCGCGCCAGCGCCAGATTCGCGCACGCTCGTGTGTCCACGTAGGGCGACTCATTCCGCATCCGAGCAAGGGCGATCGCGAGGCACCGCTCCAGCAGCGCATCATCTCCGCGGGCCGCCGCCACGGAACTCATGAACGCGGCCGCCGCGACCGCGTCGAGTTCGGTGTCTCCCTGCATCAGCGTCGCCGCCACCGGTCCCGCCTCTTCCCACAAACCCAAGACGATGAGTGGCGAGATCAACTGACCGAGCAGCTGGTGCTCCCATGCGCGGTCACCGCGCTCACGCGCGAGCACCAGCCCCTCCCGGCATTCGTTCACGGCCTCGTTCAGCTCATCGCGGTCGAGCCACACCGCAGCCAGGTTGAAGCGCGCCCGCAGCGCCGACGCGGTCAGCCCGTGCTCCTCGGCCAGCGCCAGTGCCTGGCGGAGCACGCCGATGCCCTCCTGGCGCCGTCCCCGGTAGATCAGGAACACGGTCCGGCTCTGCAAGGCGGTGGCCAGCTGAGGCCAGGCCTCGTAGCGCTCGAGCGTCGTCAGCACCTCCTCGAGCAGGGGGCCGCCGGCGTCGAGGTCGCCGGAGAGGACGAGCACCCGTGCCAGCTCGGCGAGCGCCTCGGCGCGCACGATCGGGTCCCCCTCTGTGTCCGCCGTGCGGAACGGCTCGAGCAGGGCCTTGGCATCCTCGAGCCGGCCGGAGAGGACCATGACGTTCGAGAGGGTCACCGCCGCCGGCCCGCCCAGTGCCTTGCCCGCCGACTCGTAAAGGTCGATCGAACGGCGCAGCCGCGCTTCGGCGGCCGGCACATCGCCGCCGCGCCACAAGGCCCGCCCGGCCTGCTCGTAGAGCGAGGCCCGCTCGAGATCGTTGTCGGCGAGCTGGGCCGCCTGCTCGAGGTACCGGTCGGCCTCGGGCCCAAGCGCCAGCGACGCCGCGGCGCGGCCGGCCTCGGTCAGCGTCTCGCGGGCAGCGGTCCGCAGCGATGGCGCGTCGTGCGCGTCGGGGTCGGCGCGGATCGCCTCGAGGTAGTGCGCGGCCAGCACCTCCGCGATGTCCCGGGCCTCGCCCGGCCACGTCTGCTCGAGGTGACGCGCGGCGGCGACGTGCCTCGTTTTCCGCGCCTTGCGCGAGAGGGTGCCATACGCGACCGTCCGCAGCAGCGCCTGCAGAAACACGTACTGGCCCCGTTCGGGCGATCGCGGATCATCGTCGCGCGCCAGCAGCTGCTTGACGACCAGCCGATCGAGCACCTCGGCCACCTCGGGCTCGGGCCGGCTGCTCAGTGCCGCGGCGGCTGCGGAGGTGAATGACTGGCCGAGCACCGACGCGTCCTGGAGCAGAGAGCGCTCGGGTACCGACAGGCTGTCGAGGCGCGAGGCGACCAGCGCCTGCAGCGTCTCCGGCACGGCCAGCTCGGAGATCTCGCCCCTGACCGCGTAGCGCGCTCCTTCCTGGACCAGAACACCGCGGTCCTGCAACATCCGGATCGTCTCCACCGCGTACAGCGGAATCCCCTCAGCGCGGTGCGCGATCTCGGACACAAGCTCGCCGGGCAGGCCCGGCGCCAATCCTTCGAGGATTGTCTCGATCGCGCTCGTGGGCAGTGACGAGAGCTTCATCGATTCCCAGCCAGGACGGCGCTCGCGCAGCTCGAGGCGCGCCAGGGTGAGCACGAAGATCGGAAAATCGGCGGACCAGTCGAGCAGGTAGTCGACAAAGTCGAGCAGCCCACTGTCCGCCCATTGCAGGTCCTCGAAGGCCAGGACCACCGGCGCCTGCTCGGACAGGCGCTCGAAGAACAACCGCCACCCACTGAACAGATCGGCACGATCGGCGTCGGGTCGCTCGTCGAGCCGGAGCAGGTGGGCCAACCGTGGCTCCACCAGCCGGCGTTCGCGTTCCTCGGGGACAAACTGCAGGACGGTTTCGTGGAGCTTCTGGCGGGCAGCAGCAGGCTCGTCCTCCTCGAGGATCCCGGCCCGGGCGCGGACCATCTCGGCGAGCCCCCAATAGCCGACGCCCTCGCCATAGGAGAGGCTCCGGCCCTGGTGCCACCACCGCAGCTCCTCGATCCCATCGAGGTACTTGAAGAACTCCCACAGCAAGCGCGATTTCCCGGCGCCCGGCTCGCCGACGACCGTGACGTGCACCGCACGCCGCTGCACCGCACTGCGCTCCGCGGCCTCGATGATCGCCTGAAGCTCTGCGTCGCGGCCGGTGAACGGTGCCTCCAGCCCGGCCGTGCGGCGCGCTCCGCCCGCGCCGGCGACAACCCGAAGTGCCGTCCACGCGCGCACTGGCTGCTCGCGGCCCTTGACCTGGTGCGTCCCTGCGTCCTCGTAGGCGATCGCCGCCTCGGACGCGTGGCGCGTCACGTCGTCGACGAGCACCGTCCCCGGGGCCGCGATCGACTGCAGCCGCGAAGCAGTGTTGACCGTGTCGCCGAGCACCATTCCCTCGCCCTCGGCCCCAACCTCGACGGCGGCGTTCCCGGTGAGGACCCCGGCACGAACACGCAGTTCGGGCATTCCGACCTCGTCGCCCAGCGCGCTCACCATCTGGGTGAGCGAGAGCGCGGCCCGGACAGAGCGCTCCGGGTCGTCCTCGCGCGCCACCGGTGTCCCCCACACCGCCATCACCGCGTCCCCGATGAACTTCTCGACCGTCCCGCCGTAGCGCTCGATCAGAGACCGGCACCGATCGAAGTACTCACTGAGAAGGTCGCGGACTTCCTCCGGGTCACGATGCTCGGACAGCGACGTGAACCCGACCAGATCCGCGAACAGCACCGAGACCAGCCGCCGCTCGGCGATCGGCGCGGATGGCACGGGGCGACCGCCGTGAGCGCTCGCGGCGTCGGTCGCCAGCGCCGTGCCGCACGACCCGCAGAACCGGTGGTCAGGCGGATTCTCAGCGCCGCAGACGGCGCAGGAGCGAGCCAGCGGCGACCCGCATTGGCCACAGAAGCGCTGCCCCGGTGGCCACTCGGCGCCGCAGGACCCGCAGACGGTCACGCCGGCACCGCCGATCGGAGCGCCTCCGCCCGCTCCAGCCATGGCGTCGCCCGCAGCTGCTCGAACACCCGCGCGGCCTCGTCGCGGAGCCGCGCGGCCGTGTCGTCAGGATCGCCGGAGGCGAAGAGCACCTCGGCGTATTCGAGCTGAGCGCGCGCCAGGCCGAACGGCGACTCCTGCTTCGAGAACAAATCCACCGCGCGCCGGAAGGCGTGCTGTGCGGCCGCAGCGTCGCCGCGGAGCAGGGCGAGGCGACCCGCGGCCCGCTGCGCCTCTCCGTCGAGCAACGGAAGCCGCCCCCCCGGCTCCATCGCGGCCACGCGGTCCACCAGCGCCTCGATCAGCGCATCGTCGCCCGCAGCGCCGGCCGTCTGGACCGCTTCGGCGAACACGAGCGGCACCTCGCACGTGCCCAGCTCGAGGGTCGCGAGCATCGGCTCACGAAGACCGGCGGCGGCTTCGCGGACACGCCCGGTCTCACGCAGAACCACCGATCGCCCCGCCGCGATCGCACCGTCGAGCCCATGTTGTGGGGACGTGAGCTCCGGCAGTTGCTCGAGCGCGGCGATCTCGCCGCGGGCGGCGAGGACCACGGGAAGGAAGAGAAATGCCTGGAACGCCCAGACGTCCTCGGCCTGCTCGCGTAGGCCGTACGCGATTTCCACGGCCTCGTCCCAGCGGCCCAGGTACGCCAGCGCAATCGTCATCTGCGCCAGCACGCGCCGCTCGCTCTGCCGATCGCCGCGTCGTCGCGCCAGCTCCAGGCCTCGCTGCAGGAGGTCCGCCCCCTCGCGGAGACGCCCCGCGGCCATCACCCCGTCAGCCAGGTTGTAGTAGCCCCGCACCGCCTGGAGCGCGAGATCGTGCTCGACCGCGACCCGGGTGGCGTGCTCGAGCAGCGCGAACGACTCGACCGGACGTCCTATCTCGGCGAAGGCGATCGACTTGGTGATCAGCCCATTTACCAGCGCGGGCCATAGCTGCCGGCGCTCGGCCATGATGAGGGCCCGGTCGGCAAGCTCGACCGCTTCCTCGTGCCGGCCCTCGTTGAAGCCGAGGAGCGCCCGCTCCGCCAGGAGCTCGGCCAGGAGGTGAGTGTCTTCGCTGGCCCCGAGCGCCGCGGCCGCGCGATCGAGCGCTTCCCTCGCCTGTTCGTTGCGTCCGACCTCGAGCAGGACCTGGCCGATCAGGCACTCCGCGTGCGCCGCATCTTCGACCAGTCCCGCCTCGCGGTTCAGCGTGGCCGCCGCCGTGAGCAGCCTTTGGGCATCGTCGAGCTTCCCGCTCATGCGCGCGGCGGTGCCGGCCTCGCGCAACAGCCGTCCGCGCGCCGCGGAATCTTCGGCGAGCTCGGCGGCGCGCTCGAAATGGGCCCGGGCCTCGGGCCCGAGCGCGAGCGACGTCGCGCGACGGCCGGCCTCCTCGAGCGTCTCACAGGCCCGCGCGCGGATCGCCACGGCATCGCTCGCCTCGGGGTCAGCGTCGACCGCCGCCAGGTAATGACTGGCCAGGACCTCGGCGATGTCGCCGGCCTCCTCGCGCCACGTCTCCTGAAGGTGCCGCGCCACCGCGAGGTGCTTGGCCTTGCGGTCTCGGCGCGACAGCGTCGCCAGCGCCACGGTCCGGAGCAGCCCCTGGAGGAACACGTACTGACCGCGCTCAGCGGAGAGGTTCTCATCGACGTAGCGCAGCACCTGTTTGGCGACCAGGGACTGGAGCACGGGGTC
>DASXOS010000191.1:0-46742 GCA_036494115.1 Solirubrobacteraceae bacterium | reverse complement strand
AAGAAGCCGCCAGGCGCTTGACCGTCTCCACCGCCCCCGGAAGCAGCGGCAATGACTCCCGATAGCGCTCCAGCACCGCCGACACCACCCGATCATTGATCTCAGACGGCGGCAGAGGCACCCCCAGCTCGTCATGCAGATAGCGCGACCATTCGGGCGCGCTCATCCCCATCATGTCCCGAGTCGCCTGCTCTTGCCACCGTCCGCCGCACTGGGCCACGACCTGACGGCGCGCCTCATCCCACACCTGCTCGGAGTCGACGAGCACCCCATCGAGGTCGAACACGACCGCCGCCACCGCCGGCATCACGGCGCCGCCAGCAGCGTCTCGAGCGGCGTACCGCGCGCGTGCTCGGACAGGAACGACTCGTTGCTCGTGTTCTCGAGCAGCCGGCGCACGAGGTAGGCCATCCCGGCCACCAGGTCGCCCACCGGGCAGTAGGCGCGGACGCGGTGCCCGAGCGAGGCCAGCGCGTCCTGGAGTTCGTCGCCGAGCCCGCGGAGGATCTGGAGCTCGAGATCCTGGTCCTCGCCCCCGGACAGGCGGTTGCACGCGATCGCGTGCGCGACCGAACGCAGGTTGTGCGACGCGACCGCCACCCGCACCGACGGCCGCGCCTTAAGCAGCCGCCGCGTCAGCAGCTCGAAGTTGCGATCGCACTCGGCCTTGACTTCGAACACGGGTGCGGCCCAGCCGTGCTGGCGGGCCTGCACGAGCTCGTGGTCCCAGTAGGCCCCCTTGACGAGCCGCACCGTCAGCGGTGGCGTCCGCCGCGACGACGCCGCCCAGCCGAGAATCTCGTCGAGTTGTTCAGGCGAGTCGCGCAGGTAGCCCTGGAGCACGACGCCGGCCGAGGGGCCGTCCGCGAACTCCTCCTCGGAGAGCAGTGCGAGCACGAGCTCGAGCACCGCCTCGCGGGAGTCGAGCGACTCCATGTCGATGTGGATGTGGGCGCCGACGTCGCGGGCCCGGCGCAGCAGCGGGCGCAGGCGCTGACCCGCGTCGTCCCGGCCCACCTCGGGCGCATCCGGGCGGAGCAACGGCGTCAGTGCCGACACCTTGACCGAAACGTTGGCGCGCGGAATCGGGCCGGTGCTGTCGTGCTCGAGGACGGGCCGGCTCGGCCACCCTGGCGCGGCGCGGCCGATCACGTCGAGCGCGTCCGCGCATCGCGCCGCGTAGCGCTCGGCCTCGCCGGCGGTGACCGTCGCCTCGCCGAGCAGGTCGACCGAGCTCGCCACACCGCGATCCCACAGGCTGCGGAACACGCCCAGCGCGTCGGTGGGGCTCTCGCCGACGATGAAGCGATGCGCCATATGCCGGACACCTCCGGCCGCCGCGACCCCGAGCGCCGCCCGTCCCGGCTTGGTCCCCGCGATCCGCATCGCGGCCGAGATCGGCGTCGGCGCGTCCGGGACCTCCTCCAGAAATGACGTCAGGTGCCGCGCCAGGTCATCGACCGAGCGGCAGGCCGGAACGACGTCGACGAACCGGAACAGCGCCGCCCGGAGCTCCCGGTCGCTCGAGGCGAGCTCCATCGCTCGGGCGTCGATCGCCCGCACCGGGTGCCGGCGGCTCGAGGGGAAGGCCGCCGCCAGCTCGGCCCCGATCGACCGGATCTCGCGCTCGACCGTGTCGTGGTCGAGCGTCACACCGTGCTCGAGGCCCGGGCTGGGATCTCGTCGTTGGGGGGCGTGGCACGCTCGATCGCCTCCCAGCTCATGTCGTAGGCGCGCAATTCCTCATCGACCCTGCCGCCGCCGCGTAGTCCGAACAGCCGCTTCGCGAACAGCAGGTAGACGACCACGGCGACGTTGATGATGAAGCCGATGATCTTGAGCGGCGAGATCCGGTTGGCCAGCTCGTAGATCTCGAACGGCAGCAGGATCGTCGTGGCCAGGAACGTCAGGTACTCGGCCCACCGCTTGGTCAGCCACAGTCCAACCGCCTCGAGGCCTTCCAGCACCCCGTAGCCGAGCAGCGCCACGCCCGCCCCGGTCAGTGTGCTCCGCCGCAGCGTGAACAGCTTGTCGAGGTCGTGCAGGATCCCCACGTGGCCGGTGTTCTGGACGGGTCCGCCGCCCACGCCGCCCTGAAGGTCGGTGAGGATCCGGTAGTAGGCGTCGCGCAGCGAGGTCTCGTTGTTCGCGACCAGCAGGACGGCGATCCCGAGCAGGACGAGCACGAGGAAGTGAAACGCGCGGTCGATCGCGATCAATCGCAGGACGACCTTGTCGCGAAGCATCTTGCCCCGCGCGGGAATCTCGATCTCGCTGCCCCCGGGCGGGTGCTCGCGTGCCGGAGCCGCGGGCGGCACGAGCCCGACCCAGGTGTCGCAGCGCAGGCAGCGGTACCAGCGCACGGTGGCGTACTGGCGGACGATCATGTGGTCCTCCGGCCGCACGTGGCCGGCATCGGTCCCCGCCAGGCAGTGCCCCTGCCACCCGCAGACGACGAGCTCCCAGTCGATCTTGCGCCGTTTCCGAGGCTGGACGGTGCCAGGCGGCCGATACTCCGAGCCTTCCGGGGGTGGCGTCACGGGGGAACCGTACCGCGAGCAGGATCCACACCCCGGGGCATCGAACCATCTCAGGATGCGCCTGCCCGCCGCCGTCGCCGCCGTCCTTGCCGCCATCCTGCTGGCGGCGTGCGGATCGTCGGGCGGCTCTGGGGCGAGCACCACCTCGAGCGCGGCGAGCGCTCCGACGACC
The DNA here is from genome assembly GCA_036494115.1 of Solirubrobacteraceae bacterium. Taxonomy (GTDB): domain Bacteria; phylum Actinomycetota; class Thermoleophilia; order Solirubrobacterales; family Solirubrobacteraceae; genus Palsa-465. Next base: position 44,030 of record DASXOS010000191.1, on the reverse strand, counting down.
GGCGCCTCCAGCACCGCACCGGCGACCAGCACCAGCACGACGACCACGGCGACGAGCACGAGCACCGCGACGACCACGACTGCGGCGGGGCCGTCTCCGTGCATCGCCGCTGACCTCGCGCTGTCGTTCCTCGGCCAGCAGGGCGCCACCGGCCACGGCCTGCTCGGCTTCGCATTGCGCAACAGCAGTTCGCACCCCTGCCACACGTTCGGCTACCCCGGGATCCAATGGCTCGACAAGACCGGGGCCCCGCTGCCCACGACGCCGCAGCGAACGACGCACGACTTCTTCGGCTCGGCGCCGGAGTCCCGGCTCCTGATCGACCCGGCCGCCAACGTCTCCTTCCGCCTCGGCGTGCTCCACGGCACCGTGCCGGGCGCCAAGTGCGCCATGGCCTATGGCCTCCAGGTGATCCCCCCGGATGACACCCACACGCTGCACGTGGCGATCCCCGGTGGCGCGTACGAATGCACCACCACCACGGTTTCGCCGGTGCGCCCCGGGAACTCCGCCTACCCGTAGGAGCGCGACACCCGCCAGGGCGGGCCGTCGGTGAGCATCCGGGTGATGTCGTCGGCCGTCACCGGGCGTGAGAAGTGGAATCCCTGGGCGCAGCCGCAACCCAACGATGTCAGCTTCGCGACCTGCGCCGGAGTCTCGACTCCTTCTGCGACGACCTCGAGCGACAGCGCCCGCGACATCGCGATCACGGCTTCGGTGATCGCGGTGTCCCCGGCCTCGGTCCCGAGGCCCTCGACGAACGACCGGTCGATCTTCAGCACGTCGATCGGCAGCCCGGTCACGACGGCCAGCGAGGCGTAGTCGGTGCCGAAGTCGTCGAGCACGAGGCGGACGCCCAGCGCCTTCAGCTCCTGGAGCGTGTCGCTGACCGCCTCGGCGTCCCGCAGAACCACGCTCTCGGTGATCTCGAGACTGAGGCATGCCGGGTCGATTCCGGTCGTGCGCAGGACCGAGCCGACAGCCTCGAGCAGGGTCCGCTTACTGAACTGGACCGCCGAGAGGTTCACCGACACGCACACCGGCGCGGCGTCTGGCCACGCCCGGTGCCAGCCGACGGCATCGCGACAGGCCTGCTCGAGCACCCAGCGCCCGATCGGTTCGATCAGCCCCGCCTGCTCGGCGACCGAGATGAACTCGCCCGGATCGATCGGCCCCCGCTGCGGGTGATCCCAGCGTGCCAGCGCCTCCACGCTCACGATCTCGCCCGTCTCCAACGACACCACGGGCTGGTAGTCGAGACGCAGCTCGGAGCGCTCGAGCGCCCGGCGCAGGTCGTTCTCGACCCGGAGACGGCCGATCGCGCGGTCGCGCATCGCCTCGTCGTAGAGCTCGTAGCCAGCACTGCCGCGCTGCTTGGCGCGGTACATCGCGGAGTCCGCGTCGTGGATCAGCTGCTCGGGCCGCTCGCCGCCGCGAGCGAGCGCGATGCCGATGCTGCTGGTGACGAAGTGCTCGGTGCCGGCGAGGAGGAACGGCTTCGTAAATACCGAGGCGATCCGCTCGGCCATGGCGATCGCGGCTCGCTCGTCGCCGATGTCCTCGATCAGGATCCCGAACTCGTCACCTCCGAACCGTGCGACCGTGTCACTGGCCCGGACCGCATCCTTGATCCGCGGCGCGGCCGCCGCCAGCAGCTCATCGCCGACCTGGTGGCCGAGGCTGTCGTTGATGAGCTTGAAGCGGTCGAGGTCGAGAAACAGGATGGCGGCCAGCGAGCCCCGGCGCTCCAGACGGGCCAACGCAAGCTCCAGGCGGTCGAGGAACAGGACCCGGTTGGGCAGCCCCGTCAGCGGGTCGTGCAGCGAGCGGTGGCGGATCTGGTCCTCGGTCTGGTGGCGCTCCAGGGCGTCGGCCAGCACGTTGGCGAGCGCCTGCAGGTAATCGACGTCGCCCGAGGAGAAGGACCGCGGCCGCGTCGAGATCGTCCCGAGCACGCCAACCGGACCGCCCGTCCCCTCGATCGTGACCGTGATGCTGCTCCGTGCGCCCACCGACCGAAGCGGCTCCGGCATGCCGAAGCGCGTCTCCGATGCCCAATCGGTGACGACGACCGGCGAGCGCCGGAGGATCGTCTGACCGGATTGCGACCCCGTGCCGGTGGCGGCCCGCACGGACCCGACCGCGGACCGCGGCCAGCCGACGCTCGCCCTCATCACCAGGCACCGCTCCTCGGGCACGAGTTCCATGACTGCGCCGAGCTCGCAGTCGAGCAGCTCGCCGGCGCGGGCCACCGCCTCCTGCATCAGCTCCGCTGGACTCGCGCCCTCGAGCGCACGTTCGCCGAGCCGCGCCACCGCCGCCTGCTGGGCCACTCGCCGCGCCAGTTCGGCCTCGGTCTGCTTCTGCTCGGTGATGTCCGAGAGGACGCCGTGCCAGCGCTCGACGCCGTCCTCGTCACGCACGAGCACGGCATCGTCGCGGATCCACACGACGCCGCCGTCCTTGCGCAGCATGCGGTACTCGAGCGGGCCCGCACCGGCATCGCCCTCGACGATCCGGGCCTCCTGGTTGATGACGCGCTCACGGTCCTCGGGGTGCAGGGAGTGCGCCCACAGCGTCGGATCGCGGCGCCACTCCTCCACGGTGAAGCCGAGGATCGGTCCGATCTGCGCGCCGACGTAGTGCCAGCGGCCAACGTCGCCGGCGTCAGCCACGTACACGATTGCCGGCAGCCGGTTGATCAGCTCCCGCACGTTCGGCGTGACCGCGGGAGCAGAAGCGAGAGCGTCCGGCTCGGATCCGGCCGATGCGCCACCAGTGCCCATCACATGATTATCGGCAGCTTCCCGCCCGATCCGAAGAATGGATTATTCGCAAAATCCAGGGGGAAAGCGGACCCGCCGGTCCGCGGCGCGGGCTCAACCGGCCGCCTCGAAGCGCACGATGCCGTCCTGCTCGAGCTCCCGCACCCGGTTCTCGCTGACCAGCAGATCGGTGTGGCCGAGAACCTCCGACAACGTCAAATAGGCCTGTGTGACCGCGATGTTCCCCCACATCCGCACCGCGATCTCATACGCCGTGAGCGGCCCGTCGGCGAGCATCCCGAGCAGCTTCTGAGCCCGGCGGGCGTGCATGCGCAGGCGGTCGTCGATCAGCGCCACGTGGTTCGTGATCGGCTCGCCGTGCCCCGGCAGCGCGAGCTCGACCGGCAGCTCGCGGGTGGCCCGCATCGAATCCAGATAGTGCATGAGCGCCGGCGGCCGGTCGTCGCCGGGGGCGCCGTCGAGGGGCCGTGACATCACCGGGTTCGACGAGATGTGTGCGAGCAGGTGATCGGCAGACAGCAGGATGCCCCGCCGTTCGTCCCAGAAGATCAGGTCCGAGGGGCTGTGGCCCGGACGGTGAAAGACCCTGAAGCTGCGGTCGCGCAGCGCCAGCGTGTCGCCGTCGTGCAGCGGCGTCGTCACCCGCCCGCTCGACCCGAACGCACGAAACGCGGCGCCGACCGACCCGAGCACCGTGGCCAGGTCGGCAGGGACTCCGTTGCGCCGCATCACGGCCTGCGAGAACTCGTCGTCGAGCGTGGCGCTTGCGCTGAAGCTCCGCAGGTAGCCGGTCAGCTGGTGAAACGCCGCCACCTCGGCACCAGAGCGGCGGGCCAGGATCTCGAGCAGGCCGAGATGATCCATGTGCTGGTGGGTCAGCACGATCAGCTCGAGGTCCTCGATCGTGCGGCCGTGGGCCGCCAGCGCTGCTTCCAGCTCGTCGAGTGACTTGCCCGAGTTCGGCCCCGTGTCGACGAGCGTCAGCGGCTCGTCCTCGATCAGGTAGCAGTTGACTCGGCCGACGAGGAACGGGGTCGGGATCGACAGCCGGCGGATGCCCTGCTGAGAGGCGAGCGCGAACAGGTCGGCGGACTCGGAGCCCGCCGTCGCGCCCGCCTCGGGGACCGTCACGACCTGATCACGGCCAGCACCTCGTCGCGCCGGCGCTCCATGTCCTCCGGGGAGCTCAGCGATTCGAGCGTGAGGCGCAACAGCGGCTCGGTGTTCGACGCGCGCACGTTGAAATGCCAGTCGTCGTACTCGACCGACAGGCCGTCGAGGTGGTACTGGTGGCCGTCCTTGTACTTCTCGGCGAGCTCCTTCAGCTTGGCCTCCTGATCGTCGACCTCGGAGTTGATCTCGCCGGAGATGAAGTACTTCGAGCGGTAGGGCTCGAGCAGCTCCGACAGGGACTTGCCGCGCTTGGACAGCAGCTCCAAGATCAGCAGCGCCGGGAGCGTGCCCGAGTCCGCGTTGAAGAAGTCCCGGAAGTAGTAGTGGCCTGAGACCTCGCCGCCGAACACGCCCTTCTCCTCGCGCATCCGGGTCTTGAAGAAGGCGTGGCCGACGCGGTTCATCAGCGCCCGGCCGCCCGCGGCCTGCACCACGTCGGGCACGGCCCGGCTCGCCCGGACGTCGTACAGGATCGTCCCGCCGGGGTTCTTCTCGAGCATCGACTCCGCGAGCAGCGCGGTGAGGAAATCGCCGTCGACGAACGACCCTGTGTCGTCGATGAAGAAGCAGCGGTCGGCGTCGCCGTCCCAGGCGATCCCCAGGTCGGCGCCCTGTTGGGTCACCTTGCCCATGATGAACTCGCGGTTCTCGGGCAGGAGCGGGTTCGGCTCGTGGTCGGGAAAGTTTCCGTCGGGCTCCCAGTAGAACTCCTGGAGGTCGAGCCCCAGGCGCTCGAGCAGCGGTCCCACCATCGGTCCCGCCATCCCGTTCCCGCCGTCGACGACGACCTTCAGTGGCTTGACCACATCCGGGTCGATCAGCTTCAGCGTTGCCTGCCGGAACTCCTCGGCGATCTCCACCTCCTCGACCTCGCCGCCCCCTGGCGGATCACCGAGCCCCTCCTCGATTCGCTTGCGGACGTCGCCGATGCCGGCATCGCCGGACAGGGCGATCGCGCCGCGCTTGATCAGCTTGGCTCCGGTGTAGGTCTTCGGGTTGTGCGAGGCGGTGCACATCAGGCCACCGTCGAGGTCCCGGGAGCCGACGAGGAAATACAGCATCTCGGTCGCGATGCGCCCACCGTCGAAGACCGTGACGCCCTCGGCGGTCATGCCCTCGCGGTAGGCCGCCGCCAGCTCCGGAGCGCTCAGCCGCATGTCGTGGGCGAGCCCTAACCGGAGCTCCGGGACCGGCTTGCCCTCGAGCTCGCCGATCACCCGGGCGAACGCCCGCCCGATCGCCGCCGCGGCGTCGGTGTCGATCTCGTCGGGGTACAGGCCGCGGATGTCATACGCCTTGAAAATCCCGGGATTGCTGATCACGCTCATCTTTGACTCCTACCCACTGACGACGATCGAGGCCTTCATGAAGGGATGGATCGAGCAGAAGTACTGAATCGTCCCGGCCTGGGTGAGCTTCAGCCGAAACGTCGATCCGGTCCCCATGGTGGCGGATGACTTGAACTTCGGACCGCTGGCGTAGCTGACATCGTGCGGGGGCGAGTCGTCGTTGGTCCACTCGATCGTCTGGCCGACCTTCGCGTGCACCGTCTTCGGGTTGAACGCCTTGTTCTTCATCGTCACCTGGATCGCGCCCCCGGAACCACTGCCACTCGAGCTCGAGGGGGCAGCTGTGCTCGACGAGCCGGTCGAATGCGAGGGCGAGCTCGAGCCGCAGGCCGTCAATGCGACGGCGAGCGCCGCGAGCGCCGGAACCAGGATGCGTTGCACGGTCGGCAGCGTATCTCGGTTCTAAACTGGGAGCTGATGTCCGGTCATTCCAAATGGCATTCGATCAAGCACAAGAAAGCCGTCGTCGACCAGCGCCGCGGCCAGCAGTTCACGAAGCTGGCTCGGGCGGTCACGGTCGCGGCCCGCGAGGGCGGCGGGGATCCCGACGGCAATCCGGCGCTCGCGCTGGCGATCCAGAAGGCGCGCGACGCGTCGATGCCCAAGGACAACATCGAGCGCGCGATCGCCAAGGGGACCGGCGAGGGCGTCGACGCCGACCAGATCGAGACGGTCCTCTACGAGGGCTACGGGCCGGGCGGCGTTGCCTTGCTGATCGAGGCCTTCACCGACAACCGCAACCGCACCGGCGCCGACGTTCGCCACGTGCTCGGCAAGAACGGCGGCAACCTGGGCGAGCCGGGATCGGTCTCCTACCTGTTCGACAAGCGCGGCGTGATCGTCGTCGACGCCGGCCGCTATGACGAGGACGATCTGATCGGAGCGATCGACGCCGGCGCCGAGGACATCTCACGCGACGACGACGTGTTCGAGGTGATCACCGAGCCGGGCGATCTCGGCCCGGTCCGCGAGGCCCTGCGTCAGGCCGGGGTGGACATGGAGAGCGCCGATGTCGCGCAGCGGCCGAAGTCACGGGTCCCGGTCGACGACTGCGATGCGGCGAAGCTGATGAAGCTGATCGACGGCCTCGAGGACCTCGACGACGTCAACGCCGTTCACGCCAACTTCGACGTGGACGCGGCCGTGCTCGAGCGCATCGCCGGCTGATCGGCGCCCGGTTTCAGCTCTTACGAGACTCACATGTGAGAGCCGCTACCCTGGCCCGTTCCATGACCAAGAAACTGTTGATCGCGTGCGCCACCATGGCGCTCGGGGCGGGTGTCGCAGCCTGCGGGAGCTCCAAGGCTCCGGGGATCGAGACCGCCCCGTCCGGCGGTGCCACCACCGAGGCCTCTGCCGCCGCCGCTGCCACCTCCTCGACCACTCCGTCCACCAGCACCACGCCGACGGCGACCACGCCGAAGACGGGTCCGCTGGCGAGCAAGCCGACTGTCAGCGTGCCCTCCGGCGCGCCCCCGAAGAACCTCGTGACCAAGGATCTGATCAAGGGCACGGGCAAGACCGCGACCAGCGGCAGCACCGTGACCGTCAACTACGTCGGCGTCCTCTACAAGGGCGGCAAGGAGTTCGACTCGTCCTGGAAGCGCAACCAGCCGTTCTCCACGGCGCTCTCCACCGGCAGCGTGATCTCGGGCTGGGTCAAGGGCCTCGACGGAATGAAGGTCGGCGGACGCCGCGAGCTGATCATCCCGCCCTCCGATGGGTACGGGAAGACCGGCAGCCCGCCGACGATCCCGGCTAACGCGACCCTCGTCTTCGTCGTCGATCTGCTCGGGGTTTCTTAGACCCCTCGCCGCGGCGGCCCGAGGACGAGTGCTTCTCGTCCGCCTGTTCGGAACCGCTCCCCAGGCGCCGCGCCCGGAAGAGCGACTCCGACCCGACGCCCTTGAGGCGGTGCTTGCCGGCGAAGGACCAGTCGAACTCATCGGCCGACGCGTCACGGACCTCCTCGGTGCAGAGGACGCTGCCGGGGCGAGCGACCCCGGTCACGCGGCTGGCCAGGTTGACGGCCTTGCCGTAGAAGTCGCCCGATCGGATCACCGCCGGTCCGTATGCGATTCCGGCTCGCATCGCCGGGAGCTCGGCCTGCTCGGCCGCCTCCACCAATGAGAGGGCCGCGTCGACGAGCTGGGGCGGCTCGGGGCTGACGAACATCGCGGCGTCGCCGATCATCTTGACGAGCCGGACCGGATCGACGGCAACGTCGGCGGAGAGCTCTCCCAGCCGCGTGATGACCGAGCCCAGCTGTTCCACCTCGAGCTCGACGCTGAGATTGGTGAAGCCGACCAGATCGGCGAAGCACACCCCGACCTCCTGCCCGAACTGGATCTGGCCCGCCTCCAGCTCGGCCCGGCTGAGGACGCTCCGGCGCACCGCCTCGTGGAGGTGCGACTTGAACGTCGCTACGAGCACCGGAGTCAGCGTCGGCGTGAGCTGCTCGGTCAGGGTGGTGAACCGGGCGGCGATCTCATCCTCGCGCTCGCCCGGCTTGAGGAACGTCTCGGCGAAGTTGCCCGCGGTCGTGGCCGCAAGCCGGGCCATCATCTCACCGAGGACGACGGTCATCTGGCCGAGCGCCTGCTCGCTGAACCCGGCGTCGAGGAACGCCTTCAGCGACGTCGCTGCCTCCACGTCCTCATCGCTGAACACGGGGTCGTCCGGACCGGCTGCCGGCAGTCCGACAAGATGTCGGACGCGGAGTTGGAGCGCGGCCGGGACCCCGGTCTTCTCCTCGATGTCGCGCGCGGTGTAGCGGCCGCCGAGCACCCGCTCCACCGGCAGGAGCACCAGCCGCTCCTCGGCGACGGCGTCCTTCAGCTCGTCAAGCGTGGCGCCATCCGCGGCGAGCCGCTCGAGCAGCCGGCGCCGCGCTTCGCGTTCCTCGCCGTCGAGCCCATCGAGCAATCCGGCCGCTTCGAAGTCCATGGCGGCATCCTCTCTGATCGCCGCCGGGTCCGCTAGCATCACGCGCTCGCGAGCGTCGCCTGCTCGGCAACGAGGCCTCCGCCCGTCAGTCCGCTCGCGTGTCACCCGCTCGGGGTGACCACTGATCCGGTTTCCCCTTCAGAAGACTTCGAACCACCCTGGACATGCTCTCGATCCTGATGCCCGTCTACAACGAGCGCGAACGCGTCGAGCGGGCGATCACCGAGGTGCTCGCGACCGACCTGCCGAGCGAGTTCGAGCTGATCGTCGTCGATGACGGGTCGACCGACGGCACCCGAGAGATCCTCCGGGGTGGCGACTGGGATGGCCGGGTGCGGCTGTTCGAGCATCCTCAGAACCGCGGCAAGGGAGCCGCTGTGCAGACCGCGCTGGCCGAGGCCAGAGGCGAGTACTCCGCGATCTTCGACGCCGACCTCGAGTACGACCCGGCCGATCTGGCGCTGCTGATGCCGCCCCTGCTCGACGGTCGGTCCAACGCCTGCTTCGGCGTCCGCGCCTTCGACGGCTACACGAGTCACTCGTTCCTGTTCGTGCTCGGCAACAAGGGCGTGACGCTGGCCTGCAACGTCATGTTCAACGTCTACCTGCACGACATCATGACCTGCCACAAGATGATCCGGACGGACATCTTCCGCAGCCTCCCGCTGCAGTCGGCCGGGTTTGCGATCGAGCCCGAGATCACAGCGCGGCTGGTCCAGCGCAAGGAGCGGATCTTCGAGGTGCCGGTGCATTACCGCGCGCGAGCCACCGAGGAGGGCAAGAAGCTGACCGCCCTCGACGGATTCCGTGTCCTGGGCACGCTTCTGCGCTGCCGGTTCTCGGCCCCCTGAGCCATGGCTGTCGCCTCGAGCAGCCCGACCGCGCGCCGACACGAGCGACTCGGCGGCTGGGTCGAGCGGGCCGGCCGGATGCCGTTCCTGACCTCGATCGTCATCTCGATCCTGCTGGCCCTGCTCTCGGCCGCGGTCCTGCCGACGGTTCCCAGCTATGACCCCTGGTCGTGGATCGTGTGGGGGCGAGAGGTGTTCGACCCCCACCTCAGCTTCTTCGTCGGCGGTGGGCCCTCGTGGAAGCCCCTGCCGTTCGGCTTCACCACCGTCTACGGGCTGTTCGGGCACCTTGCGCCGACCCTGTGGGTGATCACCGCTCGGGTCGGAGGCATCCTGGCGGTGATCGCGGCCTACCGGCTCGGGTCGCTGCTCGTCCGCAACGGCCGCGGCGACGAGGTCCAGAGCTGGGAGCCGATCGTCGCCGGGCTGTTCGCCGCGGCCGGGATCCTGCTCACCCAGGATTGGTTCTACTACATGTTCCGCGGCACGTCCGAGCCGATGCTCGTCGGCCTCTCCCTGTGGGCGATCGACCGCCATCTCGCCGGCCGTCATGTGCTCGCGTTCATCCTGATGGTCGGCGCGTCCCTGATCCGCCCCGAGTGGTGGCCGTTCGTGTTCCTGTACGGCATCTGGCTGTTCCGGCACAACCCCAGGCTGTGGCCGATGATCATCGTCGGCTGGCTGCTGATCCCGTTCGGCTGGTTCGTGCCGCCATGGGTCAGTACCGGCCAGCCCCTGCTCGCCGCCACGCACGCCAAGGCGTACAACGGCCACCTCGGCTCCGACCCGTTCGTCGAGGTGATGCGCCGCGCCGCCGACCTCCAGGTGATCCCGTCGCTGGTGTTCGCGGTGGTCGCGCTCGTGATCACCTGGTTCAAGGAGCGCGATCGGGTGATCCTCGGGCTCGGGGCGGTAGCCGCCGCCTGGTGGGTGCTCGTGGTGGGGATGACGCTCGACGGCTATCCCGGTCTCGAGCGCTTCTTCCTTCCCGCGGCGGCCGTGATCTGCGTGCTCGGCGGGGTCGGGGTCGCCCGCGCCGCCCGTCTGGTCGGAGACTGGGTCGGTGCGCGGGCCGCTGGCGGCGCCGGTGATGGCGCCGGTGGTCCCTCGCGGGCGCTGTGGGTCGCCGGTGGCGTCGCGCTGCTCCTCGTTCTCGTCTCGATTCCGTTCACGATCAGTCGCGTCAACACCGCGCGTGCGGCCGAACCCACCGCTGCCCGTGCCGTCACACGCCTGAACCAGCTGAGCGACGCGGTGGCGGCCGCGGGGTACCACCAGCGTGTCTATCCCTGCCACTCGAGCTTCGCTGCCGTCAACCACGGCGTCCAGACCGCCCTGGCCTGGAAGCTCCATGTGTCGCTCGAGCGGGTGGGCACCTCGATGCGCCACCAGGGCGTGATGTTCGTCGGCCCTTGGGATTCGATCGACGGCGGCCCGCCTGACGTCAACCCGCTTCTCACTTCGAAGCAGCTGATCGCGCGCGCCGGCCCCTGGTCGATCTACAAGATGACCCAGCCGGGGCACGACAACCCCTGCGTCGGTCGCTAGCCTCCTCGCCCGCTTTCGCCGCAGGCTCTCGGCTGGCGCCTCTCGGCCCTTCGGCCGGGCCCTGGCCGTTGGTGAACGGCGCTGCGAGGGGGAAGGTGAGGGAGGCGATCGCGACCATAGTTCGACAAATCACCCCGGGTTGCGGGCGATTGTCGAGCTGTTGCTCCATCGCACACCTAGCTCGTCACTCGCGGCGGGGTGCGCCGGATTTGTCGAGCTGTGGTCGTGCGGAACTCGGATCCCACCGAAATCCCGCGCCCCGCCCGAGCAAATCACCAACCCCCTCCCTCAAGGCGCGTTAACAGACCGACAACCAAGGCGCGGCCGAAGGGCCGCGGGGCGGCAGCCGACCAAACCCGCGTCGACGCAGTACCCGACCGAGCCGTGCCAGGAAGGCGTCCGGTCGCGTGCGCAGAATCTCAACGAATGATCGTCCTCGGCATCGACCCCGGCACCGCGAGCACGGGCTACGGCGTGGTGGAGAGCGCGGGCTCGCGGCTGCGCGCGCTCGAACAGGGGGTGATCGCCACCGCGGCGGGCGTCGCCCTGGAACGGCGGCTGCACGACATCCACACGCGCGTGGGGGAGCTGCTCGATGCCCACCGCCCCGATGCGATCGCGATCGAGGAGCTGTACTTCGGCGCCAACGTACGCACCGCGTTCGCCGTCGGGCAGGGCCGGGGGGTGGTGCTGCTGGCGGCCGGCCAGCGCGGCGTGCCCTCGCGCTCGTACACCCCGCAGCAGGTCAAGGCCGCCGTGTGCGGGAGCGGCCGGGCCGGCAAGGACCAGGTGGCCCGGATGGTGGTCCGCCTGCTCGGCCTGAGCGTCCAGCCGAGCACCGACCACGCGTCCGACGCGCTCGCCGTGGCGATCTGCGAGCTCAACCGCGCCCCGCTGGCGCGCGCGGTGGCGGCCGCGGGATGATCGCGCTCGTCTCCGGAACGGTCGCCGTTCGTCGCGCCGACCACGTCGTGATCGACTGCGGCGGCGTCGGCTACCGCCTGGCCGTGTCCGCCAATACGCTGCGGAGCGTCCCCGCCGTCGGCCAGCAGACGCTGCTTCATTCCCACCTGGTCGTCCGCGACGACGCGCTCGCGCTGTACGGGTTCGCCACCGAGGAGGAGCGCGAGCTGTTCCTGATGCTGCTCGGGGTTCAGTCGGTCGGCCCGAAGGTGGCGCTCGCCGTGCTCTCCGGCGGCCCCCCGCGCGAGCTCCTGGCCGCGCTCGCCTCCGGCGACAGCGCCCGCTTCCAGGCCGTGCCCGGGATTGGCAAGCGGACCGCCGAGCGGATCATCGTCGAGCTCCGCGAGAAGGTCGGCGCCGCGCTGCCGAGCGAGGCGATCTCGATCACCCGCAGCGACGACCCGCATGCCCTCGCGCGCGAGGGCCTGGTCGGCCTCGGCTACAGCGTCCAGGAGGCCGATGAGCTGCTCGACGGCGCCACCGGCGAGCAGCCCGAGGACCTGATCGCTCACGCCCTGCGGGTGGCCCGCCGGTGAGCTCGATCGACGTTCACGCCGCCGAGGCGCTGCCCGAGGACGACTTCGAGGGCTCGCTCCGTCCCCGCCGGCTCACGGACTTCATCGGCCAGGAGCCGCTCAAGGATCAGCTCTCGGTCTCGATCCAGGCCGCCGCGGGCCGCGAGGAGGCACTCGACCACGTACTGCTCGCCGGGCCGCCCGGCCTCGGCAAGACCTCGCTGGCCCAGATCATCGCCGCCGAGCTCGCGGTGCCGTTCGTACAGACCGCCGGTCCGGCACTCGAGCGCAAGGGCGACGTGGCCGCGTTCCTGACCGCGCTCGAGCCCCGCTCCGTGTTCTTCGTCGACGAGATCCACCGCCTTCCGCGCGCACTCGAGGAGACGTTCTATCCGGCGATGGAGGACCGCTGCCTGCCGGTGACGCTCGGCCAGGGGGCCGGTGCCCGCGTGGTCACGCTCGAGCTGCCGCCGTTCACGCTGATCGGCGCCACCACGCGCGCCGGGCTCTTGACCACGCCGCTGCGCGACCGGTTCGGCATCCAGCACCGACTCGAGCACTACGGACCGGCCGAGCTCGCCCAGATCGTCCGCCGCTCCGCCCGCCTGCTCGGCGTCGCGATCGAGGACCTGGGCGCTGTGGCGATTGCCAGCCGCAGCCGCGGCACCCCGCGCGTGGCCAACCGGCTGCTCAAGCGGGTCCGCGACTACGCCGAGGTCCGCGAGAGCGGTGTTGTCACCGCATCGGTGGCGGCAGAGGCACTCGACCTGCTCGAGGTCGATCACGAGGGCCTTGATCGCCTCGACCGCGAGATCCTGCGCACGATCTGCGAGAAGTTCAGCGGAGGTCCGGTCGGGCTTTCGACGCTCGCCGTGGCGGTCGGCGAGGAGCCCGACACGATCGAGGACGTCTACGAGCCCTACCTGCTCCAACGGGGTCTGATCGAGCGCACGCCGCGCGGCCGGGCGGCCACGCGACGGGCGTACGAGCACCTCGGGCTCAAGGCGCCGGGACCCCTCACACTCTTATAACGTTCTTCACGCGACGGGGCGTGCCGGGCGGGGGCGCCTGGCTATCCTCAGGCCGGGCATGGCACACGAGCACTACTTCATCTGCCCTCATTGCGGCAACAGGTCGATGGGCACCTCCCGTAACGAGGGTTTCCGGCGGGACACCAAGGGCTGCGAGAAGTGCGGCTTCGCCTACCTGTTCGAGCTGCTCGACGACTACTACCCGGCGCCCAACGCGGCGTTCTTCGCCTGCGACAAGGAGGGGCGGATCGTCGACTGCGGCCGAGGCTCGTTCGAGCTCACCGGGATCAAGACCGAGCAGGCGATCGGCCGTACCGCCCGCGAGGTGCTGGGCCTTCGCTTCGACGACGGCTCGGACCACCTCGGCACCGTGCTCGAGTGGGAGGTTCGCGTTCAGAACAAGCCGGTCGAGGTCAACGCCGAGCACGACCTTCCTGCCCGCGCGGTGGCCGACATCTTCCCGGCCTACGACGATGAGGACGGCGGCCTCTTGCTGGTGCTCACCCCTCAGAACAATCATCACTAGCATCACCTGAGCGATGACCGATCGTCAGCGCTACGGGCTGATCCTGCTCCTCGTCGCGGGCCTCCTCGCGGCCTCCGCGGTGGTGATCGCCAGCAAGAAGACGTTCCTCGGCCTTGACCTGAAGGGCGGGGTGGAGCTCGTCTACGAGGGTCAGCCGACCGCGCAGACCCCCGTGGTCACGGCGGACGCGCTCAACCGCGCCGTCGACATCATGCGCAACCGGGTCGATCAGCTCGGCGTCTCGGAGCCCCAGATCCAGACCTCGGGCGGCAACGAGATCACGGTCGGTCTGCCGGACGTCAAGGACACCAGCCGCGCCGAGAAGCTGGTCGGCTCGACCGCCCGGCTCGAGTTCTACGACTGGGAGGCGAACGCGCTGACGCCGAACGGGAAGACCGTGGCCAGCCAGCTCCAGGCGCAGGATCCCAACGCGTCGACAATCAGCCAGGGCCTGGCTAACGGGTCGACCGCGCCCGGGGATCCCGGCGCGGGCAGCATGGGCCTCTACCAGGCGGTCACGCTCGCCTCCAAGCAGCCCGTCCAGATCTCCGGCGACAACGGCCGCAAGGGGAGCGCGTACTACGCCTTTGGGGCGCCGGGATCGACCGCATGTACCGCCGCCGCGAAGTTCTACGGCACGACGGTCAACGGCGGCCAGCACTGCTACCTGGCGGGTCCCGACGATAACCGCGCCGACCTGTTGGCGGGCCTGCCGCCCGGCGTCAGCGCGTCGCAGGCCCAGATCCTGGCCGTGCCCCAGGGAACGGCGGTGATCCAGGCCGCGGACGTCAGCACGAAGAACCAGACCCAGCCGTACAGCCCAAACGCGCAGTTCTACGTGCTCAAGGACCACGTGTCGCTGTTCGGGCAGGACATCACCAATCCGCAGCAGTCGACCGACCAGGGGGGCTCGCCCGATGTCAGCTTCGGCTTCACCTCCAAGGGTGGCAAGGCGTTCCAGAGCGTCACCGGCCAGATCGCCAAGCGCGGCGAGCTCGACAGCCTCGGCTCGCAGCAGCAGAGCCAGCACTTCGCGGTCGCGCTCGACAACAAGCTGATCACGGTCCCGCAGATCGACTACAAGCAGTACCCGGACGGGATCACCGGCGGCCAGGGCGCGGACATCACCGGCGGGTTCACGATCCAGTCGGCCCAGGACCTGGCCACGCAGCTGCGCCTCGGTGCGCTGCCGATCAACCTGAAGCTGATCTCCGAGCAGACGGTGTCGGCGACGCTCGGCAAGCAGGCGCTCCATCAGGGCCTCGTCGCCGGCGCGATCGGTCTCGCCGTCGTGATCCTGTTCCTGCTGGCCTACTACCGGATCCTCGGCGTGATCGCCACGGGCGGGCTGCTCGTCTACGGCATCTACCTGTACGCGCTGATCAAGTTGATCCCGATCACGATGACGCTGGCCGGGATCGCCGGCCTGATCCTGACGATCGGCGTCGCGGCGGACGCCAACATCGTGATCTTCGAGCGCGTCAAAGAGGAGATACGCGCAGGCAGATCGGTGCGCCAGGGGATCATCACCGGCTACCGCAAGGGCCTGACCGCGATCGTCGACGCGAACGTGGTCACGATCGTGACCGCCTTCATCCTGTTCGTGCTCGCCACCTCCGACGTCAAGGGGTTCGCCTTCACGCTCGGGATCGGAACGATCGTCTCGCTGTTCACGGCGGTGATGGCCACTCAGGCGATCCTGATGACGATGGGCTCGTCGCGGATGATCTCGCACCCGTCCGCCCTCGGGGCCGGCAAACCCAAACGGCAGTGGCGCTTCGACTTCATGGGCGCGTCCAAGTACTTCTTCTCGATGTCCGGGGTCATCCTGCTGATCGGCGCGCTCGCGATCGGCGGCCGGGGGCTCAACCTCGGGATCGACTTCACCTCGGGCGGCCGCGTCTCGTTCGGCATCGAGCACGCCGCCACCCAGTCCCAGGTCACCTCGGCACTGACCGCCGCCGGCATCTCCAGCCCCACCGTGCAGAAGGTGAGCGGCGACAAGTCGCTCGGGGCCAACGGCTATCAGGCGTCGTTCAAGAAGCTCCCCTCAGGCGGCCGCTCGGAGGTGCAGAGCGTGCTGCAAAAGCGGTTCGGGCTGGCCAACAACGGGACCTCCTTCAACTACACATCGATCGGGCCGACGTTCGGGAAGACCGTGGCCCACAGCGCGGTGGTGGCGATCATCGCCTCGCTCTTGATCATCTCCGGGTACATCGCGCTCCGCTTCGAGTGGAAGTTCGCGATCCCGGTGCTGATCGCGCTCATGCACGACCTGCTGATCACCAGCGGCGTCTACGCGTTGACGGGCAAGGAGGTGACGACCGATACCGTCGCGGCCCTGCTCACCATCTTGGGCTACTCGCTCTACGACACGATCATCGTGTTCGACCGAGTGCGCGAGAACATCCCCCGGATGCCGCGCGCGGCGTTCTCGCAGATCGTGAACCGATCGATGTCCGAGGTGCTGACCCGGTCGCTGGCGACGACGTTCTGCACACTGCTGCCGATCATCGCGCTGCTGGTGTTCGGCGGCTCCACGCTCCAGGACTTCGCCTTCGCGCTGTTGATCGGCGTCGCATCCGGTGCCTACTCCTCGATCTTCATCGCTTCGCCGGTGCTGACCCACTGGAAGGAGCGCGAGCCGCAGTTCCGGGCCCGCCGCCGGCGGATCGAGGAGGACCTCGGTGCGGTGCCGCCCTACGCCGGAGTCGCCGCCGACGTGGAGCCGACGCAGAAGCGCGCGCGCCGTCCGGGGCGGATCACCCAGCCGGAGCCCGAGAGCGTGTCGGCCGCCGAGTTCGAAGAGATGAAACGCGACATCGCCGACGAGGAGCAGGAGACCCCGAGCCGGCATACCTCGACCTTGACCAAGCGGCTGTCCCACACCGCCGAGACCGGGGCGCCGACCAAGCGCGCGCCGAAGCGGACCGGCGACGGAGCGGCCCGGGCCCCGAAGCGAACCGCTGACGGCACGGCTCAGGCCCCGAAGCCGACGGGGGACGGAGCACCCGAACCGGCTCCTGAGTCCGGCCCGCCCGTGCCGGCGCCCGACATCGCCGAGAACGAGGGGATGATGCCGGTACCGCCGAAGCCGAAGGGCGGATCGAAGTCCCGTTCTCGCGGCCGCCGGCACGGGAGGCGGAGGTAGACATGGGCGCGCTCGCATGGGTGATGATGGGCCTGGCTCTGTGGCACTTCACAATCTGGCTGCCGGACCGATTCTGGGGCGGCATCGTCGGCGCGTTCATCGGTGCGCTGATCGGGGCGTTCCTGTTCGGCCTGATCATCAACGGCTTCCACGTTCCCGGCCGCCATGCCACCGATCTCGGCACTGCGCTCGAGGCGATCCCGGGCGCGCTGATCGGGATGGCGCTCGTGTACGCCGAGGGAATCCGCCGCCAGCGGGTCGCCGCCGAACCGGTCATCTGACCGCCGCCGCCGCGTAGCGACACATCCCCGCGCCGCCCGATCCGTCGGGACCCAGACGTACCCTGGCGCCATGTCAGATCACGTGGCACTCGTCGCTGCCGCCGAACCTCCGCCCGCCCCAGCGCTCGAGCTGGTCGAGGGTGCCGGCGAACGGCCAGCCCCGCGCCCTCCAGACCGCCGGCTGGAAATCCCCGCTTACGACCTCGACGCGGCGCTGGCGCTCGAGCGGGAGCTCGGGGTCAGCCACGTGATCTCGCAGCTCCTGGTCCGCCGGGGCTTCGCCGACCCCGCCGTCGCCCGGGAGTTTCTGGCCGCGGATGAGGCGCATCCGCCCCAGGCCTTCGCCGGAATCGATCGTGCCGTCGAGCTGATTCGGCGCCACATCGCCGCCGGCAGCCGGATCACGGTGCACGGCGACTACGACGTGGACGGCGTGTGTGCCACCGCGATCATGGTCCGGGCCCTGCGCTCGCTGGGCGCGAACGTCGGCTGGTTCCTCCCCAATCGGATCGACGACGGCTATGGCGTCTCGGCTCAGACGGTGGAGCGCCTGGCCGCCCGTGGCGACGGGCTCCTGATCACCGTCGACTGTGGGATCACCGCCATCGACGAGGTCGCGGCCGCCATCGCCGGCGGAATGGACGTGATCGTCACCGACCACCATTCCCCGCGCGTCGACGGCGTTCTGCCCGAGTGTCCGGTCGTCCATCCGGCGGTGTGCGGGTACCCGTGCGCGGAACTGTGCGGGACCGGCGTCGCGTACAAGCTGGCGCTGGCGCTCGGGGCGCCAAGCGCCGCCGATGAGATCGAGCTCGTGGCGCTCGCCACGGTGGCCGACCTGATGCCGCTAAAAGGCGAGAATCGCCGCCTGGTCCGTCAGGGACTGGCCGCCCTGTCGCAGACCGCCTCGCCCGGGCTGAGGGCGTTGATGTCGGTGTCGCGGGTCGACCCGAGCGGGATCGACGCCTCGGCGCTCGGCTTCCGGCTGGCTCCGCGGATCAACGCTGCGGGCAGAGTCCGCCGCGCCGACGCCGGGCTCGAGCTGCTGCTCACCGAGGATCGGGAGCGGGCGCGGGAGATTGCGGTCGAGCTCGACCACCTGAACGCCGAGCGGCGCGCAATCGAGCAGCGGATCGTATGGGAGGTCGAGGCGCAGGTCGCCGAGCTCGGCGAGCGGAGCGCCTACGTCCTGTGGGGCGAGGACTGGCATCCCGGCGTGATCGGGATCGTGGCCTCGCGCGTGGTCGAGCGCCACCACCGGCCGGCGGTTCTGATCGCCGTCGACGGCGATGGCGTGGGCCACGGGTCGGGACGGAGCATCCCCGGCTTCGACCTGCTCGGCGCGTTGACTGCGGTCTCCCAGCACCTCGATCGATATGGCGGCCACCGGGCCGCGGCGGGGCTGACCCTCGACGCGTCCCGGCTCGAGGCCCTCCGGGTTGGGCTCGAGCGCCACGCGGCCGCCGTCCTCACACCTGACCTGCTCGAACCGGTCGAGCGGGTCGACGCGGTCGCGTCGGGAGCGGCGCTGGGCCTCGGGCTGGCCGACGAGCTCCAGCTGCTCGAGCCCTGCGGCGCCGGAAACCCGGGCCCGAAGCTGCTCGTCCCCGGCGCGCGCTTCGACGACGTCCGCACGATGGGGGAGGGGCGTCACGCGCGGTTCTCGGTGCGCTCCGGCGGCGCCCGTGCCCGCGCCGTCGCGTTCGGCTGCGACGGGAAGCTCGGGGTCGACGTGGGCGAGGCCGTCGATGCCACCTTCCGGCTCGAGCGCAACGTCTGGAACGGCGCCGTCGAGCCTCGGCTGGTGCTCCGGCACGCGACGCCCTGCCGGCCGGCGCCGATCGCCGTGCTCGGCGAGCCCGAGCACTACCTGCGCGGCGCGCTCGAGGAGCTGATTGCGGCCTGCGCGTTCGCGGCCGCGGGGGCCGGCGGCAGGCCCGCCGGCCGGACCATGGTCGACCGGCGCGGCGAGAGCCCGCTGGCTGTGCTCACCGACATCCTCGCCGCCGGCGGACCGGTACTCGCGGTGTGCGCCGACGTGCCGCGCCGCCTCGAGGGACTCACACCCCGGATCGGCGGGTTCACGCTGACCTGCCACCACGCGGTCGAACGCGATCCCGGCCTGTGCGCGCGATTCACCCACATCGTCGTCCTCGACCCTCCGTCGGACCCTGCGGCCGAGACGCTGTTGCGCGCAGGATCCGGGTTCACGCATTGGTGCTGGAGCGAGGCTGAGCTACGCTTTAGCCAGCAGATGCACGAGTTGGAGTACGGACTCCGGACTTCGCTCGTGGCCTTCTATCGAGCCCTTCGGGACCGGCAGAGGGTGGCTGGCGAGGAACTCGAGCAACTGCTTCGCGGAGACGGGATCCATGGCCGTCCAGCCCGGTTGGCCGGCCGGTTGATCAGAGTCCTCGCGGAGCTGGAGCTCGTCAGCCTCGATCAGGATCTGCCCGCCCTGATGGTCGCGGGCGGCGTCGAGCGGACCTCGCTCGAGCGCTCGCCGGCCTACCGGGCGTATACAGCTCGATATGAGGACGGACTCCGATACCTGACCAGCGCAAATCTCCGACCAAGGCCCTGAAGCGCGGTAAGCGCGCGGTCGGCGAGGAGAGCGGGGCGAGCGCGGACCAGGACGGCCCGAACGGCCGGTCGCGCGGTCGCCGCGGGCAGACGCTGATGGCCTCCCGCCCCGGGGTCGGCCAGGTCGAGCATCCCGGTAACGGCAGTGGAGTCGCCAATGCCGAGCTCACCGACGAAGAGCGGCGGCTGCTCGGCGACCTGTTCGCGATCGTCGAGGAGCACGCTGCCCACGCCGCAGTCGCCATCGACCGCGGCCGGGTCGAGGATGCGTTCGTCTACGCCTGTGTCCACCACGCCGACCAGCGGCGCAAGACGGGCGAGGACTTCATCATCCACCCGGTCGGGGTGGCCAAGATCTGCGCGGGCATGCGCCTCGACACCGAGACGCTGTGCGCGGCGCTGTTGCACGACACGGTCGAGGACACGAGCGCTTCGCTCGAGGAGGTCCGTGAGGCGTTCGGCGAGGAGATCGCAGGATTGGTCGACGGCGTCACCAAGCTCACCGGACTCACCTTCCAGTCGCGCGACGAGGCGCAGGCCGAGAACTACCGCAAGATGATGGTGGCGATGGCCACGGACATCCGGGTCATCCTGATCAAGCTCGCCGATCGCCTGCACAACATGCGCACGATTCAGGCGATGCCGAAGCAGAAGCAGATCGACAAGGCTCGCGAGACGCTCGACATCTACGCGCCGATCGCCCACCGCCTCGGTATCCACGCGATCAAATGGGAGCTGGAGGACCTGGCGTTCCAGACGCTCCATCCCCGCAAGTACACCGACATCAAGGGCCTGGTCGCCCAGCAGCGCGCCGAGCGCGAGCGCTACGTCGACCAGGCCGGCGCCTACTTGAGCAAGGAGCTCGACGAGCTCGGCATCGACGCCGAGATCGCCGGCCGGGCCAAGCACTTCTACTCGATCTACTCGAAGATGACCAAGAAGGGGCGCGAATTCAACGAGATCTACGACCTGACCGCGATGCGCGTGATCGTCGGCTCGGTCAAGGACTGCTACGGCGCCGTGGGTGTGATCCACTCGCTGTGGAAGCCGCTTCCCGGTCGCTTCAAGGACTTCATCGCGATGCCGAAGTTCAACATGTATAAGTCGCTGCACACGACCGTGATCGGACCCGAGGGCAGGCCGCTCGAGATCCAGATCCGGACCCGTGAGATGCACGACATGGCCGAGTTCGGTGTCGCCGCGCACTGGATGTACAAGCAGGTGCCCCAGCCGGGTGCCGACGGTGGGGCCAGCGTGCGTGACCCCGACGGCAAGCTCAAGTGGCTGCGCTCGTTGCTCGACTGGCAGCAGGACCTCTCCGATCCCCGTGAGTTCATGGAGACCCTCAAGGTCGACCTGTTCGAGGACGAGGTGTTCGTCTTCACCCCGAAGGGGGAGGTCAAGTCGCTGGCCGCCGGCGCCACCCCGCTCGACTTCGCCTACGAGATCCACACCGACGTCGGCCACCGCTGCGTGGGCGCCAAGGTCAACGGCAAGATCGTCCCGCTGAGCTACCAGCTGCGTTCCGGCGACATCGTCGAGGTGCTGACCTCCAAGCGCGAGCGCGGCCCGTCGCGAGACTGGCTCGCGCTGGTCAAGACCACGCGAGCGCGCAACAAGATCAAGGCCTGGTTCAAGGCCGAGTCACGGCGCGACACCGAGCACACCGGCCGCGAGCTCCTCCAGGAGCACCTGAAGAAGCAGGGTCTGCCGGCCCAGAAGCTGGTCGGCTCCCCGCTTCTCGCCGACGTGATCCGCGAGATGGGCTTCCGCAAGGGCGAGGACTTCTACATCGCGCTCGGCGGCGCCAAGATCTCGCCGAAGGTCGTCGTCAACAAGGTCATGCAGCGCCTCAAGCAGGGCGAGGCCGCCGAGTCCGAGCCGACCGCCACCGACGACCTGCTGAAGACCCGCCGCCGCCGCTCGCGCCCCACCACCTCCTCGTCGCGCTTCGGGATCAGCGTCGACGGGATCGACGAGGTCATGCTCCGTCTGGCCAAGTGCTGCCGCCCGGTTCCCGGGGACCCGATCGTTGGCTACATCTCGCTCGGGCGTGGCATCACGATCCACCGCGAGGACTGCCCGAACGTCGGCGTCCTGAAGAAGGACCCGGAGCGGTTCACACCCGTCTCCTGGGACGGCGACGCCGAGACCTCGTTCCGCGTCGAGCTCGAGGTCGACGGCTGGGATCGCCACCGTCTCCTCGAGGACATGTCGCGGACCTTCGCCGAGGCCGGGATCAACATCCTCGAGGCGCGGTGCACGGTCAATCACCCGATGGTCAAGAACCGCTTCGTGGTCGAGGTGGGGGACACCCGGTCTCTCGATCAGGCGATCAACCGTCTGCGGAACATCGACGCGGTGTTCGACGCCTTCCGGGTCACTCCGGGCGCTGGCTGAGTCGCGGTTCGCTGCGTTCCATCGGGTCGCGGTGGCGGCTCTGAACGGCGCGTTGAGGGGGACCACGGGCGTCCATTTCGAGACCTGGGTAGTTGAGTGCTGCCTATAGCCGGACTCAACTACCCACGTCACCCGCAAGCCGCCCAACCCGCCCCCCTCGCTGCCAAAGGAACCCTCAGGCGGACGCGCCGGGGACCTCCTGAGATACGATCCCGCCGGGACCCTGACAGAAGGACGGGATGCGGTCGATGAGTCGAGGTGGGGAAGTCGATCGTTCGGGGCCCGCTCTGTGGCGCCGTGCAGCGAGAGCGGCGCTCGCGCTCGTGGTCGTGATCACCGCTGCGGCGGTCCTGCCGGCGAGCGCGCTGGCCACGCTATGGGTATCGAGCAGCGGAACCGATACGGGCTACTGCAGTCAGGCGAATCCGTGCGCGACGTTGTCGCGGGCCGTCTCTTTGGCGATCCCCAACGACACGATCTACGTCGGTCCGGGGACCATCTCCGACCACGTCACCATCGATCCATCGATCACAGGGCTGACGATCCAGGGTTCGGGAGTCGATGCGACCACGATCAGCGGCGGCGTCGGCCAGTCAGGCAGCGTGATCACTGTCCAGATGGACACCACGGTGACGATCAACGACCTGACGATCACCGGTGGGAATGCTCTTGGCTTCGGTGGCGGGGTCAACAACGCCGGAAACCTGACGATGCAGCGCGATGAGGTCGGCTTCAACACCGCGAGCCCGAATCCCGGGATCAGCCTCGGTCTCGGCGGTGGCGTTTTCAGCGGCAGCGACGACGCCAACGACTACCTCACGATCACCGACAGCACGATCATCGCGAACCGTGCATCCGACGACGGTGGCGGCATTTACATGTTGCACGGCACGCTCGATCGCGACGTCATCAACAACAATCGCGTGGTTAGCGGTGGTGGGGAGGCGAGCGCAGGCGGCGTGTACGTGGGCCAGACGACGCTCAACGACGACACGATCTTCGGGAACCAGGTAACCAATAGCGCCGGGAGCGCGGTCGGAGACGCAGGCGGGCTCTACGCCTACCTCTCGACCGTCACCGATACCACGATCGCGCGCAATTTCGCCAGGACCGCCGGCGGCTTCGACGGAGACAACGACAAGCTGACCGGCTTGCTCCTGTCAGGCAACACCGGCGGCAACTGCAGGCCGAACACGGCGGGGCCGCAGAGCCTGGGCTACAACCTCAGCGACGACACCACCTGCGGGCTCGCCCACACGGGGGACATCAACGGCGTCAATGCACAGCTCGAGGACCTTGCCGACAACGCCGGTCCGACCGAGACGATGGCGATTCCGTCTTCGAGCCCGGCGTACGACGCCAATGTCAACTGCAGCGGGACCGACGAGCGTGGCGTGTCGTTTCTGCAACGCGGCGCGACTCGCTGCGACATGGGCGCGTATCAGGTTGACGCCCCATCGACGTACGTTGCGAATCCGGCAGGAGACTCGGTGACGGCCTATGCGACGGGTGCCACCGGGAATGTGGCTCCGGTGTTGAGGCTGGCCGGCTCGGCGACGGGACTGAGTCAGCCGACGGGCGTCGTCGTTGATGTTCAAGGCCGGGTATACGTCACGAACCCCGCCGCAAATGCGATCACCGAATACGCGCCGGAGGTCACCGGGAACGTGGCGCCGGTGGCACGCATCGCGGGTGGCGCAACGAGGTTGAGTGCACCGCAGGGGCTGGCGCTCGATGGGTCGGGACACCTATGGGTGGCGAGCGGAAATGGTGTTTCCGAGTTCGCTGCCGGCGCAAATGGGAACGTCGCCCCGATTGCGCGGATCATCGGCAGCAACACGCGGCTCCCGCGTCCCCACGCGCTCGTGATCGGCCCCGGGGGCGATGTACAGGCCACCACCTCCAACGCAGCGATCACCACGTATCCAGCGGGTGCGACAGGCAACGTGGCGCCGATCCGGCGGATCGTCCCAGGCGCGGCCAAGCGGCTCACCACCCCGCAGGGGCTGAACATCAACGGAGCAGGCAACCTCGTGGTCGCCGACTCCGGCGCAGGTCGTGTCGACACGTTCTCGGCCAGCGCAACTGGGGCCGCCAAGCCGCTGAGCGTCCTGTCGGGCTCGATGTCCGCGCCCATCGGCCTCGACCTCGACGTGTTCGACGACGTGTTCGTCGCCGATAGCACAGCGAACAGCATCGACGAATACGCCGCTGGCGCCAGCGGTGCGGCGGGGACGATCGCGCAGATCAGCGGAAGCGCAACCGGGCTTGACAACCCGGCGTTCCTGTCCGAGCTACCGCCGCCACCGGTTCCGCACATTCATGTCCGCACGCACAAGCGCCAGCCTCGCAAGCGCCTGCTGGCAGACGGCATCGTGCTCAGGATCAAGGCCTCGGGGCGGTTCGCCTTCCGCGCCGAACCGGTCAACGTCCGGGCGGTCGCGCGCGTGGGCCATCGGATATGGGCTACTGCCAGGCCGCTTGCGCTGCGCCCGGGCACGACGATCCTGCATCTGGTCCCTGTCAAACGCGCGGCCCGGATGCTGAGCCGGCGACACCGCACCCAGCTCAATGTCACGGTCATGATCCGGGGCGGCTTCGGCACGCACCGTTCAAAGCTGACCATCGCAGGCCGCGGCTGAGCTTCGCCGCCAAGCCGTCGAGCACATGGCGCTGGCGGCACGTCTCTGGCGGTGCGCCCCGCGACTCAGCCGAGCTCCGGTCCGCCTCGGCCGCGACCACGCTCCGGCTCCCGCCGAACCGGGCCCGGGCGTGGGGGCGTCATCCGGACCGGGCCCGGCCGCGGGGGCGCCACCCGGACCGTGGCCACCCCTGGCGCCGGCTGCTTGACGATGATCACCGCCTCGCCGGTGCGCAGCCCCTTGATGTCGTTGGGATGCACGGCGAACCGCTCGACCTCCCGCCGCACGCCCCGCCCCGTGTAGCCACCGAGCGGGCCAACCTGCTGGCTCGTCTCCCAGCGCTTCACGGTGCCGGCCATCTGCGCGACGGTGTCGGCCGAGGAGGGAACGTCCTGCCGGTGGATGATCTTGACGGCGGTGTTGCCGAGGACCTGGTCCCGGAATCCTCGGCCCGCGCGATCGAGGTCGGCGAATTCCTGGGTGGCGAGGAGCACGGACACTCCCGCACCGCGGCTTCGCGCGAGCAGCGCGAGCGGGTGGTCGGCGCCGAGCCCAGAGAACTCATCGATCGCCACAGTGGCCTGGGGGTGGGACCCCTCGGGGTCGGAGAAGCGGCTACCGACGGCGGTGACGAGGTCCTGGACCGCCAGCGCACCGAGCTGCGCCGCGAGCTGGCCGTAGCGGCTCGAGTTGAGGCTGAACAGCACGACCTCGTTCCCGTCGAGCGCGCGGCGCAGGTCGATCGGGTCGGTGCCGGCCGGGGGAGACAGGAACCGCCCGGTGTGCGACTCGCTGATGATCGCCAGCCGGGTGCCGAGGCCGCGGATCGCGCTGGTCTGGTCCGGCGTCAGGCTCGACACATAGTCGTGGACCCGGGCCGCGTCGGATGGCGGGCGCTGGCGCACCAGCGCGACGAGGCGCTGAGGGTCCATCGCGTCGACGACGTCGTCGAGCGTTGCCGGCCGCTCGGGGTGGGTGTCGTGGAGCGTCTTCAGCGCGAGCTGCACGTAGCGCTCGGCGGCGCGCTTGTAGTGCGGTTCGGTGAATCGCTCGGTGGCGATCAGCTTGTCCTTGAGCTCGGTGGCGTTGCCGTGGGCGAGCGGGTTCCAGAAATCCAGGCCGTCCGGCGACCACACCCGAAACGGATGGCCCGCAGCAGCCGCCGCGTCGGCGAGCGCCTGCGCGAACGCGGGCGAGCCTTTCATGTCGATCGCCACCACCGGCCGGCCGCGTTGGATGTGATCGGTGAGGATCGAGAGCAGGGTCGTCGACTTGCCGGCGCCGCTCGCCCCCACGATCAAGCCGTGTGCCGAGAGCTGGTCGTCACCGAGCGCGAGTGCCCGGCCCGCGCGGTCTGACCCGATCACCGTCGCGCCGCGGACTCGGCGGGTCTCGGTTTCCCGCGCCCACTGGCGGCGTCTGAGCACCCGCACGGCGACGAGGCCCACCGCGGCTGCAGCCACCGCGGCCACCGCCCACCCCGCGGGGAGCAGCAGCAGGCCGGCGAACGGGATCAGCGGCCACAGCCGGCGTGGCCCCGGCTCCCTCATCGCTCGACCCCCGGTCGAGGAGCCAGCGCGTGGCTCGATTCGCGTCCGCGGCCCACCGGCGCGTGGCTCGATTCGCGCCCCCGGGCGACCGACCGCTCCGCCGCGGGGGCGGCCCCACGATCGCGGTGAGACGCCCCCCACCGAAACGGCTGGACCTGGACGATCGAGCCGATCCCGGCGCGCCGGGCCGAATCCTCGATCGACCTCGCCAGCGGGTGGTTGCGGTGATGCACGAGATAGAGGACCGCGTCGACCCGTGGATCTGCCGCGTACCCCGAGAGGATCTTCTCCCGCCGGGCCCGCCCCTTGCCGGTCAGCTCCAGCTCGACGGCGATCCGCTTGCCCTTGGGGGTGACGAACAGCAGGTCGGGGTAGTGCAGGCGCGGGCGGCCGCCCGGACCGTAGCCGCCGAGACGCACCCCGAATGGCTCCTGCGTCGCCGGGGCCGCGCCGTCCTGGGAGCGCATCCGGCGCTCGCCGATCACCGCGCGCATCGGGCCGAACACACCCCTCCGGCCCGCGAGCCACAGCCAGGCGGTGCCGACGTCGTGCCGGTAGAGGTTCAGATCGACCGGGCGCGGGCGGTAGCCGACGCCGACCGTGGCCAGCCCCTGGCGCGTGGCCTGGTAGTAGCCGGGCTCGCGGTACAGCTTGTGGTCGTGGACGAGGTACCCGGCGTCGGTCAACCGGCGCAGACGGGCGTAGGCCGTGCCCGCCGACACGCCCAGGAACACCTGGGCGTGACGCGGCAGGACGAGGCGATGCTCGGCGATGAACCCCAGGAGCTCCAGGTCACGGGCGGTCAGCTGGGTCCGGTGCGCGCGGGATCGGTCCACGAGCTACTGAGCGCGCAGGCGTTCGGTGTTCACCCCCCCCGAGCCGGGGGAGACGCCAGGCTCAGCGCCCGGGATGCGCGAGCGAGGCCGTGTTCACGACCTCGAAGTCACGACCGGTCAGCCGATCGAGAAGATGCAGCGCGTCGTTGTTCCAGCCCCTGTTGGGCGCGCCCGAGATGTACCAGGGCGACCCGTTGTCGGCCAGGATCATCCCGTAGCGCTTGAGCGCCACCGCCACGATCCGCGCCTGGCGCGGGAGACCCGCGACGTTGACGCTTCCCTTGAGCCGCACGCGGAGTCCCATCGGCGGCAGGTTGGCGCCGTGGCAGGTCGACGCCTCGTGCCGGGCCGGATAGACGAACGTCGCCGCTGTGCAGGGAGCGGTGAAGCGCAGGGCGTGGTCGATCTGACCGTGCGCGACCTCGTCGTAACGGGCCAAGCCGGGCAGGATCGGCAGACCGGCGGCGTCGGCGGAGGTCCACCCAGCGGGGCGGAGGTGGTTCGAGCGCAGATCGAAGATCGCGCCCGAACCGGCGTGCCACCGGCTGCCGCCGTCCTTCGGATAGGCCGCGAACAGCTCGTAGTCCTTGCAGGTGCTCCGGTCGACCACGATCACATGGCGATCGCCGGTCGAGTTGCGCCCGCCCTCGATCGGCACGTTCCGCGGCAACGGGTACGGGCCCTTGTCGGATTCCGAGGCGTAATCGAAGCTGACGGGGACCTTCTTGGTCCGGTTCGAGACCACCGTGTAGGGGATCCCGATCGGCTCGCCGGCGTAGCTGCCCGACCCGAAGTCGGGGTGCACGGGGGAGCTCAGTCCGATGCTCGCGATCTCCTGCGCTGACCCCGGAGCCACCGGGAGCTTGTCGACCCGCTGGTTCCAGGGGTTGTTCGCCGGGAACACCGGACAACCGGCGAGCTTCGGCGCCGCGCTGCGGCCGCGGCGAGCCACGCCCGGCGAGGCCACACCCAGCGCCGCGATCAGACCACAGGCGGTGCAAGCCACGACGGGCCACACCCGGGGCATCAGGCCACGACCGTGATTCCGCCGGGGATCACCCGGAAGCTGGCCACGGGCGCCTCGCCGATGTAGTCGCCGTCGACCTGGAGGGGGAGGGCCCGATCGTCACGCGAGCGGACGACCAACTCGCTCATCCCGCCGAACGCATGCACCTGGCGGTGGTTGGCCAGCCTGGCGCGCTCGGACAGGGAGCGCCAGATGACCGTCGGGATCTCGAACGGGGTGGCGCGCTTGAGCACGACACCGGCGAAGTCGCCGCTGTCGAGCGTGGCTCCCTCGCCCATGTGCACCGGACGGTTTCCGAAGTAGGTGTACGGCGCGGCGTTCTGGATGATCGCGGTGACGCCCTTCACGGTCTCCTCGCCGAGGCGGACCTCGAGCTTCGGGGGGTGGATCAGATAGCGGCGGTTGAACGTCCCGATCCCCGTCCAGGTGTAGTACCACTCCCCGAGCCGGGCCTTCAGCCGGGGGTGGGCGTCGACGCGCTCGACGACGCTCGCGTCGAGGCCGACGCCGGCCGAGAACGTAAACGCGCGGTCGTTGACGTATCCGAGGTCCACCCGGCGCGGCTGCCAGTCGTCGGCGAGCCGCAGCAGGTGCTCGGTGGCGTCGACCACATCGGTGGGGATCCCCAGCATCCGGCAGTAGACGTTGGTCCGTCCGCCCGGCAGCGGGCACAGCGGCGTCGTGGACCCGGCCAGCCCGTTCGCGGCCTCGTTGACGGTGCCGTCCCCGCCGAACGCCACGACGACGTCGTAGCCCTCGCGCGCAGCCTCGCGGCACAGCTCGGTGGCGTGGTCGCGGCGCTCGGTGTCGATCGCGTCGACGTGGTACCGACCCCGCAGCGCGTACACGACAAGGTTCTTGAGCCGGTCCGAGACGGTGGTCGCGTATGGGTTGACGATCACCAGCATGCGCTTGCTCGGCGCGCTGCGCCCCAGGGCAAGCGTCGCCTCGAGGCGGGCCAGCGGATCCGATGACGTGGCTGCCATGCCAACGGTTGAACACCAGCCGGTCACACTCGTTACGCGAAGGTGAAGGTCGCCTATCACCCGTTCGGCGTCCTGCGCGTTCAGGCCGGCAATCCTGGGTCGGGCGGCTTCTTCACATCCTGGCCATGAACGCGAGGACGCCGCCCGGGTAACCAGGCTCCCTAACCACAGCGATCACGCCGGCGCGCTAACGGCACCGCGAGCCAAGCGTCGATAGCGCGCCCGCCGTCTGGGTATACTGCCGTCCACATAGCAGTACGCATCCAGAGGGGTGGAGGGATATGGCCCTACGAAACCCCGGCAACCTCCCGTAAGGGAACGGTGCCAATTCCATCAGGCTCCAACGACAAGCCTGGGAGATGTGGATAGGGCGGTTTCCCAAACCTCCGACCACAGACCCCGGCGGAGGTTTTTTCACATATGCCGCCAGAGTCCCTTCGCTGCAAAGAATGCAAAACGCCATACCCGCTCGAGGCGCAGTACGTCTGCGAGCGGTGCTTCGGTCCGCTCGAGGTCGTCTACGCGCCTCGGACTGAGACTGATCCCGCCGCGCTGAAGCGCAAGATCCAGGCCGGGCCGCACTCGCTGTGGCGCTACGCCGACTTCCTGCCCGTGGCCGCGCCACCGAAAGGCACGCTGCCCGCCGGCTGGACGCCTCTGCTGAAGGCAGATCGGCTCGCCGAGCAGCTCGGCCTCGGCGAGCTGTGGATCAAGAACGACGCCGCGAACCCGACGCACTCGTTCAAAGACCGGGTCGTGTCCGTAGCGCTGGCCCGGGCGCGCGAGCTCGGCTTCGAGACGATCGCCTGCGCATCGACCGGGAACCTGGCCAACGCGGTGGCCGCGCACGCGGCCGCAGCTGGGCTCGAGTCCTACGTGTTCATCCCCTCCAACCTGGAGGAGCAGAAGGTGCTGGCCACTGGCATCTATGGGACGAACCTCGTCGCCGTGCGCGGCAACTACGACGACGTCAACCGGCTCTGTACCGAGATCTCGTCTGAGCACGACTGGGCGTTCGTGAACATCAACATGCGCCCGTACTACGCGGAGGGCTCAAAGACGCTCGCGTTCGAGACGGTCGAGCAATTGGGGTGGAAGCTCCCTGACCGGGTGGTCAGCCCGATCGCCTCGGGCTCGCTGTTCACGAAGATCGCCCGCGGCTTCGAGGAATGGCTCGAGCTCGGCCTGATCGAGGGTGAGGTGCCAACGTTTAACGGAGCCCAGGCCAACGGGTGCTCACCGGTGGCGAGCGCCTTTGCGGACGGCCGCGATTTCTGCACCCCGGTCAAGCCGGACACGATCGCCAAGTCCCTGGCCATCGGGAACCCAGCCGACGGCGCCTACGCGCTCGATCTGGCGCGGCGCACCGGCGGCTCGATCGACTCCGTTTCCGACGACGAGATCCGCGAGGGGATCGTGCTGCTGGCCCGGACGACCGGGATCTTCACCGAGACCGCCGGTGGCGTGACGGTCGCGGTCCTGCGCAAGCTCGCCGAGCGCGGAGACATCGACGCCTCGGAGCGGGTGGTGGCCTACATCACCGGCGAGGGTCTCAAGACCCTCGACGTCGCCCGCGGTACGTTCGAGCGCCGGGAGATCGAGCCCACCCTTGCGTCCTTCGAAACGGGCGGCGACCGTGTCCGCGCCGTCGCCTGATATGACTTCCGGCACGATGGCAGTCAACGTCAAGATCCCGACCCAGCTGCGCGCTGCAACCGACGGGGAGTCCACGGCGGAGGTCGAGGGCGGCACCGTCGGGGAGGTGCTCGACGCGCTGTACGCCCGGTACGGCGAGCTCCGCAGCCGGATCGCCGAGGACGGCGGACTGCGCAGGTTCGTCAACGTCTACGTCGGTGGCGAGGACATCCGCTTCCTCGACGGCCTCGAGACCGAGGTCCGCGACGGCGACGAAGTGACGATCCTGCCCGCCGTCGCGGGCGGCTGATCAGCGGAGCCGAAGCTGGAGGGCGCGGGGCACGGGGCCGCGCCCAGCTGCGGGGCGCGGCGCACGGGGGCCGCGCCCGTTGCGCGCGCTCAGGATTGCGATGGTGCAGCGGCCGTGTCCTGCGCGGCGCCCAGACCCACGCCCACCGGGCAGCTCACGCCGGTTCCGCCGAGCCCGCAGTAGCCCCACGGGTTCTTCTCGAGGTACTGCTGGTGGTAGTCCTCGGCGTAGTAGAAGTGACCGAGAGGCTCGACCTCGGTCGTGATCTCCGGAAATCCGGCGGCCCGAAGCCGCTCGGCGTACGCCGTACGCGACGCCTCCGCGGCCGCTCGCTGCGCCTCACTCGTGGTCAGGATCACCGAGCGGTACTGAGTGCCGACGTCGTTGCCCTGCCGCATCCCCTGGGTCGGGTCATGGTTCTCCCAGAACAGGCGGAGCATCTCCTCGTAGGAGGTGGCGGCGGGATCGAACACGACGAGGACGACCTCGGCGTGCCCGGTGCGGGTGGTGCACACCTCCTCGTAGGAGGGATTGGGAGTGAACCCCCCGGCGTAGCCGACGGCGGTGGTGTACACGCCGGGCGCCTTCCAGAAGACGCGCTCGGCGCCCCAGAAGCACCCCATCCCGAAGATCGCCTGCTCGTACCCCTCGGGGAACGGCGGCCGCAGCGGCGTTCCCAGCACCGCATGGCGCTCGGGGACCGGCACCTCCTGCTCGCGCCCGGGGAGGGCGTTGGCGGAGTCAATCATCGTGGTCTTGCTGCCTAGTCCGAACATGAGTACAAGGGTACGACGCGAGGAAGCATTGCGGTAAATGGATTTCCCGGCAGGGTTGGCCGATAACGTCTGTAGCGTCGCGCACGCGCGGCCAGAGCGGTGACTGAGACATCCCCACATCTCCACGACGGGCGCCGGCGGTGGCCACTCGCCGCGGCCGTGGTGGTCGTGGCGCTCGTCCCGATCATCGCCGGGGTTGCGATCACGTCCGCGACGGTGCGGGCCGCGCCCTCCGCGAACCCGTACAAGCCCGCCGCCCAAATACCCACTCCCTCGCCGTCCGCGGGCTCGTCGCTGCCGTCCGGGCCCGGCAGCCTCGTCGCGCTCGTCCGTCACAGCACGACCATGCACACCTCTCCCCGAGGCCGGACGTTTGCGAAGCTGCCCACCAAGACCGAGTTCGGATCGCCCCAGGCTCTGTGGGTGCGCGCGCACAGGGGCAACTGGCTGGGGGTCGTGAGCCCGCTCGCCGGCAACGGAAAGCTCGGCTGGATCCCGCGCTCGGCGGTGTCGCTCGCCCGCGAGTCCTGGGAGCTCAGGGTCTCGCTCGGCCGGCGTCAGCTCACCGTGCTCAACAACGGCAAGACGCAGAAGCGGTACACGGTCGCCGTGGGCCGCCCAACTGCGCCCACGCCCACCGGCAGCTTCGCCGTGACCGACCGTCTCGACACCGGGGATCCGGCGGGACCGTACGGGTGCTGCATCCTGGCGCTGTCGGCGAAGTCTCCGCACGCGATCCAGGGCTGGGGCGGAGGCGACCGGATCGCCATCCACTCGACGCCCGAGACCTCCAGCATCGGCCTCCCGGTGAGCCATGGTTGCATGCGGCTGTCGCTCGCCGAGGGGCGCTGGCTGCTCGGGCACATCCCACTGGGAACCCCCACGGTCATCAGCTCCTGACGAGCGCGCGCAACCGCGCGGGACGGGCTCGTTTTCCCCTGATTCGCCCGGGTAGCTCAGATACAGAGGCACCCGAGACAAGGAGATGATTCCATGGCAAACGAGCTCGATGGCAAGCGCATCGCGTTCCTGTTCACAGAAGGCGCGGAGCAGGTCGAGGTGATCGAACCGCTCAAGGCCGTCAAGGAGGCCGGCGCCGAGGTGGATCTGATCTCACTCGAAGAGGGCGAGGTGCAGATGTTCAACCATCTCGACAAGGGCGACACGATCGAGGCGGACAAGGCCGTCTCCGATGCCAGCGCGTCCGACTATGACGGGCTGGTCCTGCCCGGCGGCGTGGCCAACCCGGATGCGCTGCGGCTTGACAAGGACGCCGTGCAGTTCGTCCGCGACTTCTACGAGCAGGACAAGCCGACCGGCGTGATCTGTCATGCGCCGTGGATGCTGATCGAATCCGGCGTCGCCAAGGGCCGCACCGTCACCTCGTGGCCGAGCCTGCAGACCGACCTGCGCAACGCCGGCGCGGAGTGGGTCGACAAGGAGGTCGTCGTCGACGACGGGCTCGTCACCAGCCGTAAGCCGGACGATCTGCCCGCGTTCTGCGCGAAGATCGTCGAGGAGTTCGCGGAGGGCAAGCATGAGCAGGAGGTGGCCGCGGGCACCGGCAGTGCCGCGTCCTAGCGAAGACGCCAAGGCCCGGGGCGCGTGCTTAAGCGCGTCCCGGGTGGGTGTCGCGGGGAGCCGAACGTGACAGGCTCTGGGACCGAGATGACGATCAGCGAGCGGCGCACTGACGAACCCGGGCCGGGCGACGACCCGCGTCGCGACGAGACCGAGGACGAGCGGCTCGACCGCAACACCACCGACCTGCTGACCGAGCTGCGGGTCGCCGCGGTCGGCATCCAGGTCCTGTTCGCGTTCCTGCTCGTGGTTCCGTTCCAGACCGGCTGGAAGCACGTCGACGCATTCGAACGTGACGTCTACTTCCTGGCGTTCGTGTGCATCGCCACGGCCACCGTGTTGCTGATCGCGCCGACGATCCACCATCGGCTGCTGTTCCGCATGCACGAGAAGGCCTACCTGGTCGATGTCGGGACGAAGCTCGTGATCGTGGCTGTGCTGCTGCTCGGGATCGGCCTGGTCGCGATCATGGTCCTGATCGCCGACATCGTGTTCGGAGGTGCCGCGCCGGCGATCCTCGGTATCGCCGGTGCTTTGCTGACAGGGATCGTGTGGTTCGGGATCCCGCTGCGACGGCGTCGTCTGGGCGCACAGCGCCACCGGTGATTCCGCGGCTCGGCCGGGTATGTCGAGCCTGAACGATCACCGGAAGGAGTAGCCGCATGCCACCTCGCGGAGTGAAGAAGGGCACCAAGCGAGCCCGGCAGTACGAGCACGTCAAGGACAGCCAGAAGGACCGCGGCGCCAGCGAGGACCGCGCCGAGGAGATCGCCGCGCGGACGGTGAACAAGGAGCGCGCCCGGTCGGGCGAATCGCGGGAGCGCTCGCGCACGTCGACTGAGGACATGTCCTCTTCGCGGCGCGGCGGACAGCGCTCGGGCACGAGCCGGACCAAGGGCCGCACGCGTGATCAGCTCTACGCGGAGGCCAAGAAGCTCGGCATCGAGGGTCGCTCGAACATGAACAAGGGCCAGCTCGAGCGCGCCGTCGACCGGCGCAAGTAGAACTGACTCAGCCGAACAGCGGGAGCCGTCGCCGGCGGGCCAGCACGTCCATGCCGTCCTGGATCGCGCCCTCCACTCGGGCGTACATCTCCTCGATGTAGTCGTCGTCCTCGGCGCGGCCGGGGTCGGTCTCGAGCTCGATCGCGGGCTGGAAGGCGGTGCGGATCTTGGTCGGTAGTGGCACCTCGGGAAGCAGCGCCGGCGAGATCCCCCACGGGAGCTGGAATGCGATCGGGAACATCTTCAGGCGTGCGACCTTGTCGAGCTGGAGCACCCGGGCGAGCCGTTTGCCCGTGGCCAGGACTGGCATGGCGTCTGGGCCGCCAACGGTGGCGATCGGGACGATCGGGACGCCGCTGCGGATCGCCAGCTTGATGAACCCGGTGCGCCCGGCGAGCATCGCCTGGTCGCGCTGGCTCCAGTGCCGAAGCGAGTCACGCTCCCCGCCCGGCCACAACGCCACGTCGTGACCTGCGGCGAGCGCGGCGCTGATGCTGTCCGGCGCGGCCGGCACGACCCCCATGCGCCGGAAGTAGCCGCCGACCAGCGGTGTCGCCATCAGGGCGTCGTGGGCGGTGCCGTGGAGGACGCGGCTCTCGCCGAAGTGGCGCCACCACTGCACTCCGATCGTCCAGGCGTCCCAGACGAACGGCGCCCCGGAATGGATGCCGATCATGAGCACCGGGGGCTCCGGGAGGTTCTCCCAGCCCTCGATCTCCATCCGGAACCAGTAGTCCATCAGCGGGTTCCACAGATACTTCTGCCGCTCGATGAACTTCCAGTCCGGGCCGTCCAGCGTCCACTGAGACGCCCGGTCCGAGACCCAGCCGGCCACGCCGGACTGCTGTTCACGCCGCTCGCTCACCTTGCGCTCCGCTTGTTCGGCGTGACGCTTCGCCTGCTCACGGCCATTTGCTCCGTTCTGCTGCTGCCGCTGACGCTTCAACTGAAGGTCGTCCACTGCCTCTTCTCCCAATGCGCTTTCGATTTCTCTCTGCCCTGACAGTTCCCGGCTGAACCTGATTCAAAGCAGGCAGCGCAGGGCATGTACGCCGTTGCACGCGACGTGGACACCGACGCTCCGCAGCCCCTGTCGGAGCCGAAAAGGAGCGATAGTGAAAATCGGCTACTTCCTCTCGAGTGAGGAGTGGGGGCCCAAGGACCTGGTCGCGCAGGCCGTGAAGGCAAAGGAAGCCGGGTTCGAAGGTCTGTGGATCTCCGATCACTACCACCCCTGGAACGACACGCAGGGCCACAGCCCATTCGTGTGGTCGACGATCGGCGCGATCGCCCAGGCCGTCGGTCCGATGAAGCTGACCACCGCCGTGACCTGCCCGACGGTCCGGATCCATCCCGGGATCATCGCCCAGGCGGCGGCAACCGCGGCGATCCAGCTCGACGGCAACTTCTGCCTTGGCGTGGGCAGCGGTGAGGCGCTCAACGAGCACATCTTCGGCGACCGCTGGCCCGAGGCCGACGAGCGCCTGGAGATGCTCGAGGAGGCCGTCGAGGTGATCCGGACCCTGTGGGAGGGAGGCCCGAAGGACTTTCGCGGACGCCATTACCGGCTCGACCACGCCCGCGTGTACGACCTGCCCGACCAGCCCCCGCCGATCGTCGTCTCCGGCTTCGGTTCGAAGGCCGTCGAGGTGGCTGCGCGCATCGGCGACGGCTACTGCACCGTCGGGCCCGATGCCGAGTCCGTCGAGCTGTTTCGCTCGCGGTCCCAGCGCAACGGGACCATCGTCCAGGGCGGGCTGAAGGTGTGCTGGGGCGAGGACGAAAAGCGCGCGCTCCAGACCGTCTACGAGCTGTGGCCGAACGAAGGCCTCCCCGGGGAGCTGGCCCAGATCCTGCCCACGCCGGAGCACTTCGAGCAGGCCTCGCAGCTCGTGACCGAGGAGATGC
Source organism: Solirubrobacteraceae bacterium (assembly GCA_036494115.1). Taxonomy (GTDB): domain Bacteria; phylum Actinomycetota; class Thermoleophilia; order Solirubrobacterales; family Solirubrobacteraceae; genus Palsa-465. The sequence goes on along the minus strand of DASXOS010000191.1, from coordinate 7,672 downwards.
TCGCCGAGGACACCCCGTGCGGCCCCGACGTCGACCGCCACGTCGAGGCGATTAAGGCCTACGAGGAGGCCGGCTTCGACGAGCTCTACGTCAACCAGATCGGCCCCGAGCAGGATGCGTTCTTCGAAGCCTACCGGGAGCGGGTGTTGCCGCAGGTCCGCTGATGCGCCTGGTCATCGCCGCCGCCTTCGGGACTGCGCTGGGGGCCGCGTTCTACCTGCTGCTGATCGACACCGTCAGCCCGCCTGAGCTCTACGCGGGTTGCGGCGTTGTCCTACTCGCCGGCGCCGGGTTCGTGGCCGCACGCGAGCCGGCCTTTCCCCAGGCGATCAAGCCGCAGTGGCTGCTGCGCAGCTGGCGCGTGCTCGCCAGCCTCCCGCTGCACATCGCGCTGGTGTGCCGCGACGCCCTGGTCCAGCCGTTCACCCGGACCCGGGCCCGAGGGCAGTTCCGGGTGGTCAAGTTCAGCTGCGGAGATGAGCCGGTCGATCGTGGCCGGCGGGCGCTCGCGGAATCCCTGGGATCGTTCGCGCCGAACACGATCGTGATCGGGGTCGACACCGAACGCGAGCTGCTGCTCGTCCATCAGCTTCATCGGCAAGGCGGTGCCGACGAGCTCGACGTGATGAAGCTGGGATGAACGCCTACGAGATCGCTGCCGTGGTGCTCATCGCAATCACGCTTCCGTGCCTCGGCGTGTGCGTGTTCGCGTCCGCCACCGCGGCGCTGGCGGCGTTCGAGGTGGCCAGCACCGTGGCCACGACCGCGCTGATGGTGCTGGCGCAGGGCTTTCACCGCCAGCCGTTCATCGACCTCGCGCTGGTCCTGGCGGCGCTTTCGCTGGTCGGCGCGGTGGCGTTCGCGCGGCTGATGGAGCGGGATCTGTGAGCGTCCGGCATGTGATCGCGGTGGTCGTACTGGCGGCCGGCGTGGGACTCGAGGTCGTGGCGGTGCTCGGCGTGACCACGATGCGCGACGCGTTCGATCGCCTGCATTACGTGGGCCTGGCCGGGTTCGGCGCTCTGTTGGCGGGGATCTCGATCCTGATCGAGCAGGGGTTCTCGCTGATCGGCGACAAGGCGCTGGCCACCGGTGTTTTCCTGGTCACCTTCGGGCCCGTCCTGGTACACGCCACCGCCCGGAGCTTCCGGACCCGGGAGCGCGGAGACTGGCGGGAGGGCATCGAGGAGGAGGATCAGCCGTGAACGTGCTCCAGGCAGCGGCGCTGATCGTGGTCGCGATCGCCGGGACCGCGGTGGTGGTGACTCCCGAGGCGCTGCGTCAGACGCTCGTGCTGGGGGTGTACGGGCTGACCTTGACGATCCTGTTCTTCGTCTTCCAGGCCCCCGATGTGGCGCTCTCGCAGATCGTGGTGTCGGGCATCGGGCTGCCCCTGATCATCCTGGCCGCGCTGCGCAAGATCGGCCAGCAGGACCGCGCTCGCAAAGACGAGGACCCCGAGTCGTGAGCCGGCGGGTGCGCCTGGCGATGTTCGCGCTCGCCGGGCCCGGCCTGCTGGCCGTGCTGGTGATCGGGATGCGAGGGCTCCCGTCGTTCGGTCACTACCACGGCGTCTACGGGCTGACGATCAATCACATCGCGTTGAAGCTGCGTCACGCCACAAACTATGTGACCGCGCTCAACTTCGACATCCGCGCCTTCGACACGCTGGGCGAGGAGTTCATCCTGTTCGCGTCGGTTGCCGGGGTCGCCGTGCTGCTGCGCCACCTCCGCCACGAGGAGGACGTCGAGACGAGCCGCGGGATCGAGGACCACACGTTCGCCGGAGCCAGTGACGCCCTGCGGTTGGGGTCGATGATCCTGATCCCGCTGCTAATCGCGCTCGGTGGCTACGTCGTGCTCCACGGCGCGCTGACGCCCGGCGGCGGCTTCCAGGGGGGTGTGGTGCTGGCGGCGGCACCGATCGCAATCGTGCTCGCCGGCCGGTATCTGACGATGCGCAGAGCGGCCCCAGACTGGGTGCTCGAGGCGACCGAGTCGGCCGGCGCCGCGGGCTACGCGCTGATGGGCTTGGCCGGGCTGATCCTGGCCGGCGTGTATCTCAAGAACTTCCTGCCGCTGGGGACACCGGGGATGCTCCTCTCGGCCGGGATGATCCCGCTCAACAGCATCGCGGTCGGCCTCGAGGTTGCCGGGGCGTTCCTGATCGCGTGGACGGAGTTCTTCGACCAGGCCCTGATCGCGGGGCAGACGGGATGAGCTTCCTGCCCTACGCGGTCGCCGCCTGGTTGTTCGTGGTGGGGTTGTGGGGGGTCGTGGCGAGCCGGAACCTGGTCCGGACCGTGCTCAGCCTGACCGTCGTCCAATCGGCGACGTACGTGCTGCTGCTCGCGGTCGGATACCGCTCGGGCGGCCAGGCCCCGATCGTCATCGACATCCCGCCCACGTCGAAGCTCGTCGACCCGGTCGTGCAGGTGCTCATCCTCACCGACATCGTGATCGAGGCGACGGTCACCGCTCTGCTGCTGGCCCTCGTCGTCCAGGCCCACAAGCGCTTCGGGAGCGTCGACCCCGACGACCTCCGCGCGCTGCGCGACTAGTGTCGTGAGGCGGAAATTCGTGAGCAGCGTCGCGAGTGGCTGGGCGGGTCTGACGTGCGGCGATGATCTAAGACGTACTGGTGGTACGGCGAGATCGTCGCCGCGCGTCAGGCGCGTCCAGACGCCGCGAGGCTGCCATCGAATTTATGACTCAGGACGCTAGCGGAGGATCGGGATGACTCACCTGGCCGCGCTCCCCGTGGTGGTGCCGCTGCTGGCGGGGCCGATCCTCGTGGCCACCGGCGCGTTTGCCCCACGGACGCTCGAGGACGCGTTCGCCGTCGCGGCCGCCCTCGCCAGCGCGGCGCTGTGCGTGTTGCTGAGCATCCACGCGATGCCGGCGCCGTTCGCCTACTGGCTCGGTGGTTTTCATCCGACCCATGGCGTCGCGATCGGGATCTCACTCTCGATCGATCCGGTCGGCGCGGGCCTGGCGGCGTTCGCGGCGCTGCTGGTCGCGGCGTCGCTCGTCTACTCGTGGCGATACTTCGATGCCGTCAAGGGCCTCTTCCACGGCCTGATGATGATGTTCATGGCCGGCATGGTCGGGTTCTGCCTGACCGGTGACCTGTTCAACCTGGTGGTGTTCTTCGAGCTGATGAGCGCGGCCGCGTACGCGCTCACCGCGTACCGGATCGAGGAGCGGGCGCCGATCCAGGGCGCGATCAACTTCGCCATCACGAACAGCGTCGCCGCGTATGGGATGTTCGTCGGGGTCGCGCTCCTCTACGCACGGACGGGGGCGCTCAACATGGCCCAGATCGGCGCCGCGCTCGACGCGCGCCACGCCGACCCGCTGGTCGTGGTGGCGATGGTGCTCCTGTTCGTCGGCTTCCTCACCAAGGCCGCCGTGGTGCCGCTTCACTTCTGGCTGGCCGACGCCCATGCGGTCGCTCCGGTTCCGGTCTGCGTCCTGTTCTCCGGTGTGATGGTCGAGCTCGGCGTCTACGCCGTCGCCCGGCTCTACTGGGTGGTGTTCGCCGGCCCGCTGAGCGCGCATCAGGTGGCGGTGCGCGCGATCTTGGTCGCTCTCGGAACGGTGACGGCCTTACTCGGAGCGTTCATGTGCTTCCTGCAGCGTCACGTGAAGCGGCTGCTGGCGTTCTCGACGATCAGTCACGTGGGGGTGTTCGTCTGCGGCCTCGGGCTGCTGAGCAGCAAGGCTCTCGCCGGCGTGTTCGTGTACGTGGTCGGTCACGGCCTGAACAAGGCGGCGCTGTTCATGTGCGTCGGAGTGCTGCTGCACCGGTTCGCGACCGTCGACGAGTACGACCTCCACGGCCGCGGGCGCGAGGTGCCCGTCGTCGGCGTCCTCATGGCGATCGGCGGCCTGGTGCTGGCCACGCTTCCGCCCTTCACCTCGTTCGCCGGGAAGTCGCTGCTGGAATCGGCGTCGACCGAGGCCGGCTACGGCTGGCTGATTGCGGTGTTCGTGATCGCGTCTGCCCTGACCGGCGGCGCCGTCCTCCGGGTCACCGGCCGGATCTTCCTGGGCTGGGGACCGTCCGAGGGTCCCGATCCGACCCAGGCGCGGGCGGCGGAGGAACGGGTTGACGAGGAGCGGGGGCCGCGCGAGCACACCCCGGCGATGATGATCGCGGTGCCTGCGGTGCTGATCGCCGCCACGCTGCTCGTCGGGTTGGTGCCCGGAGTCGTTCCCGGCGTCGAGCGTCTGGCGGCCCGGTTCGCCGATCACGGCGCATACGCGCGGTGGGTGCTGCACGACGCGCGTATCCCACTGCCGCACGTCCCTGCGTCTCACGTCGAGCTGAAGGACGTCGGGTTCTCGTTGCTCGCGGTGGCCGGTGCCGTCGCTGCGGCCGTGGTCGGGCTGTTCGGCCGCCCGCTGCGCGAATCGCTGCCGGCTGGGATCCGCGAGCCGTCTCGCCATGTCGTGCGCGGACTACGTCATCTGCATTCCGGACAGATCGGCGACTACGTGACTTGGTGGACGGCCGGAGCGGCGGTGATCGGCGGTGTCTGCCTGCTGGCTCTCAGCTGAGCGCCCAGGAGATTAGGATCTGCCCCGCACACCCACAGGATGGAGGCAGACATGTCAGGCTTCATCGACAGGATCACGGGACGGGCCAAGAAGGCGGCGGGGGACCTCGCCGACGACGCCGAGCTGCGCCGGCAGGGCGAGCGGGAGGAGCAGAAGGCCGACGCCAAGGACGAGCTCGCCGAGGCGCAGGCCGCGGCCGATCGCAAGGCCGAGGAGGTCGCCAACCTCGAGCGCGACAGCGTCCGCTCCCCGGACTCGAAAGCCTGATCAGCGAGGCGTGTAGCCGCTGCTCAGCGACGCGCCTCGCCGGCGCCACTCCGGCTCGACATCGAACGTGCGGCGGATCCGGCGCTCGCGCAGGTACCGGAGCACCGGTCCGTAGCTGTAGCGCGCGGCCGCCGCGTACAGCCGGGAGGCCGCGTCGGTGTCGACGAACGGCATGTACTTGTCGGGGAACCCCGGCATCGTGCACGCAATGCAGATGCCACCGACGTTTGGGCAGCCGCCAATCCCGTTGACCCAGCCCCGGATCGGGACGTTGCACTTCGCGACCGGGCCCTTGCAGCCCAGCTTCACCAGGCAGCGGCCATCGCCGTGCGCGGCGGAGAACTGGCCACGCTCGGCACGGCCGGCCCGATTACAGCTCTCGTGCGCCGTCCGGCCGAAGATCCGTTCGGGGCGGCCCTGGTCGTCGAGCTCGAGCCAGGGACCGAGCCCGGCCAGGTGCAGGGCGACGCCGAGCAGGGTCTCGGTGATGTTGTCGGGCTGGACCGGGCAGCCGGGGAGGTTCACGATCGGCAGCCCGCGCCGCGAGCGCCACCCCCAACCGAGGTAGTCGCACAGCCCCATCGCCCCGGTCGGGTTGTTGCGCATGGCCGGGATGCCCCCGTATGCGGCGCAGGTTCCGACCGCGAGCACCGCGTCCGCCTGTGGGGCAAGGGCGTCGATCCAGGTGCAGGTCGAGATTGGCTCGCGCGTCTCCGGGTGCAACCCGAACGTGGCCCAGTATCCGTCGCCGCACACCGCGTCGTTCGGTACCGATCCCTCGAGCACGAGCACGAGCGGCCTGATCCGTCCCGCGCTCGCGTCGAAGAACGCCCGCATGAAGTCATCGCCGGTCTCGTAGGCGAGCAGCGGGTTGTAGATGATCATGGGCGGCATCCGGGGAAAGCAGCCGCGCAGGAGGTCCTCGAGGCTGGGGCGCGTGGCGGCGGTCAGCGCGACCGAGTCACCGTCACAGCCGAGCCCGCTCGTCATCCACAGGATGCTGATCGGCCGGCTCATGCGATCCGGCGCGGCCGTGATGACGGCCGGTGCCGGGATGAGCGCACCGCGAGCGCGCCGTGGCGCTCGGTGAGCGCCTCCAGGTGACCTTCGAGCGTTCCGTGGAGGTGTAGGTCGCCGGCGGCGCCGGTGACCAGCCCGCTGTGCGCGAGCCGGGTGAGGGCATGCGTGATCGAGGGACGCTCGGCGGCCACCATCTGACCGAGCAGGCGGTGAGTCAGAGGAAGCGTCAACCGGATCCCGCTTGGCTCGACCCGGCCCCACCGGGTCGACAGGTGCCACAGCAGCAGCACGAGGCGCACCTCGAGCCGAGGCTGGCAGGCGATCGCCCGCAGGGCATCTGTCTCGGCGATCCGGCGGCCGGCGCGGCGCAACAGCGCCAGGCCGATCTGCGGCCACGGCCGCACCCGCTCGACGAAGTCCTGGTCGAGCAGCGCGAAACGCGTCGGTTGCAGCGCGCGCCAGGCATCGGACTGCTCGACGAGCTCCTCGGCGCGGGGGCAGGGTGGCTGCAGCAGGTCGCCGGCGCCCGTGAGCTCACACGCGGTGCGGTTGCCGATCCGGGTCTCGAATGAGATCAGCCCGTCGAGGATCAGCAGGCCCGGTCCGCTCCCGACCGACTGAAACCCCGCAGTGAGATCACACGGCCCGATCTCGGCGTCGAGCACCCGGACGGTTGCCACCTGCCGTGCGGCCACCCGCATGCGCATGTCGAACTCCTGCGCGAGGTCGTCGTCGGCGTCCAGCAGGTAGGTGTGGAGCGACGCGGACTCCGGCCGGCGGGTCGAAAGGTCAGGCGTCGGCGGCCACCGGATGGGTCCGGGGTGAGGCGTTTGACCTTCGACAGGAATCGCGGCTCTCTCCTTGTCTCGGTCCCGAGCCTCCCGAGAAAGAGGCTCCCCTGCCCGCGAGTCTATGTCTTCGAACGCCCCATTGGAACATGTAAGTGCCATTACCTCCGCGGGACGTAACCGTCGTTACCACCCCCGCGAACCTCGACGCTCCGGATGGTAGAACGGGCCGCGTGTGCTTGGCGATCCCCGGCCAGGTGGTGGAAATCGTCGACGAGGCCAACCGGCTGGCCAAGGTCGACGTCGCGGGTGTCCGGCGCAACGTGAACGTGGGGCTGCTCGACGGTGCGAGCGGCGGCGTCGGTCCGGGCGACTGGGTGCTGATCCACGTGGGGTTCGCGATCTCGCAGGTCGACGAGGAGGAGGCGCGGGCGACCCGTGACCTGCTCGTGCGGATGGGAGCCGACTACGAACAGGAGCTCGAGGAGCTCAAGGCGAGCGTGATCGAATGACGGGGCCGGCCGAGCAGCTCGCTTGCGGCTCGCAGCACTGCATCACGTGCGGGGACGACGGCGAGCCGATGACCGTGCTGCGCGTCGACGCAACGCGAGGGCTCGCACTGTGCGGCGCCGCCGACGGAGCACGCTCATCGGTCGAGACGGCGCTCGTCGAGCCCGTTCGCCCCGGTGACCGAGTGCTCGTCCACGCCGGAACCGCGATCGCGACGCTCGACGAGGCCCACGCATGAGGTTCGTCGACGAGTTCCGCGACGCCGAGCTGGGCCGGGCAGTGGCCGGGGAGATCCTGTCGCTGGTCGAGCCCGGACGTCACTACAAGTTCATGGAGGTGTGCGGCGGCCACACCCACTCGATCTACAAATACGGCGTCGACGATCTGCTGCCCGCCAACGTCGAGCTGGTGCACGGCCCCGGCTGTCCGGTGTGCGTGATCCCGATGGGGCGCGTCGACGACGGGATCGCGATCGCGCACCGCGAGGGCGTGACGTTCACGTGCTTCGGCGACATGATGCGCGT
>DASXOS010000190.1:0-10250 GCA_036494115.1 Solirubrobacteraceae bacterium | reverse complement strand
GATCATGCTGGCGTTCTACGTCGTGGCGGCCGAATCCGAGGGCATCGGTCCGGATCGGTTGAGCGGGACGATCCAAGCCGACATCCTCAAGGAGTACATCGCCCAGAAGGAGTGGTGCTTCCCGATCGATCCGGCGATGCGCCTGATGGGCGACATGGTGCAGTGGTGCTCGACGCAGATGCCGCGCTGGCATCCGGTTTCCATCAGCGGCTACCACATCCGCGAAGCTGGGTCGACGGCTCAGCAGGAGCTCGCGTTCACGCTCAAGGACGGCCTGACCTACGTCCAGCAGGCTGTGGATCGCGGCCTCGACGTCGATGACTTCGCGCCGCGGCTGTCGTTCTTCTTCAACGCGCAGATCGACTTCTTCGAGGAGATCGCCAAGTACCGCGCGGCCAGGCGGATCTGGGCCCGGGAGCTCAAGGAGACCTTCGGCGCCAAGAACCCCAGGTCATGGCTGATGCGTACGCACGTGCAGACCGCGGGCGTGTCGCTGACCGCGCAGCAGCCGCTCAACAACATCGTCCGCACGGCGATCGAGGCACTCGCCGGCGTGCTCGGCGGGACCCAGTCGCTGCACACCAACAGCTTCGACGAGGCGCTCGCTCTGCCGACCGAGGAGGCCGTGCGCATCGCGCTGCGCACCCAGCAGATCATCGCCCACGAGACCGGCGTGGCGAACACGATCGACCCGCTCGGCGGCGCCTACTTCGTCGAGGCGCTGACCGACCAGATGGAGGAGCGCTGCTACGAGTACTTCGGCAAGATCGACGAGCTCGGCGGGATGGTGGAGGCGGTCAAGCAGGGGTACCCGCAGCGCGAGATCGCGGACGCCGCGTTCGATCTCCAGCGGGAGATCGACTCCGGCCGGCGGCTCGTCGTCGGCGTCAACGCCCACACGGAGGGCGGCGGAGACGAGACGCCGATCCTGAGAATCGATCCGACGCTCGAGGGCAAGCAGGTGCAGCGGGTCAAGGAGACCAAGGCCGCGCGTGACCCCGAACCGGTGCGCCGCGCGCTCGCTGGCCTGAAGGAGGCCGCGAGCGGCGGGCGCAACCTGATGCCTCTGCTGATCGAGGCGGCGCGAGCGCACGCCTCGGAGGGCGAGATCGTGGAGACGCTCCAGTCGGTGTGGGGCGACTACCGCGAGCAGCCCGTGTTCTGAGCGGGCGCGGGCGGGGCGGGCGGGCCTACTTCAGAGCGTTCCGCGCGGCCGACGTCCAGGAGCTGGTCACGTCACGGATGAACTTCGCCTGCGCGGTGGCGAGGTTGGAGATCCAGTCGATGTCGCTCGAGCCGGGACCCTTCTCGATGCCGCTGGCGATTGCCTTGAGCGCCTTCTCATAGCTGGTCAGGGTCGTCTCGCCCGCCTCCCGGCCGGCTTCGATGATGCGCTCATTGAGCTTGCGCAGCCGGTTGGCGACGGCCTCGATCCGCGCGTCATCGGCTGCGGACTTGACGCGTGACGCTCCGCTCGGCTTGCGCGCGGTCGAACGGCCCGACGACGACTTGCGAGTCGTGCTGCGTGACGACTTGGCGCGGCTGCTCGACGAGGTCTTCTTCGCCGAGCTCTTCCTCGAGCTGCTCTTCTTCGAACGCGACGTCGAGCCGGACGAACCCGACCCACTCCTGGCTTGCGGCATGGCTAACTCCTTGAGCTCGAAAACGTATGAAGGCGCGAAGCCTATGCACATTGCGCACGTGACTGCCACGATGCAACGATGCGTGTCGCGGTCGTCGGTCACGTCGAGTGGGTGGACTTCGTCCCCGTGCGGCGGCTGCCCGTGCCCGGCGAGGTGGTCCACGCCGACGGCGCGTTCACCCGCGCGGCCGGCGGCGGAGGCGTGGCCGCCGCGGTGCTCGCGGAGCTGGGCGCCGAGGTCGACTTCTACTGCGCGCTCGGTCGCGACGCGCACGGTGAGGCCGTGGTCGCGGAGCTCGAGTCGCGCGGCGTCACCCCGCACGTGGCCTGGAGCTCGCATCCCACGCGGCGCGCCGTGACGATGCTCGAGGATGGAGGCGAGCGGACGATCGTCACGATCGGCGAACGGCTCGATCCGCCCGGCTCTTCAGAACTCGAATGGGAGCGCTTGCGTGGCGTGGACGGTGTGTACTTCACCGCGGGGGACGCTGCCGCGCTGGTGCATGCCCGCGAGGCCCGTGAGCTGGTCGCGACGCCACGCGCGCGCCATGCGCTGGAGGGCGAGGGGCCGATGGTCGACGCGCTCGTGTTCAGCGCCGGCGATCGCGACGAGAGCAAGTGGGCGGCGCGCGTGGCCGCCCGGGCGCGGCTGCTGGTGGTGACCGATGGGCCGCGCGGCGGCAGTTGGTTCGGCGAGTCCGAGGGGACCTGGCCCGCGGTCCCGCCGCCGGGCAGGCCGCGCGACGCCTACGGGTGCGGCGACTCGTTCGCGGCCGCGTTCACGTACGCGCTGGCCCGGGGAGAGACGGTGGCCGGCGCGGCGGCGCTGGGGGCGAAGGTCGGCGCCGAGGTGCTGACGCGCCGTGGCGCGCCATAGCTCTCATTCAGACGGTGAAGACGATCTTGCCGACGGCGTCGCCGTCGAGCAGCGCCTTGAAGCCGGCATGCGCCTCGTCGAGCGGCATCGTGGCGTGAATCGCCGGCCGCACGTCGCGGTCGACGCAGAAGCGCATCAGCCGCTCGAGCTCGTCGCGCGTGCCCATCGTCGAGCCGATCACCGAGAGCTGGAGGAAGAACACGCGACTGAGCTCGGACGGCGGCCCGTCGCCGGTGGTGGCGCCGGAGACGACGATCTTGCCGCCCGGCTTGAGCGAGCGGACCGAGTGCTTCCAGGTGGCCTCGCCGATCGTCTCCATCACCGCATCCACGCGCTCGGGCAGCCGCTCGCCGGACTCGAACACCGCGTCGGCACCGAGCGCCTTGGCCTGCTGGCGCGTTTCCTCGCTGCGGCCGGTGACCCACATGCGCAGCCCCGCGGCGGCCCCGATCACGGTCAGCGCGGTGGCCACGCCGCCGGTGGCGCCCTGGACGAGGATCGTCTGGCCCGGGGTGGCGCCGCCGCGGGTGAACAGCATCCGGTAGGCCGTCAGCCACGCTGTGCCCAGGCACGAGGCCTCCTCGAAGGACAGCTCCGGCGGCTTGGGCAGCACGTTGCGCCTCGGGACGGTCACCCGCTCGGCGAACGTTCCCTGGTGGCGCTCGGACAGGATCGAGCGGCGCGGGTCGAACGTCTCATCGCCGCGCCACGAGTCGCTCGTGACGACTGGGTAGACGATCACCTCGTTGCCCGCCTCGTCGAGGCCCGCGGCGTCGCAGCCGAGGATCATCGGGAGTGCGTCCTCGCCGAGGCCGACGCCGCGCAGCGACCACAGGTCGTGGTGATTGAGCGCCGCCGCCTTGACCGTGACCGTGGTCCACCCGGGCGGCGCGTCGGGCTCGGGACGGTCGCCGATCTCGAGCCCGCCGAGCGGGTCCTCGCGGCTGACCTTGGCGGCGTAGACGGCCTTCATCCGGACCAATCATGCCCGACCACGAGCTCTCGCGGCTGGCCGGACCGGACCTCCTCCTGAGGAAACCGTCGCTATCCGGGGAAAATCGCATGACTATGCGATGTGGGCCGTGAGGAGTAGGGCTCGCGCCACGGTGCGGCCGGCCTCGAACTGGTGGGCGACGTCCGATGGGAACGACATGTAGTCGCCGGCGCCGAGCTCGGTGATCCGCTCGACCGGCCCCGCGATCAGCATCCCGGAGACCACGTAGAGATGGATCCGGGAGCCCGCAGGCTGCGATGGCGCCGCATGGAGCCGGCGCGCCGGCAGGGTCAGCTCCTCAAGGCGCGCGTCGCCGGGCAGCCCGGCGAGCGCCTCGATGGCGCGGCGGCCGGTCTTCGCCCGGGACCGGGGCGGGGCGCGGACGATCCGGATCTCGCCCAGCGGCGGCTCCTCGAGCAGCTCGGAGATCGGCACCCGGAGTGCGCCGGCGAGGCCCGCGAGCGTCTCGACCGTCGGGTTGGCGTGGCCGTTCTCGATGCTCGACAGGGTGGCCTTGCCGATCGCGGTGGCGCGGGCGAGCTCGGACAGCGACAGATGCCGCGCGATCCGCAGCCGCCGGAGGTTGGCGGCGAGCTGAGCCTGAACGCCCGTCCGACCAGGTTCGTCTACCATACCGAACATAGTGTTCAGTTTACCGAACGACCCGACGTTCTACTTCGACATCGGCTCGCCGTACGCGTACCTGGCCGGGCAGCGCCTGCCCGCGGTGTTGCCGGGCACCGTGCGCTGGCAGCCCGTCCTGCTCGGCGGGTTGTTCAGGCTCACCGGGCGCAGCTCGTGGGCGCTCGGCGATCCCGAGCGCCGGCAGCGGGGGATGGCCGAGATCGAGCGGCGCGCCCGCGCCTACGGCCTGCCGCCGATGCGCTGGCCCGACCCCTGGCCGGGCGACTATCTGGTGGTGATGCGGGCGGCGACGTTCGCGTTCACGATTGGCCAGGGCCATGAGTTCGCCCGGGCGGCGTGGGCGCGGGCGTTCCAGCAGGGCGTCGAGCTGAGCGACCCGGCGAACGTGCTCGACCTGGCCGCCGAGATCGGGCTCTCACACGAGGAGCTCGCCGCGGCCGTCGCCGACCCTGAGGTCAAGCGCGCGCTGCGCGACGCCACCGAGGCCGCCCACGCGGCGGGCGTGTTCGGCGTGCCCACGATGGCGGTGGGCGGCGAGCTGTTCTGGGGTGACGATCGGCTCGAGGACGCTGCTGGCCGCATGTGACCTTCGTCTGCGAGGCTCCGCGATATGGGCGCGCGCAGAGACGTGCTGGTGGTCGGCGGTGGCGTCGCGGGGCTGGCCTGCGCGCTCTACCTGAGCCGCGCCGGCGCGGGCGTCACCGTCGTGGAGAGCAACCGGGTGGGGAGCGGCGCCTCGAGCGGGAACGCCGGCTGGCTGTCCCCCGCGCAGGCCGGGCCGCTGCCCGAGCCCGGCCTGATCGGCGGTGGGCTGAGGATGCTGCTCGACCGCACGAGCGCGCTGTACGTCGCGCCCCGGACGCTGCCGGCGCTCGCGCCGTGGCTGCTGCGGTTCGCGACGTACTGCACGCCTTCGGCCTACGCCGCCGGGGCCAAGGCGCTGAGCGCGCTCGGGGTCCGTGTGTTCGAGCTCGTCGATGAGCTCGGGCTGGAGCTCGAGCTTCACCGTGACGGCCTGCTCGCCGTCGCGCCGCACGAGCGGACGGCGCGGCAGTTCCTGGAGAGCATCCGCCCGATGGCCCAGCCCGGTCTTGAGATCCCGAGCGAACTCGTCTCAGGGCCCGCGGTCCACTCGTACGAGCCGGCGCTCGTGGAGCGGATGCGAGCGGGGGTGTCGGTGCCGCAGCACTGGCACGTCCGGCCCGAGCAGTTCGTGGCCGCGCTCGCCGACCGCGTCCGCGGGCAGGGGGCCGAGATCATCGAGGGCGCCGAGGTGCAGGACATCGAGACGAGCGGCACGCGGATCAGCGCGGTCCGCACGGCCGCGGGGGTCCTCGAGGCCGATCAGGTTCTGCTGGCCGCCGGCGCATGGTCGCCGCGGGTGGCCCGCATGGTGGGACTGAAGCTGCCCGTGGCCCCAGGCAAGGGCTACAGCTTCACCGTGCGGCCGCAGACCCCTCTTCGGCACGCGGTGCTGCTGCTCGACGTGCACGTCGGTTGTAGCCCGCTCAATGACGGGACCGTGCGGGTCGCGGGCACGATGGAGTTCAGCGGCGTCAATGCGCGCCTCGATCGCCGCCGTCTGGAGGCGATCGCCGACGGCGCCGAGGCCGCGCTCGGCCCGTGGCTGCAGGCGCCTGCACACCCGTGGACGGGGTTGCGGCCGATCGCGCCCGACGGACTGCCGATCATCGACCGGGCGCCGCAGCTCGAGAACCTGTGGATCGCCACCGCGTACTCGATGCTGGGGATGACGCTGTCGCTGCCTGCCGCCGAGCAGCTCAGCGCATTCATGGCGAGCGGGCGGAGACCTACACTGCTCGAGCCCTTCCGCGCCGACCGGTTCAAGGCCAACCGAGGATGGTCCGTTCGATGAGTCACAGCAATTTGCGATGCCGGGGCTGGCAGCAGGAGGCGGCGCTCCGGATGCTCGAGAACAACCTCGATCCCGAGGTCGCCGAGAACCCCGCGGAGCTGATCGTGTACGGCGGGATCGGCAAGGCGGCCCGCGACCAGGCCAGCTATCACACGATCAAGCGCGAGCTGATGCGGCTCGGCGACGAGGAGACGCTGCTCGTCCAGTCGGGCAAGCCGGTGGCGGTGTTCGAGACCCACGAGCGTGCACCGCGCGTGCTGATCGCCAACACGAACCTCGTCCCCGACTGGGCGACCTGGGAGAAGTTCCGCGAGCTCGACGCCGCCGGGCTGATCATGTACGGCCAGATGACCGCCGGCTCCTGGATCTACATCGGGAGCCAGGGGATCCTCCAGGGCACATACGAGACGTTCGCGGCGGCCGCACGCAAGCGCTTCGACGGGAGCCTCGCCGGCCGCCTCGTGGTCACGGCAGGGCTCGGCGGGATGGGTGGCGCGCAGCCGCTGGCGATCACGATGTGCGGCGGGACCGCGCTGTGCATCGAGGTCGACCTGCGGCGGATCGAGCGCCGGATCGAGACGCGCTACCTGGACGAGCGGGCGGCCGACCTCGACGATGCGCTGAGCCGGCTGAAAACCGCCGCCGCCGAGCGGCGGCCGCTGTCGATCGGGCTGCTCGGCAACGCGGCCGAGGTTCTGCCCGAGCTGGTTCGCCGCGGTGTCGATGTCGACGTCGTCACCGATCAGACCTCGGCGCACGACCCGTTGAACGGCTACGTTCCGGCCGGGCTGACCGTGGAGCAGGCCGAGGCGCTCCGACGGTCCGATCCCGACGACTACCTGAAGCGCGTGGGCGAGAGCGCGCTCACGCATGTGGCGGCGATCCGCGACCTCCAGCAGGCCGGCGCCGAGGCGTTCGACTACGGCAACGCCCTGCGCGGCCTCGCCGCCGAGCATGGCGACGAGGACGCATTCGCGTACCCCGGGTTCGTGCCGGCATATATCCGTCCCCTGTTCTGCGAGGGGAAGGGCCCGTTCCGGTGGGTCGCGCTGTCAGGCGATCCGGAGGACATCCACAAGACCGACCACGCGATCCTCGACCTGTTCGGCGACGACGAGCACATCTCGCGGTGGATCCGCCTGGCCGCCGAGAAGGTCGCCTTCCAGGGGCTGCCCGCGCGGATCTGCTGGCTCGGTTATGGCCAGCGCCATCTCGCCGGGCTGCGGTTCAACGAGATGGTTGCCTCGGGCGAGCTGAACGGTCCGATCGTGATCGGCCGCGATCACCTGGACGCCGGTTCGGTGGCGTCACCGCAGCGCGAGACGGAGAGCATGCGCGACGGCTCCGATGCGATCGCTGACTGGCCGATCCTGAACGCTCTGGTGAACACCGCGTGTGGCGCGAGCTGGGTCTCCGTCCACCACGGCGGCGGCGTCGGGATGGGCAAGTCGATCCACGCCGGCCAGGTCGTGGTCGCCGACGGCTCCGAGCTCGGCGCCGAGCGCGTACAGCGCGTGCTCGTGGCGGATCCCGGGATGGGGGTCGTCCGTCATGCCGACGCGGGATACGAGCAGGCGCTCTCGTTCGCCGGCGGCACCGACCTGAAGATGCCGATGCTCGATCCCGAGCCGGCCTGAGACCGCCGTGGCCGGCGAGGCGACCGTCAGCATCAATGGCGCCGAGCAGATGCTGCGGCTCCCCGAGGACGGGCTGCCGTACCTCCGCCACGACCGCGCCGACGAGCTGACGACTGAGCCCGGCTCGCTCCGAGTCAACGACGGGGTGATCGCTGGATTCGAGGGGTCCCGCGATGCCGAGGTGCAGATCGACGCCTCCGGCTGCGCCGTCGTCCCCGGGTTCGTGGACTGCCACACGCATCTCCCGTTCGCGGGCTGGCGTCAGCACGAGTACGAGCTGAAGCTCGCCGGCGCGTCCTACGAGACGATCGCCCGCGAGGGCGGGGGGATCCGCTCGAGCGCGCGCTCACTGGCACAGGCCGGCGACGAGGAGGTCCTGGCGCAGGCCACGACCCTGGCGGAAGAGATGCTGGCGCACGGGACGACCACGTTCGAGTGCAAGAGCGGCTACGGGCTGTCGCCGGCGGGCGAGATCCGGGCGATCCGGCTGGCCGCCGCACTGCGCGAGCGCGTGGTCCAGCAGACAACGTCGACAGGGCTGCTGGCCCACGCCGTCCCCGAGGGCTATACCGCGGACAGCTGGATGGACGCGGTGCAGGAGATGCTGCCCGAGGTGCTCGCGGCCGGTGACGTGACCGCGCTCGACATCTACGTCGAGAGCGTGGCGTTCAACAACGAGCACCTGCGGCGGATGGGGGAGCTCGCGCGTCAGCATGGGCTCGACCTGCGCGCCCACGTCGAGCAGTTCAACGCCAACCACTCGGTGCCGGTGGCGACCCAGCTGGGGGCGAGGTCGGTGGACCACCTGGCCTGCTTGGCCGACGATGAGATCGAGCCGCTCGCCTCCTCGGAGACGGCGGCGGTGCTGCTGCCTGGGGCGGAGTTCCTCGGTGACGAGCGCCTCTCGCCGGCGCGGGCGCTGGCCGATGCGGGCGCGATCTGCGTGCTCGGCACCGATCTCAACCCGGGGACCTCGCCGGTGCTGTCGGTGCCGGTGATCATCGGTCTCGCCGCGCGGCGTTACCGGTGGTCCCCCCGGGAGGCGCTATTGGCCTGCACGTTGAACGCCGCCTGGGTGCTGCGGCGGTCGGCCGAGACCGGGTCGCTCGAGGCCGGCAAGCGGGCCGATGTGGTCGTGCTCGACGGTCCGATCGAGCGGGTGCCCTACCGGTTCGGCCGCAATCCGGTGGCGGCCGTGATCGCCGCCGGCGAGCTCGTGCACGTGCGGCCGGACTTCGCGGCACGGGTGAAGCGGTGAGTGCGCTCGAGCGCGGGGCCACGGTGCCCGGGCCCGAGCGCACGGCCGCTGTGCCCGCGATGGCCAACGCCCACTCGCACGCGTTCCAGCGCGGGCTCCGCGGGCGAGCGGAACGGCTCAGCCCGGACGGCGCCGACGACTTCTGGACCTGGCGGACGGAGATGTTCGCGCTCGCCTCCAGCCTCGATCCAGACGCGATCCACGCGCTCGCGCGCGAGACCTACGACGAGATGGCGGCCGCCGGCTACGGCGCTGTGGGCGAGTTTCACTACGTCCACCACCAGCCGGACGGCACCCCGTATCCGGAGCCGAACGCAATGGCGATCGCTGTGGCGGAGGCGGCGCTGGCTGCGGGCCTCGAGGCCGTGATGCTGCCGGCGGCGTATCACCGCAACGGTTGGGACGGCCACGACGTTGCGCCGGTCGAGGGTCAGCGGAGGTTCTGCGATCCGGACGTCGAGACATTCCTGGGCCGGGTCGATGCGCTCCGGCAGTGGGCGGAGCCCCGGCCGGGCGTCTCCGTGGGGGTGGCCGCCCATAGCGTGCGGGCCGTCCCCGCCACGTGGCTCGAGGCGATCGCCGAATACGCGCAGCGCCATGGCCTGCCGCGCCACGTCCACGCCCACGAGCAGCGGCGCGAGCTCGAGCAGTGCCAGGCGGAGCATGGCTGCTCCCCGATCGAGCTGCTCGCGCGCACGGGCTTCCTGGCTCCGGCGGCAAGCGTCATCCACGGCATCCACGTGTCGGCGCGCGACGTCGCGCTGTTGTCGCACAGCGGCGCCACGGTGGTGTCCTGCCCGACCACCGAGGGCAACCTCGGCGACGGCTACCTGCCGGCGATGGGCTACCGAGAGGCCGGCGTCCCGCTCGCGATCGGCAGCGATTCCCAGGTGCGGATCGATCCGTTCGAGGAGGTCCGCGAGCTCGAGACCGGCTCGCGCCGGGAGCGAGAGCTCCGCTCGGGCCTGCTCGCCGCCGGCGATCTGTGGCAGGAGCTATGCCGCAACGGCCGGCGCAGCCTCGGGCTCGACGCCGAGGCCGGCGCGACGATCGAGATCGACCTCGATCACTTTGATCTGCGCGGCGTCGAGCTGCGCGATCTGCCCCTCGCCCTGGCGACCTGCGCCTCCGCCGGGGTCGTGGTCGGCGGCCCGCGGCCGGCGCGTCCGAGCCTGTAGAACTAGCCTTCGCCATGGCTGGTTCCTCCAATATGCGGTTGTGGGTCGCCGCGCGGGTGGAGCCGCGCGGCATGACGTTCCCCCCCCACGAACGCTGCGGGGGAACCGGCCTCTTCTACACCTCAGGCCGGACGAACGATTAA
>DASXOS010000189.1:0-17687 GCA_036494115.1 Solirubrobacteraceae bacterium | reverse complement strand
GATCGGGACCCCCGAATGCTCGAGATCGTGCGGGCCGTCGCCGATCCCGACGAGCAGCAGCGCGCCGGCGACGCCATTGACGAAGAACCCGAACAGCGTCAGAAAGCAAAGCAGCGCGCCGCACCGCTCGATCAGGCGACGCGCGCCGATGCCGTGGTGGCGCAGCAGCCAGCCGGTGGTCGCCGCGGAAGAGAAGTTGCCGCCCGGAAGGACCGCGCCGGCGCCCATCGCGATCCACGCCACCTGCCGGCTGACCGCTCGCGGCGGCTCGGGGAAGAACCGCCGGAAGACGACCACGTAGCTGAGGCACGAACCGAGCTCGAGCACGGCGACGGCGAGCAGCCAGCGCCCGTCCATGTCGCCGATTGAGTGGATCACGTGCGACGGCGGCGCGACCCGGAACAGCACACCCACGGACACAAGCCCGATGATCGCCGCGCCGAGGATCCGAATGCTCCGCCGCGGACGCTCTGGCCGGTCGCCCGGGCCGGCCCGCTCGCCGGGCATCCCGGTCTCGTCAATGGCCCCCATGCCGTCGGAGCGAACGCGGCCGGGTTACCGCCCGCGTGCTCGCGCGTCTCGGCCGGGTCGCTTCAGTTGGGGAGGGCGACTCGGATACCGCCGCCGCTCATCGGCGGTCATCTGGCGGATCACCAGCGAGCCGCTCTCGACCTGTTCCTGCACGAGTGCAAGCTTCGCGGCGCGTTTCTCCTCCGCACGCTCTCGGGCACTCTTCATGTGATCACCGCTCGTCCTCTGCGGGCGTGATGACCACGATGGGCTCGAGCTCCGACTCGCCTGCCCGCTTGCGAGCATCCTTCTTGGCCTTCTTTTCCTGCCGTCGCTCGCGAAGCTTCTGCTCACGCGCGAGCTTCGCAAACGTCGTCTTCTTCTTTCCGCCTGAGGCCATACCTGTTCATCCTTCCGTCTGAGATCTCCCGCAAATGGGCGACGGGTGCCGCCAATCGCGGCAGCACCCGGCACCTGGCGGTCGTCGGCTAAACGAGCTGAACGTTTGCTGCCGCCGGGCCCTTGGGACCCTGCTCGGTCTCGAACGAGACCTTCGCGCCCTCGTCCAGCGACTTGAAGCCGTTGCCGGCGATCGCGGAGTGATGAACGAACAGGTCCTTGCCGGCATCATCGGGCGTGATGAAGCCGTAGCCCTTGTCGTTGCTGAACCACTTGACGGTTCCGGTTGCCATGCATTCCTCCCGGGAGGTCGTGTGCGGCGAAACGCGGGGGTGCATGAGCAACGACTACGAACGCGGGCACTGATTTGTCGGGCGTTGCGCCCGACACGATTAACCCGAGTCTAGCCGCACCACCCAGGTCGAAGCGACATTTACTGTCTAAGGGAGCGTCCTTGGGGGTATAGCCACAGTCGGATTCGGGGCACGTGATGCGGCTGATCAACCATCTCAGTGCGAATGTGCGCACGGCATTGGCGGCAGCCGGCGTCACGCTCGCGGTCGCCGCCGTGACCGGGGCCGGGCCCGCCGCAGCGGTCACGCCCTCCCCTCCCTCCGGCGCACCGGCGGTCGAGTCCGCGCCCTCGAGCCTCGTCGGACTCGATCCGCAGCTGCCACCCGACGTCGTCGCCGCGAGCGCTGCCAAGTCCAGCCGTTGGAAGCCTGAGACAGCGGCGTACGGGACCGCGTCGCGTAACGACATCGTGGTCAATGGGGCCGGCGGTACGAAGATCCGCGTCAACGAGATCTATCCCACCAACGCCGCGGGCAAGCCGGCGAAGGGGCCGTTCCCGGTGCTGCTGACGATGACGCCCTACGGGAAGGGGCAGGGCGGGTCGAGCAAGCCAGGCTCGGCCGCGTCCTCGTCGAGCGGAGCGGCCACCGGCGGCGCCGACAACTACCTGGCTCAGCGCGGCTACATCGAGGTCGTCGAGGACGTGCGCGGTACGGGCGACTCGAATGGGAGCTGGGGACTGTTCGACCCGATCCAGCAGCAGGACGCGATCAGGGTCTTGGACTGGGCGGCGCGCCTGCCGCACTCGAGTGGCCAGGTCGGCACCTACGGCCCCTCGTATCTCGGCATCGACCAGCTACTCCTCGCCGGGTCGGTTGGCCGCCACTCGCCACTCAAGGCGACCTTCCCGATGGTCCCCGCCAACGACATCTACCGCGACACCTCGTTCATGGGCGGCCTGCTCGACTTCGAGTTCAGCGAGATCTACCTGGGCCTCACCGGCGCCGACAACACCACGAACCCGATCACTGACACGGCGAGCGACCCGGCGCTGCTCTCCGAGCTTAAGGGGGTCGAGGCCGATCACGCGAACGGGCTGGCCAATTACCACGCCGCGACGACCGCGAACATCCTCGGCGGCGGAGACGAGAGCTACGACGGCTCGTACTGGCAGGCCCGCAGCCCACAGAAGTACCTGGCTCGCGTGGTCGCCAACCACATCCCCGCATACCTCGTCGGGGGCGAGTTCGACATCTTCCAGAACGGCGAGCCGGTCAACTACGCCGAGCTGCAGAACGCCTGGGCCGGGCGCGGCACGACCGCGCCGATGCGGGCGGGCCAGCGCACCACCGGGCGCTATCAGCTCATCGACGGGCCCTGGGAGCACATCAACGGCTCCTCGGTGAACGTCGACCCGCTCGAGCTCGAGTGGTTCGACACGTGGCTCAAGCATGAGCGCACCGGCATGGCCGGGACTCCCACGCCACTGCACTACTACGACCTAGGGACCGGACGCTTCGACGAGACCTCGACCTACCCGTTCACCGGTTCCACGCCGGCGCGGCTGTACTTCGGCCCGAACGGCACCCTCACGAGCTCGGCGCCAACGGCCGGCGGTTCGGGCACTGGGACTCAGGGCACGGTTGGCGGCGTGATCGGCGAGCCGACTGGATCGAGCCTTCCGACCGGGCTGAGCGACACGATCGCCTGGAGCCCGAGTGGCGCCCCGTGCGGGCGGCCGATCGATCAGTGGTCGATGGGCGGGATCAGCGTTCCCGCAGGCTCCGCCGGCTTCCTCGGGCCGTGCGCGTCCGACGACCGCATCACCCAGCTCGGGCCCTCCGCCACCACCTATACCTCGGCTCCGCTCGCCCACGCGAAGACGATCGCGGGACCGGTGACCGCCACCGTGTACGCGAGCTCGACGACGCCGGAAACCGAGTTCGCCGCCGAGCTCGAGGAAGTCACGCCGAATGGCACCTCGTACCCATTGACGGAGGGCGCGCTGCTCGGGTCGCTGCGAGCGGTCGACAGCCGTCGGTCGTGGAGCGCCGGTGGGATGACCGTGCTCCCCTACCACCCGTACACCCAAAGCTCGGCGAGACCGGTCAGCCCGGGTGCCGTGACCGAGTATCAGATCCAGGTCTTCCCGACGCTGGCCACGGTTGCCGCCGGCGACCGGATCCGGCTCACGCTCTCGACGGCGGACGCGCCGCATCTGACGCCGCTGCCCGGACAGCTCCCGGAGCTCGCCGGTGGCGTCTACACGATCTCCCGCTCGGCGAGCGCGCCTTCCTCGCTCACGTTCGAGTCGTTTCGCTAACGCGCCTCAGGCGGCGGGCGCGGACTGCTGCTCGCGGATCCAGGCGAGGATCGCACGCGAGTGTGTGAGGACCGTGCCATCGGGCAGCTTCAGCGCTGGCAGCTTCTCCGCTCCTGTCGCCTGCCGGAGCTCCTCGCGGGAGCCCTTGCGCAGAAACGGGATCGGGCTCCCTTGGGCGGCGATCACCTTCTCGTAGTCGATATGCGCATCGCGGAGCGCCGCCTGAACCCGCCCGCACGGATGCATACGCGGAGCTCGGTCATCGCCCTGGCAGACGTAGAGGATGGGCAGCTCGGGCACCGCCTGCACCATACGCCCTCGGCTCTCCGCTCGCCACGGGCCCAGGGCCACGACGGCGCATCCGATCGCGGGAGGCGTCTATGCGGCGATCCGGAGCGGAGCGTCTTCGGTATCGGCCAGGTGCTGGTGCGACGGGCAGTAGCCATTGTGCGGAAGCGGCATCCGCTGGCACGGGGTGCCCTTGCGCGTGCTGGCCCGGCATTGCAGGGGATCGCCGTTGGCGTCGACGTTCAGCGGAAGCGACCGGACGTGCTCGTCCGCCATTGCGATGTAGTGCTCGACGAGACGGAGCACGCGCAGCTGTGCGGACATCGGGAAGTACGGCCGGATCTCCCGGAACAGCTTCTGTGCCGGGTTGGCGAAGTAATGCCGGTCGGTCGCCAAGCGGTCCATCACCGCTTCGCACGAACGCAGTACGCGAGCCCGGTTGGCGTTCGGTCCCGCGCTCCAGGTGTCCTCGATGATGTCGCCGGCCAGTTCTCGGTAGATCGCTCGGCTGAATTCGTACATGGGCTCTCCTCGATCCTTGCCTTGGGTCGCTCTTGGACGCCTTCCCAACAGCAGGAACGAATGGCCGAGGCAGAACTTGCGCAAACTGCCCAAATTCTCGAGGTGCGGCCGCGGGAGCAGCTAACGGCCGACGCGCTGTAATCCGGTCGAGCTGTTCTTGCGGTATGCGAACAGCGGTGCGCCGATGCCGCTGGTCTTGAAGTACTCGACGCGGCTGTTGGGCGTCGTGTACACGAGCCACTGGAAGCGGTTCGAGATCGGGTCGGCGTCGGCGACCATGTAATGGAGCTGTGAGGCCGGGATGTGCGCAGCCCGGGTGATCTTCGCCACCAGCGCCGGGGGCGCGCCCGGGCTGATCTTGGATAGCGGAAATGTGCCCGTCCCTCCGGGAGTGCCGCCGGTCGACACGTTGGCCTGGCCGTTGACGGCGGCATAGAAGGTCGCCTCGGTGTTGCCCTTCGCCGCCTGGACCGACAGGTAGCCGGGATAGATCACGAACTCCTCGATCCTGGCGTTTGCGCCGAGCTGCTTGCGGGCGGCGTTCAGCGCCGGGGTGAAGGTCGCCGCTCGGAACATCGAGGCCCGGTCGGTCGCCTTGACCGAGCTCGGATCGATCGAGGGCGATCCGGCTGACCCGCCGCCGGACGAGCCGCCGCCCGCGCCGCCCCCGGACGAGCCGCCGAACGAGATCGACACTCCACCGGTCGACGACGTGTTCGGCGAGTGGTGGATGCTCCCGGCGACCGCCGAGGAGACGACGACCGCCGCGAGCACGGCTGCGGCCCACACTGCGAGCGCGACCACGAGCCGCATCTATATCTCCCCCAGGAGCTTCGCCTTGGCGCTCGCGAATTCGGCGTCGGTGAGGGCACCGCTGCGGTGCAGGTCCGCCAGCTTGGTGAGCTCATCGACCGAGTCATTCGCGGCGGCCTGGCGGATCTGCTTGAGACTCGCGATCAGGTTGGCCGCAGGCGCCGCCGGGGCGCCCGTCGCCACCACGGAGCCGTGACCCGCGGGCGCCGCCGAGGCGGTCGATGCGTGTGACGACTGGTAGGCGGCGAGGATCGGGTCGGCTTCGGCCGACGACGCCTTCCCGAAGGCGGACGCGGCCTCGGGCGTCCCGAACGCGGTCGCCGGCTCGTCGCGCTTGCCGAACGCCGCCCCGCCGGAGCCAGGCGTCGCCGATGCGCCGGTGGCCTGCCGCGGAGCGCGCAGAGAGCTCAGCGCGCTCTTCAGAATCGCGAGCCAGGCGATGACGCCGACCACGGCGAAGCAGCCGCCGAAGATCGCGCCGAACAGCTTGGTGCCAGTGCTGGCATTCGAGTCGAGGACGATCGTCAGAGCGCCGAATCCGATCGCGCCGAAGATCCCGGCGAACACGAAGGCGAGCCCGGCCGCCAGCGCGGACCCGACCAGGCACCCGATGATCCCCCCGAACAAGAATGCGAACCACCAGCCGGTCCCGGAGGGGCATTTCGGCACGGGGCCGTAGTTCGCCGAGTAGCCGGTCGACGAGCACGTCCCGGTCGCGACCATGTGGTGGATCCCGACGCCGAGCAGGATCGCTGAGAACAGCAGGATCGCCACTCCTGCAATCCGCCAGCCGCTCAACTGTTGTGCCAATTCAGCCCCCGAATTCCGATCTCTGTACGCGCGCGCGACCCCGCGGCGAGCGGCAGCCTACGGCATCGACAGGCGCCGCGCAGTACCAACTTGGTCGCGCCTGAGTCTCACCGCCTCGCCGGCCAAAGCAGCCGCAACTCGGCGCTTTGGCGCTTCTTTGGCGCCGCTTAGGTGCGCCGGATCAGGCTGGCCAGCGTCAACTCAGAGACGTTCCAGAGGAGGAACACAGATGGGGCTCTTCAGCAAGATGCGCAACCTCACCGGATCGGTACCGAAGGAGCTGCTCGAGAACGGGCTCCTCGGCCGCGGCATCATCGTCAGCGTTCAGCAGACGTCGGTCAGCACCGGAGCGGATTTCGACCCGGCGCACGTCTGCGTGTTCACCGTCGAGGTCGCGCTCGACAGCACGCCGCGCTACACCGCCACTTGCCGCCAGGCCGTAAAAGCTACGGTGCTGCCGCAGCTGATGACGCCAGGGGCGACGGTCGCCGTCCGAGTCGACCCGTCGGATCACAGCCACATCGCGCTCTCGCTGGGTGAGGTGCCGCCGACGGTCACGATGGCCGCCTCAGGCGACCCGAACACGTCGTCAGCCGCGCGGATCCTCGCTCAGGGCGAGGCCTGCAAGGCCGTGATCGTGCAGAGCCAACCGCTCGGGATGCGTAACCCGAAGGGCGATGACATGTACGCCTTCGCCCTGACGATCCTCGCCGAGGGTCGCTCTCCGTACCAGATCCAGGTCGGCAACCCGGTGCCGGCGGCGGCCGTGCCGCTGCTCTACCCGGGCAACACCGTGCCCGCCAAGCGGATGCCGGCCGGCGATGACCGCGAGGTGGTGATCGACTGGCAGGCCGCGCTCGAGCAGCTCTCCACCACCGCCGCGTAATGCGGCTGGCCATTTGCAGGACACGGCGGGCTCAGGTGCGCCGTGACTACGGACAAAAACTCACACATTCACTCAACACCCACAGGGGGTAACGATGGTTCTCGTCACTGGCAATTGGAAGATGTGGTTCGCCGGCCTCGGCGCCTCGCTGTTGATCTTCGGTGTCGTCTACTTCACCGCGATCAAGCCGAGCAGCGACACCGCCAACCAGGCCGTCAAGTCCGGCATCCAGCAGTCACAGCAGGCAATCAACCAGGCCCAGCGGCAGCTGAGCAACGCGAACGGCCAGACCAAGGCCGCGACGAAGGCCGCCACCGGCCAGGCCAACGCGGCGACCAGCCAGGCTCATCAGACGCTGAGCAAGGCGGCGAAGCTGACGCAGTGCGTGGCCGCGGCCGGCACCGACGCCGCCAAGCTCCAGACCTGCCAGGTCAAGTTCAGCCACTAGGGCGGCAGCGGCGCTCCGGCGCCGTCCTGACCGGGGGCGACCCGGGGGCAACAGGGGGCAACCGCGCCCAGCGGCCCGCGAAGCGTTTCAACGCCGAGCGGGCCGCTCGCGTGCCCGAGTGCGGGCGCCGACGGCGTGCCGCCCGAGCGGCTGCGCGTGGCGGGGATGGACAGCGCCATCGGGCGTGATTAGAGTGCGGCGCATGGACCGGACGAAGGGGCTGGCGGCCTGCATGGCGGTGGCGGCGACGCTGCTGGTGGCGGGCGTCGGGGGTGCGGGCGCCGCGTCGAGGTTCACATCGTGCGGCAGCAGGCCCAACCGGCTGGAGTGGAATCTCGAGGCCCGCGGCACGACCTGCAAGATGGCACGCCGCGTCGCCTACCACGGGGTGTCGGGTAAACCCAAGAAGGTCCGGACTCATGTCTTCCGGTACACGACGCCGACCGGCTGGAGCTGCGTCTACACCGTGTTCCACTCCACCCACGCCCAGGACGGCGAGGGCGAGATCTTCGACTGTGCAAAGGGCTCCGCGGCGGTCCGCTGGTCCGACAGCCCTGCGATCAAGCCGCACGCGCTGCGGTAGCGAGCAGCGCGCGCAGGTCGTCGACGATCGAATCGGCCTCCGCAAGGTCTTGATCGCCGTGGGTGGTCCGCACAGCGATCACGCGGGCACCGGCGTCGCGCCCGGCGCGGATCCCGGCCGGGGCGTCCTCGAGCACGACGCATCGCGCAGGTTCGACCCCGAGCCGCCGGGCGCCGATGAAAAAGCAGCTGGGGTCGGGCTTGCCGTGCTCAAGCCCGTCCGAGGAGACGAGGATCGAGGGGATCGGGAGTCCGGCGGCGCGCAACCGCGTCTCGGCGAGCGCCGTCGAGCATGAGGTCACGATCGCCAGACGCCGGCCGCTCCCGAGCAGCTCGAGCGCGCCCGGCAGGGCCGTGACCCCCTCGGTGTCGCCGAGCTCAGCCTCCTCGAGCGCCGTGGCCTCGCGCTCCTGATCGGTGTCCGGAGCGAGCGAACGGATCGACTCGCGAGAGGGACGCCCGTGGGCGAATCGCTCGACCTCGTCAGGGTCGAGGCCGTGGCGGTCGGCGAACGCCTCCCAGGCGCGCCGCACGGGCGCGCTCGAATCGATGAGCGTCCCGTCGAGGTCGACGAGCAGGGCGTCGGCGCGCTGCAGCAGCACCCCGGCCGTCATGTCGTCCAGGTGGGATCGGCCACGGGTACGGCTCGCGGCGGCCCCGCGCTGGGGGCGAGTGCCACCACCAGGAGGCCCGCCAGCACCAGCAGCCCGCAGGCAAAACGCAGCGAGGTGAGCGAGGCCACGCCGCCGATCAGCGGCGGGCCGGCGAGGAACCCGAGGTAGCCGAGCGAGCTGACCGCCGCCAGCGCCGGTCCAGTCGACACGCCGGGCTCGTCGGCCCCCGCCCGGAACAGGGTGGGCACGACACCGGCCAGCCCAAGGCCGAGCGCGGCAAAGCCGGCAATCGCCGTGGCGGGCGTCCCCGAGGCCAGACCGAGGCCGAAGCCGAGAGCGGCCAGCGTGCCGCTGCGCCGCAGCAGACCGGCCGACCCCCAGCGCTTCCACAGGCGGTCAGCGACGAGCCTTCCAGAGCCCATCGCGACGCTGAACACGGCGTAGGCGATCGCCCCCAACGCCGCAGAGCCTGCGAGGTCGTCGCGGACGAGCTTCGCGCTCCAGTCAGAGGCGCCGCCCTCCGCCACGAGGCAGAAGAAGCATGCGGCGCCGAGGAGGGCCAGCCGACGCGGAACCCTGCTCCACCTCAGTGCAGGCGCCTCCGCGTCGGCGTCTTCGTCCTTGGCCAGAAGCGGCATGGTGGCGAGCAGCCCCGGCACGCCGAACAAGAGCGCGGCGAACGCCAGGTGGTAGAGCGGCGCGACGTTCAGCGCAGCGGCGAGCGCCCCGAGACCGGCACCGGCAAAGCCGCCGAAAGAGAATGCGGCGTGCAGCGATGACAGGATCGGCCGCCCCAGTCGTCGCTCGATCGACATGCCCTGCGCGTTCATCACCAGGTCGAGGGTGGAGTTGGCCATTCCCACCAGCAGCAGCGCGATGGCGAGGACGGGGACGCTCCGGGCCAGCGCCGGCAGCAGCACGGCCAGCATCAACGCGGCGATCGCGACGCGGCAGAAGCTGCGGCTCGAACGGCCGGGCAGCAGGCGGCCGACAGTCGGCATCGCAATCACAGCCCCGACAGCGGGCGCGAGCAGGGCCAGCCCGAGCACACCGGTGCTGGCGCCGACCCGGTCCGACAGCGCCGGGATGCGGGAGGCCCACGACGCGAACAGGGCGCCGTCGACGAAGAACACGGCCGTGACCCCGGCGCGCGCGCTGAAGCGAAGGGCCGGCAGGCTCACGCCCGCAGCACCTCGATCCCGGCAGCTCGGTACGGCTCGAGCGCCGCCTCGTCCACGTCGGCGTCGGTGACCAGTCGCGTGACCGCGCGCAGCGGCGCGACCACCACCGGCATCGCGGTGCCGAGCTTGTCGTGGTCGGCGAGCGCAACGACCTCGGCTGCACCCTCGATCATCGCCGCCTTGACATGGCGTTCCTCAAGGTCCTCGGTGGTCACACCGATCTCTGGATGAAGCCCGCACACCCCCAGGAACACCACATCGGCGCGGATCATCCGGAACGCCTCGATGGCCGCTGCGCCCACCGTGACGAGCGCGTTGGGGCGCAGCGTCCCCCCCACGACGGTGACTTCGAGTCCGGGATGGTCAGCGAGCGCGAGGGCGATCGGCGGGCTCGTCGTCACCACGCTCGCGCACAGGTCCTGGCGGAGCGCATGGGCGAGCTCGAGCGTGGTCGTGCCGCCGTCGAGGATCACCACCTGGCCGTCCTCAATGCAGTCGGCAGCGCGGCGGGCGATCGACGCCTTGGCCTCGGGGGCGCGGCGCGCGCGGGAAGCGAACGGAGAGGCGTCGCCGTGACGCGGAAGGGCTCCGCCGTGGACACGGCGGAGCAGGCCGGCTTCGTCGAGCTCGCGCAGGTCCCGCCGGACGGTGTCGGGCGAAACGTCGAGCTCGGCGCTGAGATCGGTGGCGAGCACTCGGCCCTGGGTCCGCAGACGGTCGAGGATCAACGTACGCCGTTCGTCGGTGAGCATGCACCCGATCATACACGAACGTGCACGAACAGGCAGTTTCGTGCAAGATCCGTCTCTGCCATCGTGTGCCCCGTGAGCAAGAGCGTGATCACGATCGGCGTCTACGACTGGGACCTCGACAGCTTTCTCGAGGCACTGCGACGCGCCGATGTGCGTCTGCTCCTTGACGTTCGCCAGCGTCGCGGCGTCCGGGGGCCACGGTACGCCTGGGCCAACTCGCAGCGGCTGCAGCAGGCACTCGCCGGGGCGGGCATCGCCTACGAGCACCACAAGGAGCTCGCCCCGACCACCGAGCTCCGCCACCTTCAGTACGAGGAGGACGCGCGCCAGGGCGTTGGAAAGCGTTCGCGGGTCGAGCTCGCTCCGGAGTACCGCGAGCGCTACCAACGAGAGATCCTCGATCACGTCGACCTGGGCGCGATCGCCCGCGGCCTACCAGCTGAGGGCACGACGGCGCTCCTGTGCGTCGAGCGCGACCCCGAGGCGTGCCACCGGTCGATGATCGCCGACGAGCTCGCACGCGACCACGGCATCGCGGTCGGCCACCTGCGCCCCTGAGGCGATCCCGACCGGCACGCATTCGGCCCGTGAACGCCTAGCATGCTCGCGATGGGGCGTGTAGCGCTGTTGATGATTGCCCTGTGCCTCGCCGGTTGTGGGTCGAGCGGGACCTCCGGGACGGCCGGCCCAGGACTGGGGACCCCCACCGACGGGACCTCGGCCTCCGTCCCCCGCGCGCATCCGCAGGCGATCGAGCCGACCGCAGGGGAACAGGGCATCGTGACCACGGCCACCGACCCGGTTGGAGATGTGAACGCGCACGCGCCACCGCTGTCAGAGGTCAGGCAACTCCTGAAGAAGGAGCTCGTGGCGGCCCCGGTCTCGAACTCGTCCTACATCAACCCGTTGCGATTCGTCACGCGCTGGGAACGAACCGACCAGGGCGTGGACGCGGTGATGCCGGTCGGCGCGCCGATCCTGGCCCCGAGCCCGGTCAAGATCCTGGCGATCATCCCTGACTGGTACGCCGGCCAGCCCCTGGTGTACTTCGAGCTCTTGAACGGGCCCGACGCAGGCCGAGTGCAGTACGTCGCCGAGGAGATCACCGCTATCGCCCGCCCCGGCTCCTACCTCCAGCAGGGCCAGGCGATCGCGAAATATGCCAAATCAGGCACCGCGATCGAATACGGCTGGTCGACCCCCAATGGGACGACGCTCGCGGTGGCCACGACCGGGTACGAGGAGGGCCAGGTCACCCCGGCTGGACGGGCGATTCGCGACTGGCTGAACAGTCTGGGCGCCGGCGCCGGTCCCAGCTGAGAGCCTCCCGGGGCCGCCTCCACGTCGTTTGACTCCCCCTGGCAGGGGGAAGGCCCCAAGACGGTTGGATGACCAATAAGGAGGCTCAGGATGCAAGAGCGAGACCGCGTTTCAATGGACGAGATCGAGGCCGAGGAGGCCACTTCCCTGCCCAACAAAGAGGTGCTCTCGCTCCTCGACGTCAACGCGAACGTTGACCTCGGGCTGGACCTCGCGGCGCCCGTCGATCTGGCCGCCGCGGCGAACCTGAACGTCGCCGCCCCGATCGAGGCCTCCGCCAGTGCAAACGTCTTGAGCCCCGGCGCCGAGTCCGTCGGCCTGGCCGAGCAGCACGGATCGATCGAGCAGGACATCAGCGGCACCGCCCATGCCTCCGCGCCCCAGCATGCCAGTGTGGGCCAGAACAGCTCGGGTGGCACCGGTTCGGCGGCCGATGGCCAGAGCTCGACAGCCCCGGCGGACGGGACGAGCGCCCCGGCCGATGGGACGAGCGCTCCGGCCGATGGAACCACTGCCCCGGCGCATGGGACCGCCGCCCCGGCGGACGGGACTGCAGCCCCGGCAAACGGGACCACGGCCCCGGCAGACGGGACCACGGCCCCGGCCGACGGGACCACTGCCCCGGCCGACGGGACGACTGCCCCGGCCGATGGGACCACTGCCCCGGCCGATGGGACCGCGCCCGCAGCCGGTGATGCTGCATCCAGCACGACCGGTGGCGTCGACTCGCTGCTGAACGGTGGCAGCCTGCTCGACGCGAACGTCAACATCCATGCCAATGCGGATCTCGCCGCTCCGGTCGACGGCGCGGTGGCCGCGAACGGCAACGTGGCGGCTCCGATCGACGCTGCGGTCGGCGCCAATGTCGGCTCGCCTGACGCGGTGGCCGCGGCAGAGGCGCCGCAGGAGGTTGACATCTCACAGAACCTCGACCACGTGACGGCTGACGCCACCGCCAACCAGGACGCCAACGTCAACCAGCAGTAGCTGTCCCTGAACGGGTGGGGCAGGTCGCGTGACCGCAGTAGCTGAGCCTCCCTCCGCAGGTCCCGGCGTCGCCACCGGCGGCGCCCTGCGGCGTGCGGAGGGAGCCGAGCTGCTCGGAGCCGTGCACGGCTCCGGCTACAAGGACGGAGCTGCGCTGGTCCGCCGCGGCGACGGCCAGATGGTGCAGCTCGGATCGCTGATGTATGGGCTGCTCGACTGCATCGACGGTGAGCGCGGGCCGGCCGAGCTCGCGGGGGCGATGTCGGAGCGCCTCGGCCGCAGCCTCGACGAGGCGCACGTACTCCGGCTGGCCGAGAAGCTCGCCGCCCAGGGCCTGCTGGCCGGAACCGAGCACCGGGCCCCGCCACGGCGCAACCCGTTGCTCGCCCTGCGCTGGAAGGTGCTGGTCACCAACCCGCGCGTCACCCGGCTGCTCACGGCGCCATTTACGGTCCTGTTCCGGCCGTGGGTGATGTGGCCGGCGCTTGCCGCATTCGTCGGCGTTTTCTGGTTCGTTCTGTTTCACAAGGGCGTGGCGTCCGCCACCGCGCAGGCGTTCCACAGTCCCGACCTGCTGCTGCTCGTCTTCGTGCTGGCGGTCGCGTCGGCCGGCTTCCACGAGCTTGGCCACGCGTCCGCATGCCGCTACGGCGGAGCGACGCCGGGCGGGATGGGCGTGGGCCTGTACCTGGTCTGGCCCGCCTTCTACACCGACGTCACAGACGCGTACCGGCTGCCGCGGCGCGACCGCCTGCGCGTCGACCTGGGCGGCCTGTACTTCAACGCCATCGTCGCCGTGGTGACGATGGCGGTATGGCTGTTCGTGTGGCGAGCCGACGCGCTGCTGCTGCTGATCGCGCTTCAGGTGCTGCAGATGATCAAGCAGCTCTCGCCGGTGATCCGAGCCGACGGGTACCACATCCTGTCCGACGCCACCGGCGTCCCCGACCTGTTCGCGCACATCGGACCGACGCTGCGCCGTCTGCTCCCCGGACGCCGGCACGAGCCCACCGCCCTCACCGGGCGCGCACGTCTGCTCGTGACGTTGTGGGTCCTGATCATCGTGCCCATCCTGCTCAGCCTGAGCCTCAGTGCCGTGCTGCTGCTGCCGCGGTTGGCCACGACCGCGTGGGACAGCGGCCACCACATCGCCGCCGCGATCCCCGGTCAGGCCGAGAACGGGCAGATCATCGACCTGCTGGCCTCGCTCGTGCGTCTCCTGGCCCTGGCGCTGCCCGTGCTCGGCAGCGTGCTCGTGGGCCAACGGATCGTCCGCACGACCGCAACCAAGGCGCTCGGCTGGAGCAGCGGCAGCCCGCCGCGCCGCGGCGTGGTGCTTGCCGCGACGGCACTGATCATCGCGGGACTCGCCTGGGCGTGGTGGCCGTCAGGCCAGTATCAGCCGGTGCGCGGCAATCAGGGTGGCACGATCGCGAGTCTCGGCCACCTGATCGCGTCGCCGGCGTCGGCGGTGCGGCCCGTCGCGACGCCGGCCGGGGCGCAGCTCGCGCCCGGCACGCACCTGGCGGTGGCAATGATTCCGGTGGGTGGTGCGACCCAGCAGCACCCGGCGCTGTTCGTGATCGCCGGCAAGGGCGGCAAGCCGCCGGTGGCGATCGTCAGCGGCCACACCCCTGACCCGGCCAAGGCCCCGCACGGCGCCGCCGGCTCCGGCTCTGCTGCCGGTCCGACGGGCACGCCGGGCTCGGCGGGATCGTCCACGAGCACTGGTGCCGCCAGCTCGGGCGCCGCGAACACGACCACCGCGCCGGTCCCGGTGACGACATTCCCGTTCACGCTGCCCGCGCCGCCCAGACCGGGCGACAGCCAGGCGCTGGCCGTGGGCACGAAGGCGGGGGGAGTCGTCTACGACGTGGTCTACTCGCTGGTCACGGTCAACGACGGCGCTCCGGTCGGCGAAGCCAACACCGCCTACGCCATGGCCAACTGCAACGCCTGCACCACCGTCGCGGTGTCGTTCCAGGTGCTGCTGGTGGTTGGACAGCGGCACGTCTATGGTCCGGTCAACTTTGCGGGCGCGCTCAACCGCAACTGCCCGGCCTGCGTCACCACCGCGCTGGCCGACCAGATCGTGGTCACCCTGAACTCGGCGCCGTCGCAGGCTCTCCTGACCAAGCTGAACGCGATCCTGCGCGAGCTGAACGTCCTGCCGAAGCTCGGCGCCGGAGGGACGCCGGCCGCGATCACTGCCGAGGTGACGTTGGTCCAACAGCAGATCGACAGCCAGCTCGGCCAGAGCGGCCTCGTCTCGAACACGGGCAGCTCGTCGAGCACGTCGCAGACGCCGGCCTCGACCACCGCGGGCACCACCACCACAACGACGACCACCCCTTCGTCGACGACGACCTCGACGACCACGACGCCCACCACAACGACGACCACCGCGACCACGCCATCGTCGACGACGACGCCCTCCTCGACGACCACCCGTTCGCCGACGACCACCTCCACGCCCACGACGCCCACCACGACGACGGGCACCCAGTCGACCACGGGAGCGAGCGGCACCACGACCGGGACCACCACGTCGTCTTCGTCCACACCGCGGGCGGCGCCGAGCACCGCGACCGGTACGACCTCGACCTCGACGAGCACCGTCCCGGCCGGCTAGCTGGGACCCCAGGGCCGCCGCCACGGCGGATCCGGGCTTCTCCAGGCAGACTTACCGAACACGGTCCCGCGAACGGTGCCCCCGACGAAGGAGCGAACGCGATGATTCTGATCTGCTACGACGGTTCCGACGACGCCAAGGCCGCGATCGAGCAGGGCGCCAGGCTCCTGCGCGGCCAGGAGGCGACGGTGCTGACGGTCTGGGAGCCGTTCCTGGACGTCATGGCCCGCACCCCGTCGGGTTTCGGGCTGGCCCCCGGTCTTCCCGACAACACCGAGCAGATTGACGACGCCACGCGCAGCAATGCCGAGCAGCGCGCCCGGGAGGGCGCCGAGCTGGCCAACCAGGCCGGTCTCCAGGCTCAGCCACTCACCGTCTCCGGGATCGGCTCGACCGCCGACGCGATCCTGCGTCAGGCCAAAGAGTCCGGCGCGACCGCGATCCTGGTGGGCTCGCGCGGGTTGGGCGGGGTGAAGTCGCTGCTCCTGGGGAGCGTCTCGCACGGCGTGATCCAGCACGCGGACCGGCCGGTGATTGTCGTTCCCTCTGCCGTGGTCGCCGCCAAGCGCGAGCGCGCCACGTCGGAGACCGCGGATTAGAGCTCGGCCAGGCGACGTTCGAGCAGCCGACGCTCCGCTCCGTCGTGCGTGAGCGCGAGCGCTCGCCGGTACGCCGCGCCCGCCTCGTCTGTCCGCCCGAGCCGTCGCAGCAGCTCCCCGCGGGTTGAGTGCAGGTACTGGAACTCATCGAGCTCGAGCCGGTCGACGATCTCGAGCCCCGCCGCGGGACCCCGTTCCTCGGCGACCGCGATCGCACGGTTGAGCTCGACCACGGGCGAGCGGGTGATCCGCCCGAGCTCGCCGTAGAGCGCCGCAATCTGCGCCCAGTCCCGCGGCTCCTCGGTGTGCAACGCCGCGATCGCCGCCTGGAGGACGTACGGGCCCCGTCCCCGCAGGGCGATCGCCCGCTCCAGCGTCGCGCGGCCCTCTGCGATCCGGCCGGGATCCCAGCGCGCCGGGTCCTGGTCGGCCAGCAGCACGAGCTCATCGCCGTCGAAGCGGGCGTCGCGGCGCGCGTCGAGGAGCAGCATCATCGCCAGCAGCCCGTGGGGCTCGGGCTCGTCCGGCATCAGCTCGCACAACGCCCGGCCCAGGTGAATCGCCTCCGCGGCGAGGTCACCCCGCCCGCCGTAGCCCTCGTTGAAGATCAGGTAGACGACAGCCAATACGGCGGCCAGACGGTCGGGCAGGAGATGGTCGGGCGGCACCCGGAAGGGGATTCCGGCCGCCTTGATCTTCCGCTTGGCGCGAACGAGCCGCTGGGCCATCGTCGCCTCGGGCACCAGGAAGGCCCGCGCGATCTCGGTGGTGGTCAGCCCGCCGAGCGTGCGCAGGGTGAGTGCGACCTGCGCGTCGGTGGCGAGCGCGGGGTGGCAGCAGGTGAAGATGAGCTCGAGGCGCTCATCCTCGAACACGGTGTCGTCGTTCACGGGGTCCTCCACCGCCTCGGGCAGCTCGAGCAGCCGGGTCTTGGCGGCGAGCGTGCGATCGCGACGGATGCGGTTGATCGCCCGGTTGCGCGCGGTCGTCATCAGCCAGGCGGCGGGATGGTCGGGCGTGCCGTCGCGGGGCCAGCGCTCGGCCGCGATCGCGAACGCCTCCTGAGCGGCCTCCTCGGCGAGGTCGAAGTCGCCGAGGAAGCCGATCAGGGCCGCGAGGACCCGGCCCCATTGGTCGCGGAACGTCTGCTCGAGGATCGCTACCACTCCACGATCGGGCGCACCTCGACCGCGCCGCCCATGCTGGCCGCGGGGACCTTCGCGGCCAGCGCGATCGCGGCGTCGAGATCGTCGGCTTCGAAGAACAGGTAGCCGCCGAGCGCCTCCTTCATCTCCACGAACGGGCCGTCGGTGGTCAGGGTGGCGCCGTCCTTCACCTGCACGGTCGTCGCCGTGTCGGGCTCGTCGAGCTGCTGGCCGGGCGTCACCCCGGGCGTCTCGGTGATCTCCTTGTAGGCGGCGAACACGGCTCCCTGCCGCTCCGGGGAGAGCTTCGACCAGGCATCGGGGTCCCGCGGGGTGGGCGTATCGCCCTGATGGATCAACAGCATGTACTTCATTCGCTTCCTCCTGGTTGGGATGGTCGCGTATCAGACAAACGGGGCCGGCGATTTTCGACAGGTAATTTCCGAGGTGAGAAACCACCATCCCGAGGAGGTCGGACGTGCTGATCATCCACAAGCGTCGGAAGGTCGCTGGAGCGGACGCGACGCCCGCGAAGTTCACCGGAGCCCACGTGACCGGCGCCACGATCGGCGGCGCCCGGCT
>DASXOS010000188.1:0-38573 GCA_036494115.1 Solirubrobacteraceae bacterium | reverse complement strand
GAACCGGGGACCTCCGCCACCCAAAGGCGGCGCGCTACCAGGCTGCGCCACGCCCCGAAACCATCTCAAGTCTAGTGCCGCTCGCACCGACGGCTTCGGGATGCGACCGGCGGCCCAGGTGAAGTAGCCTCCGGCGCCGCGATGGCCGAGCTCGAACCCCTGCGGGCACTCCACTACGACCTCGAGAAGACCGGCGGCCTCCAGGACGTCGTCGCGCCGCCATACGACGTGATCGATGCCGCCGAGCGGGCCGAACTCGAGGCCCGCTCGCCATACAACGTGGTCCACATCGACCTCCCGCGTGGGAACGGCGACATGTACCAGCACGCGGCAGAGCTGCTCGCCCGATGGCGCGAGGAGGAGGCGGTGGTCGAGGACGGGCCGGCACTGTGGCCGCTCGAACAGGGCTACACCGGACCCGACGGTCAGCGGCGCACCCGCCGGGGCTTCCTCGCGCGCGTGCGCGTAACGGAGTACGGAGCGGGCCGGATCCGCCCGCACGAGCGAACGCACCCCGGCCCCAAGGAGGACCGGCTGCGCCTGACGCGCGCCACCAAGGCGAACCTCTCCCCCATCTTCTCGCTCTTCTCCGACCCCTCCGGGGCGGTGTGGGACGCGCTCGAGCGGTTCACCGAGCAGCCCCCATGGGGCGAGGCCACAGACGACGACGGCACCGTCAACCGGATCTGGCGCGTGCCGGAGCACACCGCCATCGAGCGGGCCATCGACGCGATCAAAGACGCCGAGCTGCTGATCGCCGACGGACACCACCGTTACGAGACCGCTCGCGTCTACGCCGACGAGATCGGTGGCGAGGGCCCGCACAACTACGTCCTCATGTGCCTGGTCGCGCTCCAGGATCCCGGCCTGACGGTATTCCCCACCCACCGGCTGGTCCGCGGCCTGCGCCCCGAGCAGCACGAGACCCTCGCCGACGCGCTCCGCCGTGACTTCGACATCGAGTCACTCGAAGGGAACAGCACCCAACTCGTGCCCGAGCCGGGCGATGAGGTCCGCTTCGGCTACATCGACTCTCACTTCAAGCGGCCGATGATGCTCACGCTCAAGGATCCCGCGATCGCCGACCGGGCCCTCCCGGACCGTGCCGAGCCGTACCGCCGCCTCGACACCGCGGTGCTCGAGGCGCTGATCCTGAAGGGCGCGCTGGAGATGACCGACGAGGACATCGATCACCTGTCAGGACTTGGATACGCGCGGGACGCCGAAGAGGCGCTCGGCCTGATCGAGACGGGCCAGTACGACGCCGCGTTCTTCATGGCGCCGACGCTCGTCGAGCGGGTCCAAGCGGTGGCCGCTGCCGGTGAGAGCATGCCTCCAAAGTCCACGTATTTCTTCCCCAAGGTGCCGACCGGGTTGGTCTTCAACCCCCTGTCTTGACGGGCCTTCGGCGCTACGATCAAATTGAGAACTCCACCAACCTCGAGGACCGCCAATGAAGGCAACCGCTCGTCGGGCCGCACACACAGCTTTCACCCACCAGATCGACGTTCGTCAGCATCAGCTGGTCGCTGACGAGCCAACCGAGCACGGCGGGGACGACGACGGTCCGAGTCCGCAGGAGCTGCTCGCCGCGAGCCTGGCGTCCTGCACGGCGATCACGATCGAGATGTACGCCAAGCGCAAGGGGTGGGACCTTGGCCCGGTCGAGGTCGAGTGCAACTACACGCCGGCCGAGCGGGGTTGCCCCACCAAGTTCCGGCTCGATTTCCGGCTCTCGGGGAGCTGTACCGAGGAGCAGGTCGAGCGGCTCAAGGTGATCGCAGCGAAATGTCCGGTGCACCGCACCCTCGAGGGCGAGGTCGCGTTCGAGGACAACGTGACCACGATCGCCCCAGTCACCAGCTGAGCGCGGCCACCGCCGGCCTCGGCCGGTTTCGCTACCGGTGTGGCTGGCGCCTACCGGGGGTGGCTGCCGCCGTCGAGCGGGACCACGTGGCCCGTCAGATAGGCGTTGGTGACCATCGCCAGAGCCAGCTCTGAGACCTCCTCGGGGCGGCCGACGCGTCCAATCGGCACGGTCGTGGCCAGTTCCGCAGCCTCTTCCGGCAGCATCGCCGTCTCCACGAAGCCAGGGGCGATGGCGTTCACGGTGACACCATCGTGTGCCACCCGCGAGGCCAGAAAGAACGTGAGCCCGTGCAGGCCGGCCTTCGATGCCGCATAGTCGGGGCCGACCATGCCGCCGCGGAAGGCGGCGAGCGAGGAGACGAACAGGATCCGGCCAAAGCCGCGCTCCCGCATCCCGCCGAGCACCTGCTGCGC
Organism: Solirubrobacteraceae bacterium; assembly: GCA_036494115.1. Classification (GTDB taxonomy): domain Bacteria; phylum Actinomycetota; class Thermoleophilia; order Solirubrobacterales; family Solirubrobacteraceae; genus Palsa-465. Next base: position 36,290 of record DASXOS010000188.1, on the reverse strand, counting down.
GAGTAGAAACGGCGCCCGCAGGTTCACTGCCAGCGTGAGATCGAACGCGTCGGCATCGACCTCGTCGTAGGTTGCCCGGCGGGCGTGACCATGGTTGGCGATCAGGACGTCGATCGATCCGAGCTCGCCCTCGACCTCGGCGACCAGCCGTGCGGGCGCCTCGGGATCGCCCATGTCGGCGCCGAACGCCGCCGCGCGCCGGCCGCCGTTCGCGAGCTCCCGGACGAGCGACTCCGCCGCATCTCGCCCACGCCCGTATCCCACCGCGACGGTCGCGCCGGCGGCGCTGACCGAGCGGCACAGCGCCGCTCCGATCCCGCCGCTGGCGCCCGTCACGAGCGCGACGCGGCCGTCGAGCGCGGCTGGGGCGGAAGACGATCCAGTCACGACCCGCGAATATAGTCCGGCGATGAGCGCGGCCACGGGACCCATCGGGGATCAGCTCAAGCGGATGTTGCTCTCCGCGGAGGAGGCGGTGCAGCTCGACGTTCGCGGACGCACCGATGCGGCGGTCCTCGTCCCCCTGTACGTGGAGGGCGGTGAGCTCCACGCCGTGTTCACGAAGCGCCGCGACGACCTCCGCCGTCACCCCGGCGAGATCTCGTTTCCGGGTGGACGCTACGAAGAGGACGAGACCGATCTCACCGCGACCGCATTGCGGGAGGCCGAGGAGGAGATCGGGCTTCCGGCCGACGCGGTGGAGATCCTGGGCGCACTGCAGCCGACGCCCACGATCGCGACCGGTTATGCCGTGTACCCGTTCGTGGGGATGATCGAGCCGGGCCGTACCTGGACGCTCAGCGCACGCGAGGTCGCCGAGGTCCTCGAGTTCTCGATCTCCGATCTGATCGACGGCTACGGACGGCGCCGCCTGGTCCGGCGCGGCCTCCCGATCCGCACCGACACCTATCTGGTCGACGATCACCTGATCTGGGGGGCCACCGCTCGCATCCTGGCCGATCTGCTCGACCGGATCGGCCCGCTGCTTCCGCCGCCCGCTCGGTAGCCACCGGCGCTTCCGGGTATCCGCCGGCTCTCAGGCCAGCAGAGCCGCGACCGTGTCCCGCGCGGCGGCCGCCCAGGCGGTGTGATCGCCCGGGTCTGCCTCGAGCAGCGCATATGGGATCTGCGAATCCTCGGACACGGCCGTGACCCGCGCGGCGCCGCCGTCGAGCAGCGCGTGATCCACGGTGCCGCGCGCCTCGTACACGATCCCCCGCACGGTGCTGTCGACCATCCGAGTCAGCAGCATCTCGAGCCGGGAGGTGTGCAGGGCCGCCAGCGACTCCGCCGGGCCCGCCGCAGAGCCGAGCAGGATGCAGGCGATCACCACGTGATCGAGCGCTGCGGCTACGGTCGCAATCCGGTCGGGGTCGGCCAGCACCGCCTCGACCCCGACGTCATTCAACGGGCCGATCCGCGCGGGGTCTCGGGTCGTGCCGCGGATGGCATGGCCGTCCTCGCGGAGCAGGCCAGCGAGCTCGACGCCGCGGCAACCGCACCCGATGAGCAGGCAGCGCGCCAACCGACGAAGGCGGCCGTCAGGCCTCGTCGCCGGGCGAGCCCCCGCCGAACTCGCGGCGGGCATCCTCGCGAGAGCGCTCGGGAAGTCCCCGCGCTCTCCGGCGAGCGTTCGTGACCTCGAGCAGCTGGTCGAGCTCGCGGTCCGCGAGGTACGCAGCGCGCCGCTGCTGCTGCTCGCGGTTGTCATCGAGGACACGCTGCTCCAGGTCGGCGACGGTCACCTCGGTCTCACCGCGCCGTCGTCGCCTGGCGTTGTGAGCCTCCAGCATCTGCTGGAGATCTTCGGCGTCCAGCGCCTCGCGATTCTCGGTGATCTCCCGCGCCGACTTGAGCCCCAGCTGCTCCAGGCCATTGCCGGGGTAGTACTTGCCCAGCAGCCAGATCCACAGGATTCCTGCGACCAGCCCTCCCAGCAGCACGAGCGCAAACGGGTCCACCTCCGTGAAGTTTAGAGGCTGCGCGCGCGGGTGCCTAGCTTTGCCGCCACAGCCCCTTACAAACCCCTGACCTTCCCACGCGCAACTTTCGTGAGTTCACCAGTGTTCTGAGGTGTGTCCATCAGCCACCGCCCGGAAGGGAGCCGGGATCCGGCGGCGGCAAATCCACACGCTGGGAAGGAGCATCACATGCGCTCGCGCATCGTCGTGCTCGGCTCCCTGCTGGTCGCGTTTGCCGTGTGTGCGACTGCAGGGATCGCCGACGCAGCACCGAGGCACAACGACGGCCTCACCATCAATGCCACGCCGAACCCGATTCAGGCGGGTGAAGGTGTCCTGATCTACGGGCAACTCACCGGCAGCGACATCGGTAATCAGACGATTACCCTGTACCACCGGGTCAATCCATCGCATCGGTTCGTTCCGATCGGCAGGATGCAGACCAACTCGTTTGGGTTCTACGAGTTCACTCGACCGGAGGGCTTGGTCTACTCGAACCGCAGCTGGTTCGTCCGCGGCCCGGACACAAGCCACAGCCGCACCATTCACGAGCAGGTCCAGGCACTGGTCAGCCTCCGGGCCGACCGCACGGTCACGGACACGCGCACGTCGATCACGTTCTCGGGGCACGTGACCCCCAATCACGCGTCCCAGAGCGTGTTCCTCCAGGTGCAGCGAGGCAATGGCGACGAGTGGCGTACGGTGGCGAGCGATCGCTTGAACGCCAGCTCGGACTACACGATCTCGCGGGCCTGGCGCATCCCGGGCGCACGCGTGGTGCGGACCGTGCTCCGCAGGGACGACCGCAACGTTCGGAGCCCGTCCGACCCGATCGCGATCATCGTCCAGCAGGCCCAGGTGCCCGACTTCACGATCTCGAGCTCCGATCCGGTGATCGGCGTCGGGCAGCCGGCCACGATCTCCGGCACGCTTTACACGTCCGGGACGAAGCAGCCCGAGCCGAACACGCCCGTGACGCTGTGCGGCCGTACCGCAGGTGAGCCGTTCGCGTGTGACACCGCTGGTGTGACAGGCGCCGACGGAAGTTACCGCTTCGCGGTCACGCCCGAGCACAACGAGGTGTACTTCGTGGAAACCACCCTCCCGCCTCACCGGCACACGGCGAAGCTGTTCGAGGGTGTCCGCGATGCGGTGAGCCTCACCGCGAGCACCGCCTCGGCGCCCGCTGGTCAGACCGTGACGTTCAGCGGAAGCGTCACTCCGAGCCAGGCGGGTGACACCGTGTACCTGCAACGGCTGGGGGCCGATGGTGACTGGCACACGGTGGGTGTCCACACCGTGGCCGCGAATTCGACGTTCCAGTTCGCGCGTGACTTCGGCAACGCCGGCACCAAGACGTTCCGGGCGTGGGTCCTCCCCGACCCGGCGAACCTCGGTGGGGCGTCCGCCTCGGTGGTCGTGAACATCACGCTGCCTCCGGTCTCGACGCTGCCCGCAGCGCGCTAGAAGGTCGTCGCGCCTGATGCGGTTCCCGTCGCCTCGCGGCGGGGACCGCTCGCGCGCCTCAGGACGCCACCGCCCACAGCCGCCACTGCCCCGGGACGCCGCGCAGTTCCCGCTCGCCGCGATCCTCGAACTCGATCCCGGACCCGACCACGAGGTCCTTCACGGTCCCCGACACCAGCACCTCGCCCGGCGCGGCCGATGCTCCCACGCGAGCGCCGATGTGCACGGCAATGCCACCGACGTCGTTGCCGATCATCTCGACCTCGCCCGTGTGCAGACCGGTCCGCAGGTCGAGGCCGAACTGGGAGCGGGCGCCCTCGCGAATCGCGGTCGCGCACCGGATGGCCCGCGCGGGTCCGTCGAACGTGGCCAGAAGGCCATCGCCCATCGTCTTGACCGTGCGGCCCCGGTATCGGTCCAGCTCATGGCGCATGGCCGACTCGATCGACTCGAGCTGCTCGCGCCAGCGCCGGTCCCCCAGCTCGCTGGCCCGGCGCGTCGAGTCGACGATGTCCGAGAACATCACGGTGGCGAGGATCCGCTCCGGGTCGGACGCGTGACGGTGACCGGTGAGGAACTCCTCGATCTCCTCGAGCAGCGCCCGGCTGTCGGATCCGAACGAGATCGCCTCGCGACCCGGTAGCACCACGTAGCGCGCGCCGGGGATGTGCTCGGCCAGGTACTCGGAGTGACGCCGGTCGACGAATTGATCACCCTCGCGGTGCAGGACCAGCGTCGGCACCTTGATCGTGGGCAGGACCGCCCGGACGTCGACCTGGGCGTTCATCATCAGCAGCTTGCGCGCTGTCCCGGGGCTTGCGGCCAGTCGCTCGAGCTTCGCGAACCATTCGCGCAACCGAGGGTTCTTCGACGATTCGGGAGCGAGCCCGATGATCCGCGCGCCGGTGCCCCAGCTCGTCTCCGCTTGCCGGTTACGGTCCTCGGGACGGAGCGCCCAGTCGTAGTCCGGTGCCCACGACATGCGCGGCATCGCCTCGTAGAGGACGAGCGCGGTCGTCCGTTCGGGGTGGGTGGCGGCGAACAGGGTCGCCATCGCCCCGCCCTCGAGCTGCGCGTAGACCGCCGCCTGCTCAGAGCCGGCCGCGTCCATCACCGCCACGACGTCGTCGATCTGCTCCTCGAGCGTGGGCGCCTGCAGGACGGGATCGGACAGGCCCGATCCGCGCCGGTCGAACATGATGAGACGCGCAAATGACGCGAGGCGGTTGAAATAGCGGGCAATCCCGGGGTCGTCCCAGTAGTGCTCGACCTGTGAGATCCAGGTCGGCACGTAGATGAGATCCATGGGCCCGTCCCCGACGACCTGATAGGCGATGTGCAGATCGCCGCTGCGCGCGTATCGGGTCTCGGGTGGCATGGCGAATCCCCAGCCTACAAGCAGGTTCGCGCTCAGCTACCGTGCCGTAGCTATGGACTTCGAACTGACCGACGAGCAGCGCCTGATCCGCGAGACGGCGCGCGACTTCACCGACAACGAGATCGTCGAGCGCGCGCGCGAGAACGATCGCAACGAGCACTTCGACCTGGAGCTCGTGAGCAAGATCGCCGACCAGGGGTACCTGGGTGCGATCGTGCCTCGCGAGTACGGCGGCGCGGAGCTCGACTATCTGACCTATGGCCTGATCGTCGAGGAGATCGGCCGCGGCGACTCGGCGATGCGCACCGTCGTCTCGGTGCAGACCTCGCTCGTGTGCTCGGCAATCCTGCGCTGGGGGACCGAGGAACAGAAGCAGCACTACCTGCCGAAGCTGTGCTCGGGCGAGTGGCTCGGGTGCTTCGGGCTGACCGAGCCGGACACCGGCTCAGACGCGGCGAATCAGCGCACGCGGGCCAAGAAGACCGACTCCGGCTGGGTCATCAACGGCGGCAAGATGTGGATCTCGATGGGCAACCACGCCAAGGTGGCGCTGATCTTCGCCCAGACCGATCCCGAGAAGGCGCACCGGGGCCTCGCCTGCTTCCTCGTCGACACCGACCAGGATGGCTACCAGCCCCAGGTGATCCACCACAAGCTCGGCCTGCACGGCTCGGACACCGCCGCGATCTCGCTCGACGACGTCGAGGTCTCCGACGATCAGATGCTCGGCGAGATCGGTGACGGCTTCAAGGTCGCGATGAGCTCGCTCGACTCGGGCCGCTACAGCGTCGCCGCGGGCTGCGTCGGGATCTGCCAGGGCTGCGTCGACGCCTCGGTCAAGTACGCCAAGGAGCGGACGCAGTTCGGCCGCCCGATCGCCAGCTTCCAGCTCGTGCAGGCGATGATCGCCGACATGAAGGTCGAGACCGACGCCAGCCGCATGCTCGTGTGGCGTGCCGGGTTTCTCAAGGATGCCGGTAAGCCGAACACGACCGAGACCTCGATCGCCAAGCTGTACGCGACCGAGGCGGCGATCAAGTGCGCCAACACCGCGATCCAGGTCCACGGCGGCTCGGGGTACGTCGACGACTACCCGGTCGAGCGCTACCTGCGCGACGTGCGCGTGACCACCCTCTACGAGGGGACATCGCAGATTCAGAAGCTGATCATCGGCCGTGCGCTGACGGGCATCAACGCCCTCGTGCCGGCATAGGCGATGGCCGAGCCGCCGCGGACGATCGGCGTTGCCGGCGCCGGCACGATGGGCGCCGGGATCGCCCAGCTGGCGTGCTTCGGCGGCGCCCGCACCCTGCTTCACGATCCTGCTCCGGACGCGCTCGAACGTGGTCTGGAAGGGATCAGGGCCCAGCTCGAGCGCGGCGTCGAGCGGGGGCGCTGGAGCGCCGAGGAAGCCAGCGCCGCCAGCGACCGGCTCGCGCCTGCGGCACAGATCGAGGAGCTCGCCCCGTGCGAGCTGGTGATCGAGGCCGCACCGGAGAAGCTCGAGCTCAAGCGGACGCTGTTCGAATCGCTCGCCGGGATCGTCTCCGAGCAGTGCGTGCTGGCCAGCAATACCTCGTCGCTGTTGGTAACCGCGATCGCCGCCGCCGTTCCCCATCCGGAGCGCGTGGTCGGGATGCACTTCTTCAATCCGCCGCCGGTGATGCGCCTGCTGGAGGTGGTGGCCGGCGAGGAGTCCGCTGACCAGGCGCTCGCCACCGCCCGCGCCGCCGGCGAGGCGATGGGCAAGCACGTGATCGACGCCGTCGACGGCCCCGGCTTCCTGGTCAATCGCTGCAATCGGCCGTTCGGCGTCGAGGCGCTCAAGCTGCTCCAGGAACGCGTTGCCCCGATCGAGGAGATCGACCGCATCATGCGCCTGGGCGGCGGCTTCCGGATGGGCCCGTTCGAGCTGATGGACCTGGTCGGGGTCGACGTTGGCCTCGATGTCTCGCGCTCGTTCTACGAGCAGAGCTTCGGCGAGCCGCGCTGGCGCCCGTCTCCGATCACCGTCAAGTACGTCGCGGCGGGGCGCCACGGGCGCAAGTCCGGGCGCGGCTACTACGACTACCGCGAGGGGAAGGACCCCTACCGGGCGCCGGACCCCGAGCCCCTGGATGCCGGGGGTGGCGACGGAGCGATCGTGGTCGCGGGCGATTCAGCGCTCGCGGCGGAGCTCAGGCACGCGGCGGTCGCCGCCGGATGGAGCGTCGTCACACCGGCCGAGGCAGAGGATGGGCCGCCACCCTTCCTGATCCTCGACCTGGGCCTGGGCGAGGAGCCAGACGCGCCCCTCCAGGGCGGCCCGCAGGCGATCTGCTGCGCCGCCGGCTCGCTGGCCACCCTCGATCCGGGCGGCGGCGCGGTCGGCTTCCATGCGCTCCCGCCCCTGGCGGAGTCACAGCTCGTGGAGCTCACCCGAGGCCCCGACAGCGCGGACTCAGCCGCTGCGGCAGCCGAGCGCTTCTTCGGCTCACTCGGCAAGCACACCGTATGGGTGGGCGACGCTCCCGGGCTGGTGCTCGGCCGGGTCATCTGCCAGCTCGTCAACGAGTGCGCGTTCGCCCTGAGCGAGGGGGTTGGCTCCGCACAGGACATCGACGCCGGGATGGTCTACGGGCTCAACCAGCCCCGCGGGCCGCTGGGCTGGGCCGACCGGATCGGCCTCGACCACGTGCTCTCGGTCCTCGACGCGCTTTACGAGGAGCGCCGCGAGGAGCGCTACCGCGCCGCGCCCGCCCTGCGCGCGCTGGCGCTGTCCGGACGGCTTGGCCAGCAGACCGGGGAGGGCTTCTTCCCCCACGACGACAACGAGCGAGGAGCCCCATGAGAGCAGTCACCTTCCAGGCTCCGGGCGAGGTCCGCCTCGACGAGCGCCCCGCCCCCGAGCTGCACAGCCGCGACGAGGCGATCGTCGCGATCGAGGCGAGCGGCATCTGCGGCTCAGACCTCCACATCTACCACGGACGGGTGAAGATCGCGCCCGGGTTCACCATTGGTCACGAGTTCGTCGGCCGGGTGCTGGCCGCTGGCGACGACGTGACCCGCGTCACGGAGGGCGACCGAGTCCTTGGCTGCTTCCACAGCGCCTGCGGGACCTGTTTCTTCTGCCTGCGCGGCGTCTACCACAAGTGCGACCACATGCGGGTGTTCGGCCACGGCGAGGCGCTTGGCTCACTGCAGGGCACGCAGGCGGAGCAGGCGGTGGTGCCGATGGCGGATATGACCCTGCGCCGGGTCCCAGAAGGACTCTCCGACGAGGTGGCGCTGTTCGCCGGGGACGTGATGGGTACCGGCTACCACGCCGTCACCGAGGCCGGCGTGAAGCCCGGTGACAGCGTCGCCGTGCTCGGACTGGGTCCGGTCGGGCTATGCGCCGTGCAGGTCGCGGTGGCGGGCGGGGCGACGCCCGTGTTCGCGATCGACACCGTCGCCGACCGGCTCGCCGCCGCCGAGAGCTTCGGCGCCATCCCGGTCCATCTCACCGAGCAGAGCCCGCGGGACGAGGTCCGCAAGGCCACCGAGAAGCGCGGGGTCGACGCGGCGATCGACGCCGTTGGGCACCCCGACGCGCTCGACACCGCGATCCGGCTGGCTCGCAAGGCGGGCACCGTGGTGGCGATCGGCGTCTACGCCGAGCCCTGCCAGGTGCACATGGGCCTGGTGTGGATCAAGGCCATCACATTGCGCAGCGGACACGCCAACGTGATCGGGCACGTCGACCGGGTGCTGGGCATGCTCGCGGCCGGCACGCTCGACCCCACGCCGCTGGTCACCCACCACATGGCGCTCGACGATGCCCCCGAGGCATACGCGATCTACGATCGCCATGAAGCCCTGAAGATCGTCCTCACTCCGTAGGAGGCCGCCCCACATGTCTGTCACCGCGCTCCCCGAGCAACTGTCCCCGCCGGCCCGCGAGTTCGCGAGCCGCCCCCACGGGCTGCTGATCGGCGGTGAGCGCAGCCCGGCGGCGGACGGCCGGACGTTCGAGACCTTTGACCCCTCCACGGGCAGCCCCATCACCACCGTCGCCCAGGCCGGTGCCGAGGACGTCGACCGCGCGGTCCGCGCCGCGCGTCAGGCGCTGACTGAAGGCCCCTGGGCCCAGGCGAGCGCGGCCCAGCGAGCACGCATGCTGACGCGCCTGGCCCAGCTCGTGGAGGCCAGCGCGGAAGAGCTGGCCGAGCTCGAGGCCCTCGACAACGGCAAGCCGGTCAAGCTCGCCCGGATCGTCGACGTGGCCTCCACGGCCGCGCATTTCCGGTACTTCGCCGGCTGGCCCGAACGCATCGTTGGCGACACGCTCCCCGTCCACCAGCCGGGGATGCTCACCTACACCCGCAAGGAGCCGGTCGGCGTGTGCGGGCAGATCATCCCGTGGAATTTCCCGATGCTGATGGCGTCGTGGAAGCTCGGCCCGGCGCTGGCGGCGGGATGCACCGTCGTGCTCAAGCCCGCCGAGCAGACGCCGCTGACCGCGCTGCGGATCGGCGAGCTGGCCCTCGAGGCGGATATCCCGCCGGGCGTCGTGAACATCCTCACCGGCGACGGCGAGACCGGCGCGGCGCTCGTCGACCACCCGGGGATCGACAAGCTCGCGTTCACGGGATCGACCGAGGTCGGGCGTGAGATCGGGGCCAAGGCGGGCCGCGCGCTGAAGCGGGTCACGCTCGAGCTGGGCGGGAAGTCGCCCAACATCATCCTGCCCGACGCGGACCTGAAGGCCGCGACTGCGGGCTCGTTCAACGCGATCTACTTCAACACCGGACAGGCGTGCAACGCCGGAAGCCGCCTGTTCGTGCACCGCGACCAGTTCGACGACGTCGTGTCCGCCCTCGCGGAGCGCGCCGGCAAGTCGCGGCTCGGCCCGGGGCTCGACCCGGGGACCCAGCTTGGCCCCGTGGTCTCGAGCGAGCAACGAGAGCGGGTGCTCGGCTATATCGAGGCCGGACGCGACGAGGGCGCCGAACTGGTCGCCGGCGGTGCCGCTGAGCCCGGCGACGGCTATTTCGTCAAGCCCACGCTGTTCACAGCCACCCGCGATGACCTGAGGATCGCCCGCGAGGAGATCTTCGGTCCGGTCCTGGTCGCGCTCCCCTACGAGTCGCTCGAGGAGGTTGCGGCCCGCGCCAACGACACCGAGTACGGCCTGGCCGCCGGGGTCTGGACCCGCGACGTCGGCAACGCCCACCGGCTGGCGGCCCTGCTGAAGGCCGGCTCGGTGTACGTCAACTGCTGGGGCGAGGTCGACGCGGGCGCGCCGTTCGGAGGCTATGGAGCCTCCGGGACCGGCCGCGAGCACGGGCGCGAAGGGCTCGAGGCGTATCTCGAGACGAAGACCGTCTGGACGAACATCGCCTAGCGCAGGGAGCGCCCTCCGTGCGCGCCCTGTGGACGAACATATGATTATGAACGCCCGTTCGTGGGCACTTAGCGGCGGCATCCCGATCCAGCATCCATGCCGCTCATCACCACACCCAGCCCCCGCCTCCGGCGTCTCGCCGCGCTCGGACTGACCGCGGCATTGGCCGCCGGAACCGCCGCCGCTCCTGCGGCCGCCAGCGGTCCGCGAGCCCACATCGCCACGCACCGGGCGTGCGCGAACCAGAACGTGAACGCCGCGAAGGCCCCGGCGCAGCTCGTCCGCGACGCCGTGGTGTGCCTGGTCAACCAGCAGCGGAGCCGTAACGGACTTCCCAAGCTGCACGAGAGCCGGCTGCTCGACAGGTCAGCCCAGCACTGGGCGCACACAATGATCGCCTCCGGCGATTTCACCCACGGCGCGAGCTTCTCGGCGCGGATCAGCGCCGTCGGCTTCGCCTGGTCATCCGCGGGCGAGAACATCGCGAGTGGCTACCCCACGCCGCGGGCAGTCGTGGGTGCCTGGATGGCCAGCACCGGCCACTGCCAGAACATCCTGAACCCGACCTTCACCCGCGTCGGCACGGGCGTGACCCCGCACACGGTCGGCGGCTACAGCGGTGGCGCCACCTGGGCCCAGGACTTCGCCCTGCCGCGCGGCGCGCGCGCCCCATCGCACAACTGGGGCCCCGCCAGCCGCTGCTGAGCGGACCGGTCCGGCACGGGGACCACCCGGGCCGGCCCTACGCTGAAGCGGCGACGTCCTCCTCGAGCGGAAACGGCGTGTCGCGCAGGTACCACTCGGCGTCGAGCGCAGCCTGGCAGCCGCTGCCAGCGGCCGTGACGGCCTGGCGATAGGTGTGGTCGACGAGGTCGCCGGCGGCGAACACGCCCGGCAGGCTGGTGAGCGTCGAGCGCCCCTCGGTGACCACGTAACCCTCCTCGTCGAGGTCGACCTGACCCGCCACCAGCTGTGACTGGGGGTCGTGTCCGATCGCGATGAAGGCTCCGGAGATCTCGATGCTGCGCTCGCTGCCGTCCTCGGTGTTGGTCAGATGGGCAACGGCCAGAGCTCCGTCGTCGCCGGGCGCGAACTCCTTGATCACATACGGGGTCAGCCAGTCGATGTTGGACAGCTCGCGGGCGCGCTCGAGCATGATCTTGGAGGCGCGGAACTCGTCGCGGCGGTGGACGATGTCGACCTTCTTGGCGAACTTCGCCAGGAACATCGCCTCCTCCATCGCCGAGTCCCCGCCGCCGACGATGATCGTCGGCAGGTCGCGGTAGAAGGCGGCGTCACAGGTGGCGCAGTAGCTCACACCGCGGCCACCCAGCACGTCCTCACCGGGAACGCCGAGCTTTCGGTGTTGGGCGCCCATGGCGAGGATCACGGTGCGGGCGATGTGGACGTCATCGCCGACGTACACCTTGTGCAGGCCTCCCTCACGAGAGAGCTCCACGCGGGTGACGTCGTCGGTCTCCAGGCGCGCGCCGAAGCGCTCGGCCTGGTCGCGGAAGTGCTGCATGAGCTCGGGTCCCATGATCCCCTCGGGGAAGCCGGGGTAGTTCTCGACGTCGGTGGTCTGCTGGAGCAGTCCGCCCCAGGCGAATCCCTCGATCACGAGCGGCTCCAGGTTGGCCCGGGCGGTGTACAGGGCCGCCGTGTAGCCGGCGGGCCCGCTGCCCACGATCACGACGTTCTCGATGCGCTGGTCAGTCACTTCATTAAGTATAGCTAGGGGCCTGATTCTCGCGCCAGCGCTGAACGGTGCGGCGGAGCTGCAGGTAGGCGATCCCGCCGGGGAGGGTCGGCAGCCAGAACGCAATCGCACGATACGCGAGGACGGACACGATCGACACATCCACGGACACCCCGAAGGCGGAGAACGCGCCGATCATCCCCCCGTCCACTCCTCCGATTCCACCGGGAAGCGGCAGCGTGTTGCCGAACATCCCGACGAAGTAGGCCATCACGATCACGGCCTTGGGCGGCGAGGCTCCGAACGCGTGGAAGCACGCCCACAGCACCGCGATGTCAAAGCCCCACCAGCCGATCGCGCCGAGCAGGTGCGGGTCACGACTGCGAACCAGGTCGAGCGCCGTGCGCACGCCCGAGGCCGCCGCCGCGGGCGCGGTGGCGAGCCGGCGCGCCAGCTTCCCGGCCTTCCCTCGACCCGCGCTCCAGCGTCCCGCAGGCCGCTCCAGGTCCTGGGGCAACAGTGCGAAGCTCAAGAACAAGGCGATCACGACGCCGCCGAACAAGGCGGGCACGACCGTGATCGCAAAGGGGGCGGGTCCCGGGAACAGGCCGACATAGAGCCCGAGGCCGCCCACCACCAGTGTCCCCATGTAGACCCCGTACAGGATCGCGGTGAACGCGATGATCCGGCAGGCGACCACGCGCGCGGCCATCCCCGACCGACGCAGGGCCCATGCGGTGAGGGCGATCCCCCCGGCGCCGCCGGCGGCGAACAGGCGGGTCGCGGCCAGTCCGGCCATCGTGATCTGGTAGCTCGCCCGCCAGTCGATGTTCGAGTTATCGCGCACGAACACCGCGCGGAACAGGGCGACGTAGCTGGCGAAGGAAGCGATCTCGAGCACGACCGCGAGCCCCAGCCACCACAGATTGCCCGACTCGATCCGGTTCCAGGTTTCCTTCAGGCCGACCAACTTCGGCAGCACCAGGTACAGGAAGGCGACCACCGAGACGACGAAGATGCCCGAGATGATCAGTCGCCGCCGTGTGAACACGACGCGCGGCATCTCATCGGCGCCCTCCTCGTGGCCGCTCTGGGCGACCGCAGCGTCCTGGGGCTCGGTTGCGCCGTTCACGAGCTCCTCGTCGCGGAACGACTCAGCGGCGCTCGTCGCCGGCGGCTCCTCGGTGCGCGATTCCCCACCCATCGGACGCCTTATCCGCCCGTCCTCGGCTCGAGCATCCGGAGCAGCCGCGAGAGCGGCCGGACCGCCGGCTCGACCCGCGGGGCCGCCGTTCGCACCCCCTCAGCCAGCGCCGCGCCGGCAAGGAGGTCGACCGCGTAGTGCTCGCCCAGATACACGAGGGCCAGGCCGAGGAGGCCGGCATAGGTCCAGCCGACGGCGCCCGATACCGGGCCCACCTCGGAAAGCAGGTGGGCGGCCATGAGCGACGTGGCGAAGTGCAGCGACGGCATTGCGGCGAGCGGATTTCCTCCCAGAACATCGTAAAGGCCGCCCCAGCGGTCTCCCCAGAAGACCTCGCCGTACTCGATCATCATCCGCCGCACCTGAACGGCCTGGCCATCCTCGAGCTCACCCTGGGTGGCCGCCCACCAGGGCGGCGCTGTGGGGATGGCCCAGTAGAAGACCGCGCCCACGTCGTACACCCCGTACATCCTCGCCGCCGCCGCTGGGAACCGCTCGGGACGGCGCAGCAGCACCCAGCCCACGCTCGCGTGGGGGACGAAGAACCAGACCCAGTGGCACCAGACCAGAACGCGTTCGAACCGGTTGACCTCGCCCGGACGGGCAAACGCCCGCTGGAGCCGGACGGTGGGCGGGACCCCCAGGCCGAGGATTCGGTCGGCCACGATCGGGTACCGCACCTTGACCCGCGCAGCCTGAGCGGCCTCGTTGTCGTGAGGCATCTCGTAGGCGGCCAGGTAGGCCCACATGTTGAGCGCGCACACAGCCATGTCCCGCGCCCGGTTGCGCCGGAAGGCGACGCACAGCGCGACCGGCGCGGACCCGGCGGCGCCGAGCACGGCGATCGGCGGCAGGCGCAGCCGCCGCCTCAGGACAGGCGCTGCGACCCCGAGCGCGACGAGCGTCAGGGCGATCGGTCGGATGCCCCTCCTCACGCGCAAGTCGCGGCCAGTATACGGTCGCCCGCGCCATGCCACGATCGCCCCGCCAGGACTCGGTGGGGGGACGAACCCACCCCCTCGATGAGTAGAATCCCGCCGCCTTGCGCCCCGATCTGAATGACGCCAAGCCCCGCCGCCGGGCTCGCCAGCTGATCGTCGTCCTCGCCGTCGTGCTGGCGGGGTGCCTGATCCTGGCACCGTCCGCGTTCGCGGGCTTCCTGACGCCGAAGTCTGGCGGATCGCCGAACGCCGACTCGATCCACAGCCTCTACAAGATCATCCTGTACATCGCCGCGGTGGTGTTCGTGGTCGTCGAGGGCGCGCTCGTCTACTCGGTGTACAAGTTCCGGGCCAAGCGCAACCCGGTGGCAGCCCAGATCCACGGCAACACCCGGCTCGAGATCGGCTGGACGGTCGGCGCCGCCCTGATCCTCGTCGTCCTCACCGTCGTCACGTTCGTCAAGCTCCCCGGGATCATCAACCCGCCCAACTCGGGCCCCACGGGCTTCCTGTCGGCGTCGCTGACCGAACCGACCCCGCCGAACGGCCACCGCCTGACGGTCTGCGTCACCGGACGCCAGTTCATCTGGCGCTACACCTACGGCACCCAGTGCAACAACGGCGCGTTCTCGGCCAAGCTCCCCTACTCCTACACGGAGATGGTGGTCCCGGCCGACACCACGGTCGTGCTCAAGATCCAGTCGACCGACGTGATCCACTCCTGGTGGGTCCCCTCGCTCGGGGGCAAGGTCGACGCGGTCCCCGGCTACACGACCTACACCTGGTTCAAGGCCCCCCACGCCGGGTCGGTGTACCGTGGCCAATGCGCCCAGCTGTGCGGCCGCGAGCACTTCGCGATGATCGCGAAGGTCAAGGTGGTGACCGCCCAGCAGTACCAGTCGTGGCTCAAGTACCAGTCGGCGGCGATCTCGGCCGCCAACTCCCAGGTCACGCAGCTGCGCCAGATCCTGACCCAGAACGGAAATCTGTAGGAGAAGCACTCGATGGCCACCACTGCCCCAGCGATCCGACCGGTCCCGCAAGTCACCGCGCACGCGGTAACGCGGCCGCGCCAGAGCAAGCGCTGGGTCGACTGGGTGCTCACGACCGATCACAAGAAGATCGGGATCATGTACCTGGTCACGACGTTCGTGTTCTTCGGGCTGGGTGGCGTCGAGGCGCTGATGATGCGCGCCCAGCTCTCGCAGCCGAACCAGTCGCTGGTCACCTCCGAGCACTACAACCAGCTGCTCACGCTGCACGGCACGACGATGATCTTCCTGTTCGTGGTTCCGGTGATGGCGGGCTTCGGCAACTACTTCGTGCCGCTCATGATCGGGGCCCGGGACATGGCCTTCCCCCGGTTGAACGCGCTGTCCTACTGGCTGCTGCTCGCCGGCGGGATCGTCTTCTACATCACGCTGTTCTTCCACCCGCCGGAGGCCGGCTGGTGGAGCTACCCGCCGCTGTCCAGCATCCAGTTCTCGCCGAATGGAGGCCAGGACGCGTGGATCTTCCTGATCCACCTCACCGGCATCTCGTCGCTGCTCGGCGCGATCAACTTCTACGCCACGATCGTCAACATGCGCGCGCCCGGGATGAGCTGGGGCCGGTTGCCGCTGTTCATCTGGGCCATCCTGGTGTACGCCGTGCTGCTGATCATCGCGCTGCCGGTCGTCGCCGCCGCGGTCACGATGCTGCTCACCGATCGGCACTTCGGTACCCACTGGTTCGACCCCACCGCGCACGGCTCACCGGTGCTGTGGCAGCACCTGTTCTGGTTCTTCGGCCACCCCGAGGTCTACATCATGATCCTGCCCGGGTTCGGGATCATCTCCGAGGTCATCCCGGTGTTCAGCCGCAAGCCGATCTTCGGCTACAAGGCGATCGCCGCCTCGACCGCGGTGATCGCGTTTCTGGCGACGTTGGTGTGGGCCCACCACATGTTCGCCTCGCCGGTGCCGATCGTCGTGCTCGGGTTCTTCATGCTGAGCTCGTTCCTGATCGGGGTGCCGACCGGGGTCAAGATCTTCAACTGGATCGCCACGCTGTGGCGGGGATCGCTGGTGATGACGACCTCGCTGTACTTCGCGGTCGGTTTCATCGCGATCTTTATCCTCGGCGGGATCACCGGCATCTTCCTCGCCGTGTTCCCGGTCGACTGGCAGCTCAACGACACCTACTTCGTTGTGGCCCACTTCCACTACGTGCTGATGGGCGGCTCTGTGTTCTCGATCTTCGCGGGGATCTACTACTGGTTCCCGAAGATCACCGGCCGGCTGCTCAACGAGCCGCTCGGCAAGGCGTCCTTCTGGGTCATGTTCATCGGCTTCAACACGACCTTCTTCGTCCAGCATGCGCTGGGCCTGTCCGGCATGCCGCGGCGGATCTACACCTATCAGCCCGGCCTCGGATGGTCGACCTACAACTTGATCTCGTCGATCGGGTCGTTCATCCTGGCCGTCGGGATCCTGATGACGATCGTGAATATCGCCCGGAGCCTCAAGGTCGGGGCAATCGCCGGCCCGGACCCATGGAAGGGCAACACGCTCGAGTGGTTCATACAGTCGCCTCCGCCGGTGAACAACTTCGACCAGATCCCGCGCGTGCGCTCGGTGGAGCCGATGCGCGACATTCGGCGTCAGGTCGAGCGCGAAACGGGAGTCACCCAGAAGACCGGCGGCAGCGAGCAGTTCGCGCGGGCGTGACCCCGGCATGAGCACGGTCTCCGCAACCGCCCTGAGGGCAGCCTCGGCGCGGCAGGTTGTCGCTGACTACGTCGAGCTCACCAAGCCGAAGGTCCAGACGCTGCTGCTGTTCACGACGGTGACGACGATGGAGATCGCGGGCAGCCCATCGGTTTCGAGGATCGCTCTCACCTGCGTGGGCGGATACCTATCGGCCGGCGGTGCCGGAGCGGTCAACCACTACTGGGACCGCGACATCGACGCCCGGATGAAGCGGACCTCGACCCGCCCGATCCCAGCTGGACGGGTCAGCCCTCAGGCGGCGCTGATCTACGGCTTCACCCTGGCGGCGCTGTCCTTCCTGCTGCTCTCGACGACGGTGAACCTCCTCGCCGCGTCCCTCGCGCTGGCTGGATTCGTCGGCTACGTGGGCGTTTACACGGTGTGGCTCAAACGCCGCACGCCGCAGAACATCGTGATCGGCGGGGCCGCGGGCGCCGTGCCGCCGCTGGTCGGCTGGGCCGCCGCCACCGGATCGCTGTCCTGGACCGCGGTCTACCTCTTCGCGATCGTGTTCTACTGGACTCCACCGCACTTCTGGGCGTTGAGCCTGCTGATGAAGGACGAGTACGCCAAGGTGGGCGTGCCGATGATGCCGGTGGTCCGCGGCGAGCGGGAGACCCGGCGCCAGATCCTTCTCTACACCCTGCTGCTGTACGCGATCTCGCAGCTTCCGTTCTGCGCCGGCGCGTTCGGCGGGGTCTACCTGGTCGCGTCAATGGGGCTCGGGCTGCTGTTCATCGGAGGCGCCGTGCTCCTGTACCGGCGCGCCGACCGCCGCTCGGCCCTGCGGCTGTATCTGTTCTCCCTGCTCTACCTCGCGCTGCTGTTCGCCGCGATGGTGGCCGACGTAAAGCTGTAGATTGGAGCGCCACTCATGGACCGCAAGCTCGCCCGCAAGAACATCCGCTCCGGTCTGATCGCCGGCGCCGTCTGCTTTGTGATGTTCGGCATCACATTCCTGGCGTCCGCGATCTACGTCCACCCGTGAGCTACGAGGAGCTCCACGAGTCCGACGCGCCGCCGGTCGGCGAGGAGGTCCACCTCCCCGGACCGTCGCTGCTGCCGTTCCTGACCGCGATCGCGATCACCCTGATCGTCGTCGGCACCACACTCGGGTGGGCCTTCTCGATCATCGGCGTCGTCATGCTGATCGGACTCATCATCCGCTGGGTCGGCGACACCCGGCGGGATATCGGGCAGCTCCCCGAAGAGCACCACTAGCCGAGGCGTGCATTTCGTCGCATTTCGTCGCCGGTGGCGCAGGCGTGTAGCGGTTGGCACCCATAGCGAGCACAACGTCGACACACCCGGTCCGATCCGGACGGAATGCGAGGTTTTGCCCGACTACAGCTCGACAATGCCGGCGCGATCCATCGCCCGTGTCGAGCTGTTGCACGATGACGCACCTAGTTGGTCCCTCGCTCAGTGGACCGTCGGATTTGTCGAACTGTGGTCGTAACCGGCCTCCCGTGCCAGGTACAGCCTCCCCATCAAAGCGCCGTTTTCCGATCGCACACGCCAACCCAAGTGGCGCCGAAGCACGCGCGAGCCGACGGGCCCGGGGCGACCCAGCCGAAGAGCTAGGCTCGGGCGGCGTCCGCCGGGACCTCGGAGGTGGCCCCGTCCCTGGTCCAGCAGCGCACGATGTCACGCATCGAGAGGATCCCGAGCAGCTCGCCGCCCTCGACGACGACCAGATGGCGGAACTTGCCGCGGATCATGGCCACCGCGGCCTGCTCGAGCGACCAGTCGGGCGCGGCGAAGGTGAGGTTCGAGGTCAAATGGTCGGAGACGAGCTCTTCGTCGGGGTCCTCGCCGGAGCCGATCGAGTGGAGGATGTCGCGCTCGGTGATGACGCCGGGGCCGGGCTCGTCGGGGTCGATCACGACCGCCGCTCCGACGCTCCGTTCAGCCATCGCGGAGGCCGCCGCGCGCAGCGTGTGCCCTGGTCCGATCGTGAGTACGACATCGGTCATTCCGTCTCGAACCTGCGTAGCGCTCCTCGGTCGCTTGCAACGATTGCCTCAATCATAACTGCGCCACTCTGAGTGGTCTCGCCGACCCTACCCTCCCGGCGTCGTTCGTCGCGCAGAACCCATAGGATGCCGGGCGAAGTGATGCTCGAGGGTCCTGGAGAAATGCGTGCGTAATCGCCCGTTGCTGCAGATGCTGGTGGTCGGGGTGATCGGCACCGCGATCCTCGTCCCGCTTGCCCTGATCGTCCCCTGGTTCCCGAGCGACGCCTCCAAGCAGGCCTCGAACATCCACACGCTCTACACCGTGCTGCTGATCGCCACGGTGCCGATCTTCGTGCTCGTCGAGACGGTGGTCCTGTTCTCGGTGTGGAAGTTCCGGATGAAGCCGGGCGAGGAGATGAAGGACGGGCCTCCGATCCACGGCAACACCCGGCTCGAGGTGATCTGGACAGCGGCGCCGGCGATGCTGATCATCGGGCTCTGCGTGTTCGCGTTCACGAAGCTCCATGCCAACGAGAAGAGCCACCCGAACGAGATGACCGTGAACGTGACCGAGCGCCAATTCGCGTTTGAGTTCTCCTACGTCCGCAACGGCAAGACGATCGTCTCTCCCGACCTCTACATACCGGAGAACCAGCCGGTCGTGTTCAAGATCCGCTCGCTCGACGTGATCCACAGCTTCTTCGTCCCCAACTTCTCCGAGAAGATCGACGCCGTCCCCGGCATCACGACCACGCTCAGGGTCACGGCCACCCGCGTCGGCAGCTACCCCGTGGAGTGCACGGAGCTGTGCGGCGCCGGCCACTCGCTGATGCGCTCCGCCGCCTACGTCGTGACCCCGAGCAAGTTCCAGCAGTGGCTCCAGGCCCAGAAGCCGAACGCGGCGCCTCCGGTGGGCGCCCCGCCGTCGAACGCGGCCCAGGCCGGCGTCCCGGGCGGCGGCTCGTCAGCGTCCACTTCGACGAGCAGCTCGTCGTCCTCCAGCAGCTCCTCCTCATCCGGCGGCGCCAGCGCCGCCGCGGGCAAGGCCGTGTTCACCGGCTCCGCCGGCTGCAGCGGGTGCCACACGCTCGCAGCCGCGGGCGCCACCGGCACGACCGGGCCGAATTTGGGAACCGCGGTCGTGCCCGACGCCAAGAAGGCCGGCATGCCGGTGAAGCAGTTCATCCAGGAGTCGATCGAGAAGCCGAACGCCTTCATCTCGGCGGGCTTCCAGCCCAACATCATGCCCCAGACGTTCGCTCAGACCTTGACGCCCACCCAGATCAGTTCGCTCGTTGACTTCATCGCGAGCGTGACAAAGTGATGAGAGCTATCTTGACGGCGATGCTCACAGCCGAACGCAAGGGGGTTCGCTGATGTCCGCCACGACGGTCTCCGAGCCCGCGCTGCAGCGGCCGCAGAAGACGCGCGTCCCGCTCCCCCCCAAGCTCCGGGCCCCGGGCTGGTACCGGGCTGCGTTCGCGTCCGTCCTCGGGTTGGCGTTCTCGTTCGGCCTGACCGTCCTGATCCGCTGGGCGATGCACGAGCATCCGGTCATCGACGGCCACGCGATCACGATCGTGGCGTTGATCGCCGTCCCGCTCTTCTTCCTGTTCGGATTCGGCACCGCCGACTACTGGCTCTACTGGGCCGCCGGCCGGGCCACCCGCCCCGAGGAGCACTCCTCGCACGGGGCGCACAGCTGGCGCGACTACTTCCGCGTGAACACCGACCACAAGGTGATCGGTGTCCAGTACGTCGTCACCTCGTTCTTCTTCCTGTTCGTCGGCGGTCTGCTGGCGATGCTGATCCGAGCCCAGCTGGCCAAGCCCGGGATGCAGTTCCTGACGCCCGAGCAGTACAACGGCGTCTTTTCGGTCCACGCCACCCTGTTGATCTTCCTGTTCGTGATCCCGGTGTTCGCGGGGCTGGCGAACTTCGTGCTGCCGCTGATGATCGGCGCGCCGGACATGGCATTCCCGCGTCTGAACGCGCTGTCCTTCTGGCTGCTGCCGCTCGCCGGGATCATGATGCTGATGAGCTTCCTGGCCCCGGGTGGCTCGTTCGCCTCGGGCTGGACCGCGTACGCGCCGCTCTCGACGACGCAGCCGCTCGGGCAGTTGTTCTTCACGGTCGGCGTCCAGTTCGCGGGCGCCTCGTCGATCGCGACCGCTCTGAACTTCCTGGTGACGATCATCACCATGCGTGCGCCCGGAATGAGCTTCTTCCGGATGCCGCTGCTGGTGTGGGCGAACTTCTCGACCTCACTGCTGGTCGTGATCGCGACCCCGTTCATCGCCGCCTCGCAGTTCTTCGTGCTGCTCGACGTCGGGCTCGGGTTCCACTTCTTCGACGCGTTCGTCGGCCCCGGCAAGAACGGCAACGTGCTCATGTACCAGCACGTCTTCTGGTTCTACTCGCACCCAGCCGTCTACATCATGATGCTGCCCGGCTTCGGGATCATCTCGGAAATCATCGCGGTCAAGTCGCGCAAGCCGATCTTCGGCTACCGGATGATGGCGTTCTCGCTGCTGGCGATCGTGGTGCTCGGCTTCACCGTGTGGGCCCACCACATGTTCGTCTCCGGAATGCAGCCCTGGATCCGGATTCCGATGATGATCACCACCGCAATCATCGCGATCCCCACCGGGATCAAGATCTTCTCGTGGCTGGCCACTCTGTGGCGGGGCGTCCTGCACCTCGACACGCCGATGCTGTTCGCGCTCGGCTTCCTCACGATGTTCACGCTGGGCGGGATCAGCGGCGTGATGCTGGCGATGATCCCGTTCGACATCCACGTCAGCCAGACCTACTTCATCGTCGCCCACATCCACTACGTGCTGTTCGGCGGCTCGCTGTTCACGATCTTCGCCGGCGTCTACTACTGGTTCCCCAAGATGACGGGCCGGATGTTCGATGACCGGCTCGGCAAGCTCCACTTCTGGATGACGTTCATCTTCTTCAACCTGACGTTCGGGCCGATGCACCTGATCGGGATCCAAGGCATGCCGCGGCGCGTCGCCGAGTACGCCTCGAAGTTCGCTGCCTGGAACCTGTTCATCTCGATCTCGGCCTTCATCCTCGGGCTGAGCACGCTGATCTTCCTCTACAACATCGTGGCCAGCTGGCGCGGCGGCCCGCGGGCGTCTGCAAACCCGTGGCGCGCGCTGACGCTCGAATGGCAGGTCTCCTCACCCCCGCCGATCTTCAACTTCGACGCGGTCCCCACCGTGGTCGGCGGTCCATACGAGTACGGCGTGCCGGGCGCGGTGCACGGGATCTTCAAGTCGCCGTCGGAGGCCAAACCTGTCGCCGCCGGCGGCTACACGGCGCCGCCGAGCCAGGAGAGCCACACGTGAGCGCGGTTCGAGGCGCCGCCGCGGCCAAGACGATCCTGGTCGTGGCGAACGAGACGCTCGGCGGCAAGGGCTTGTTGGACGCGATCGTCCAACGAGCCGACACCGATACTCGGTTCATCCTGTGCGTTCCGCAGAATCGCCCCAGATCCGGGCTCGTCATCTACGACGACGCCGTGTTCGACGCAGCGCAGGTCCGCGTCGACCTCGCGCTCGAGGTGATCCGCGCCCGGGACATCCGGGCGATCGGCGAGGTTGGGGACCCGGACCCGTTCACGGCCACGATGGATGCCGTGCACGAGTACCGGCCGCAGGAGATCGTGATCTCGACGTACCCGGAGACCCGCTCAGGCTGGCTGCGGCGCGATCTGATCGACCGAGTGCGCGACGCCTCAGGATTGCCAGTCACCCACATCGTGAGTGACCTCGACGCCGAGGGGCTGCCGTTCCGCGTCACCCTGGCGGTGGCCAACCGCACCGCCTCCGGCGACGAACTGCTCGAGGCATTGCGCGAGAAGGCGGAGCATTTCTCGGGCGATAGCGGCCAGCGACAGCTGTTCATCGTTCTGATCCCGGCCGAAGGTGGCCACGGCGCGGCTCTCCAGCGCGCGAGGACGCGGCTCAAGCTGGTCGTCGACCGGCTCCGCGTGCGGGATCTGCTCGCGGCGGGCTTGGTCGGTGACCCGGACCCCTACACCGCGATCAACAATGCGCTGCAGTACTTCCGGGTCGACGACATCGTGATCTCGACCTACCCGGAGACGAAGTCCGGGTGGCTTCGCTCCGACCTGATCGAGCGGGTTCGGCGCTCAACCGGCAAGCCGGTCGAGCACGTCGTACACGGCGACGTGGCCGAGACCAGGGCCTAGGAAAGGACAGGATGGAAGCCGCAGCCGTCCCAGCCCCAGCGCCCCACGAGCACCACGGACCGCCTCCCGCCCACCGCTCCTCGCGGGTCGAGCCGGCCACGCTGGGGATGCTGCTTTTCATCATCTCCGAGGTGATGATCTTCGGGGCGTTCTTCACCGCCTACTTCTTCATCCGGATCGTCAATCACAATCCCTGGCCGGCCCATGACAACGCGCTCCCCGAGGCCGTGGCCGGGATCAACACCGCGATCCTGCTGTCGTCCTCGTTGACGATCCACTGGGCCCTCGTTTCGGTCAAGAAAGGCAACCGGTTCGGGCTGAAAGCCGGCATGGCGTCGACCTTCCTGCTCGGCCTGACGTTCCTCACGATCCAGATCAACGAGTACATCCACATCGGCTTCGCCGGACACGATTCGGCGCAGGGCACGGTCTTCTACTCACTCACCGGCCTGCACGGCGCGCACGTGTTCATCGGGCTGTGCCTGCTGCTGATGGTCAACATCCGCTCGTTCCGCGGCCACTAC
Organism: Solirubrobacteraceae bacterium; assembly: GCA_036494115.1. Lineage (GTDB taxonomy): Bacteria > Actinomycetota > Thermoleophilia > Solirubrobacterales > Solirubrobacteraceae > Palsa-465. The sequence goes on along the minus strand of DASXOS010000188.1, from coordinate 12,818 downwards.
TCTCCCGAGGAGCACCGCGGCATGGAGGTGCCGGGGATCTACTGGCACTTCGTCGACATCATGTGGGTGATCGTCTACACGACCGTCTACATCCTGTAGTGCTGGGGGCACTCAACCGCCGGTGAATCTGCCTCGCTCCGAGGCCGACGCCTTCCGCCTCCTCGTCCGGGCGGTGCTCGCGATCGTGGTGATCGTCGCGATCGTGCTCATCATCAAGGCCATCTAGACGCCGCACCGCCAGCGTCGTGGCACCATGGACGGTGCCCGATGACCGTCTTTCCCTACGCCGCATCCGGCCCCGCGGGCACGATCGCGCTCCCGATCCTGGTCCTCCTCTACTGGTGGCCGTACCAGCGGCGGTGCAGCACGCTGGCCCGCGAGGGACGCCCGGTGCCGAACTGGCGGCGCGGCTGCTACGCCGCTGGCCTGGTCGTGCTGGCGGTCGCGCTCAGCCCGCCGCTCGGCAAGCTGAGCGACCAGCTCCTCGTGGCCCACATGGTCGAGCACCTGCTGATCGGCGACATCGCGGCGCTGCTGATCGTGCTCGGATTCACCGGCCCGCTGCTTGCCCCGCTGCTGCGCAACAAGTGGATCGGCAAGCTGCGCGTCCTCACCCACCCCGTGGTCGCGATCGTCCTGTGGGCCGTCAACTTCTACGTCTGGCACCTGCCGGTGATGTATCAGGCAGCGCTCCGGCATGACCTGCTGCACGCACTCGAGCACGCCACCTTCCTCGGCTTCGGGATCGCGATGTGGATGGCGCTGCTCGGGCCGCTGCCCAAGCCGACCTGGTTCACAAACGCCTGGAGGCTCGTCTACATCATCGCGGTGCGCCTGATCGGGACCGTGCTGGCAAACGCGATGATCTTCGCCGGCTCGGCCTGGTACCCGTACTACCGCGCCGGCGACGCCCACTGGCACATCAGCCTGCTCGCGGACCAGACCGCAGCGGCCGGGCTGATGATGGTCGAGGAGAGCCTGCTGACGATCGGCCTGTTCTGCTGGCTGTTCCTGAGGGTGGCGCGTGAGGGCGACGAGCGCCAGAAGCTCCTCGACTACGCGAGCTCCCACGGGATCGCGCTCGACGAGAGCCGCGCCGCCCGGGCCGTGAGCGCGGGACGCGAGGAGGAGCTCTGGGAGCGGCTGCGCGGGAGCGCAGGCGCTACTTGATCGTCAGCGTCCCCTTCATGCCGGCCGCCTCGTGGCCGTCAACCGAGCAGTAGAACGTATAGGTGCCGGGCTTCAGGTTCTCAGTGACGGTCGACGTGCCCCCGTTGGACACGACCTGGCCCACCGAGCTGACGCCGTTGCCCCGGATCGCGATGTCATGCGGAACCGAGGACTTGTTGTTCATATGCAGCGTGACCTTGCCGGCGGAGCCGCTGGCGCTCGAGGCCAGGAACTTCAGCTGACCGCTCGGATCGGCGTTGATCTGGATCGCGCCGTTCTTTTCGGTGGCCGGCTTCTGGGAGACCTGCGCCACCGCGGTGGCGAGCTGGCCGGCGTCCTGACCCGGCTTGGCCGCCACCTGGGAGACGTACGCGGCGACGTCCTGGGCGTCCTGGCCCTTGACCAGCTTCGACGGCATCACGCCCTGCGTATTCGGATATTCGATCCAGTAGCTGATCAGGCCCTGGATCGACGTGCTCTTGACCCCATCGGCCCGATCCTGGCGGAACGCGTCGTCGAGGTTCGGCCCAACCTGACCGCTGGTCTGGGCGTGGGACAGCGTGTGGCAGGAGCCACATTTCGCGACGAAGATCTTCTTGCCGTTGACGACGTCCGCGGTCGGGTGCTTAACGGCGCACCCGCCGAGCGCCACGAGCACAGCTGCGCCCGGGACGAGCAGGAATCCGCGCGAAATCGATGCCAGCCCTCTCACCATGATCAGCGGGGCGGGACTCTATCCGAGCACGCGGCCAGGACGCGCCGTCGTGGGGGATGCCGGGGCGAGGGGTGCCGCTACCCCGCCTGAGCGGGTGCCCGTACCCCCACCGGAACGCATCCGTCGCCTTCGTTGGTAGGATCACGGTTCAATGAGGACGCGCCAGAGGTACAGGATGCGGACGCCCTCGACCGGTCGGGAGATCATCATCGAGGCAGAGCCTGAGCACATCTACCTCGACCGTGACACCGGCGAAGAGCTTGAGGTCGTAGCCCAGCTGCTGCCGCTCGCCCCGACAGCCTCGGAGCTGCCGTGGGCGGTGGAAAACCTGCGCTTCTGCAACTGGTGCGACCAGCTGTGCCAGAAGGACCTGAACGACTGCCCGAACTGCGGCAGGCGTATGCAGCCTCTGGACTCCTAGCGTCGTCCTCACGTCGGTCCCATGAGTCGTTCGATCGCAACATTCGCTGCGCTGCTTTTCGGCATCCTCGCCGCCCTCGGGCTCGCCGCCTGTGGCGGCAGCTCGTCGTCGTCGAGCGCCGACACGTCAGGCGCCCCACCGCTGACTGTTCCCACCACCGGCCAGGCCAGCGCCGCGGTGGAGGCCACCTCGACCCAGGCGAACTCGACCACGTCGACGACCGACACCACCGCCGGCGGCGCCTCTTCCGCCTCGTCGTCCTCATCCTCGGTTGATTCGTCGTCCTCGAGTGCCGCCGCGACGCCCTCGTCCGACACCGGTGGCGCGAGTGCGACCGGCGGAGGGACCGCCGCGACGGGCACCGCCAACGGAGCCCCAGCGGGTCCGAGCACAGGCGGGACGACCCCGACCGGTGGTGGCGGAACCGGCGCCACCGGCGGGGGTGGCGGCGGGACGTCCTCAGGCCCGGACAGCGGCGGAGCCGGCCTCGGCTCCGCGTTCTGCCAGCAGAACCCCGGCGCCTGCTAGCCCAGAACCCCGGCGCCTGCTAGCGGAGTCGCCTCCGGGGCTAGGATTTCTTGCGGCCGACGAGCACGCGGGGCCGATGGACCTTCCGCTTCCCGTGCACGTAGTTCTTCGGGATCGGCGGCGTCGTGACCTCGGTGGCGGTGTACTCGACCCTGGTGCCGGGGTAGTCGCAGGTGTAGTGCGACGTGGCGCCGACGGTCATCTGGGCCTGGCTGGTTGACGGTGGATTCGAGCAGTTGGCCTTGCGGCTCTGACGGTAGGCGTAGCTCTTGCTCGGGAGATCGATCGAGAGCACCGGCGCCCACGTGGGAGTGGTCAGGGCGACCGTGTCCCCCGCCGCGACCGGCAGGGTGGTGGCGAGTGGGAACTGGACGACCTCACCGAGGTATGGCTGGACGTGGAACAGGGGGCTCTCGGCCATCACCTTCCACACCCGCTGCTTCTTGGGACCCACGGGCCGCAGCACGGTGACGGCAAGCTGCGTCGTGCCGCCGTACCGGCTATCGAGGAACTTGAGATCGCTGAGACGCGTCCCGCGATCGCTCGAGAGGTCCGCGAGGCCAACGGTGAATGCGACGATCGAACCGGCCTTCTTGACCGTCGTGGGATAGGCGATGTTGTCGCGAATCGTCTCCAGTGCGGTCGCCCGGGTGAGGATGATCGTGCACTGCGAAGGCGTCGTGTTGGGCGGGCAGGTCGGCACGGCGACGGCGGTCTTGGTCGCGCCGAGCTCCACGATCGACGCCGACGCGCTCGCGGGCAGCAGCACGAGACCACACGCGGCCAGGGCAAGACGAAGCACGAGAGAACGTGTCATGTAGAAGCATTCAACACGACGGGGCGGTCGCAAGTTGCGGGCAAAGTTGCAGCCTCCCCAGGTGCTCCGGCTCCATCCGAGCCGCCAACCACCGAAACGGGCGCGCGCACTCACGCTCCCGCCACGCGCGCGGGACTTCTGGATCGCGGAGATGTCGCTCGGGGAGTTGCGGCTACAGCTTGGTGACGTTTACTGCCTTGGGCCCCTTGGGACCGGCCTCCTCCTCGTAGGAGACCTTGGCGCCCTCAGCCAGCGAACGGTAGCCATCGCCACCAATGCCGGAGAAATGAACGAATAGGTCGCGGCCGCCATCATCAGGTGTGATGAAGCCAAAGCCCTTGTCGTCGCTGAACCACTTGACCGTACCGGTTGCCATGTACTCCCCTTCGTGCGACTGCACATCGAAGCCGGGGCTTGGAGATACCCCGATGAACGCGCGAAACCTAGCAGGGCTGGGATTCGCTTGCATATGACCCGTCAGCGGCCGCGAAACGACGCTTTTCCCGGGCCCTGCTCCAGAAACGAGCGCACTGCGTTCTGCAGGTCCTCGGTGGCGAATAGCTCGCCGGCCACATCGCTGATCCGGTCGTTGGCCAGCTCCACCCCACCCTCCACATAGTCGTGGATGACCTGCTTGGTGGCGGCGTGGGCGCGTGTGGGGCCCTCGGCCAGTCCCTGTGCGAACGTCCGCGCCGCCTCCTCGAAGCCCTCGTCCGGCAGCACTCGGTTGACGACATTCCAGCGCTCGAGCGCCGCGGCGCTGTAGCGGTCGCCCGTCATCACCAGCTCCGCGGCCCGGCCGCTGCCTGCCCGCTCGGCCAGCCGCTGGGTGCCGCCGATCGTCGGCGTGAGGCCGATCACCTTCTCCACCAGACCAAACGAGGCCGACTCCGCGGCCAGGATGAGGTCGCAGCAGAGAGCGAGCTCGAACGCCCACGTCAAGCACAGCCCGTGGGCGGCGAACACCGTCGGACACGGGAGGCGATCGATCCGCCGGGCCAGCTCGATCCACTCCGCGAACTTGGCCGCGGCGCCGTCGGGTCCATCGAGCGCGGCGAACAGCGAGACGTCGACGCCAGCGCTGACCACGCGCCCCTCGGCGCGGAACAGCACCGCCCGCACAGGCGAGGCCTCGAGCTCACCCAGCCGCGCCTGAAGCGCTTGCCCCAGCGCGTCGTCGTACAGGTTGAGCGGCGGCGACGCGAAGCTGATGATCGCCAGGTCGGCCTCCCGCTCGAGGCGGACCGGCCCGTCCGGCACGCTCACCGCAGCTCGGCGGCTGTGGCCGCGATCTCATCGCTGTCGCCCGGCGCCGGCGTCCAGGGGAGCTTGAGCGGGTCGTTCTCGTAGCGCGGGATCACGTGCATGTGGAAGTGGAACACGGTCTGCCACGCGGCACGACCGCACGAGTTGATCAGGTTGATCCCGTCCGCACCGAGTCGCTCGGATATGCGCCGGGCCAGCCGCTGCGCCGCCACCGCCGTCGCCTGGAGATCCTCGGGGCTGATCTCGAGCAGGTCCTTGACGTGGTTGCGCGGGACCACCAACGCGTGGCCGCGCGTGGCCGGGCTGATGTCCATGAACGCGACCGTGTGCTCGTCCTCATCGACGATCTGCGAGGGCAGCTCGCCGGCGATGATCTTGCAGAAGATGCAATCGGGATCGGCCATGGGCCCGCAGCCTATCGGTCGGCGGACGTCGTGCCCCGGTGGGCCGTCCCGAGCAGTTCCCGCGCGCGCTCGATGGCCTGCTGGGGGCCGTCGATCTCCCCTGCGAAGCTGGCCTCCTCGAGCTCGGAGAGCAGCCTCCCGATCTCCGGTCCCGGCTTGACGCCGAGCGCCGTCGCGAGTTTGTCTCCGCGGATCGGTGGTCGCGGTGGGTCCGCTCGCCACGCCAGCGCCTCCGCGACCAGCACACGGGCGAGCTCCAGATGGCGGGCGATCGCCTCCTGCGATCCCGAGCCGCGCGTGGCGAGCCGGTCGGCCACGCTCAGGACGGTCACGTCCACCTGGACCGGGTCGCACGCCTTCAGGTACTCGTACACCGCGCGGCGGCTGAGCGGCACCCGATGGACCATGAACCCCAGACGCAGGTGGTGGCGCGTGAGCGCAGCCACGTAGTCGGCCAACCGCTCGCTGGCCCGGAGCCGCCGCAGCGCGGCGGCGGCCATCTCCGCGCCGGTGGCGTCGTGCCCCATGAACGTGACGCGGCCCTCCGGCGTGACGCCGCGGGTGGTTGGCTTGGCGACGTCGTGGAAAAGCGCTCCGAACCGCAGTGCCTCTCCCCTGGTCAGCTCGTTCGCGAGCGGCTCGTCGAGCACGGCGCCGACCGCCTCGCCGAGCTCGCCGAACGGCTCCGCGGGGTCGCGTTCGATCGCGATCGTCTCTGCCAGCACGGCCCGCGTGTGATCGTGGACGTCGAGGTGGTGGTACTTGCTCTGTTCGATGCCGCGCAGCCGCGCCAACTCCGGCAGCACGGCGTCAGTGGCGCCGACCGCGTCCATCAGGGCGAGGCCCTCGATCGCGCGGTCGGAGCGCACGATCAGCCTCAACTCGACGAAGATCCGCTCGGGCGACACGGCCCGGAGCGCCGGGGCACTGGCCGCCGCGGCCCGCACCGTGTCCGCCTCAGGCTCGAACTCCAGCTCGCCTGCCAGCCGCACCAGGCGCATCGTGCGCAGCGGGTCGGCGGCGAACGCGCCGGAGGAGACCATCCGCAGCCGCCTCGCCTCCAGGTCCGCGACCCCGCCGAACGGGTCGATCAGCGAGCCGCCGCCGAGCGGCTCGGCGAGGGCGTTGACCGTCAGATCGCGCTGTCCGAGGTCGGCCTCGATCGTCTCGCCGGTCAGGGGCAGGAGGTCGATCTGCCAGCTGTGATCGCGCGCCACCACCCGCCAGCCCCCGAAGCCGTCAGAGAGCTTGAACGGGTGCGCGTCGAGGGAGCGAGCGAGCCTGCGAGCGAAAGGTCCCGGATCATCCGGGAGGGCGACGTCGAAGTCGGTCGTGGGCCGTCCGAGGAGCCGGTCACGGACAGCGCCACCCACCAGCCAGCCCGCGCCGACGGTCTCGCGCAGCGGCTCGATCAGCGCGGTGGCGCTCACGAGACCGACTCGCCGTCGCGGTGGTAGACGCGCGGGACACGCTGCGAGATCCCGCACACGACCTCGTAGTTGATGGTGTCGATCCGGCGGGCGAGGTCCTCGGCGGTCTGGCGCTCGCCGCCGTCCTCGCCGATGAATACGGCACGCTCGCCGATCGTCACCCCGGGGTCCTCGGGCCCCAGGTCAACGGTCACGTTGTCCATGCTCACAGCGCCCACGAGCGGGTACCGGCGACCCCCGATCAGCACCTCGCAGTTGTTGGTGAGCGCGCGCCGGATCCCGTCGGCGTACCCGATCGGAAGCGTGGCCAGCCAGGTGTCGCGCTCGGCGATGAACCGGCGGCCATACCCCGCGCTCTCCCCCGCCCGGGCCCGCTTGACCGCCGCGACGTACGAGCTCAGCTCCATCGCCGGCTCGAGGCCGCGCGCTGCCGGATCCTCGTTCATCGGGTCGCAGCCGTAGATCGCGATCCCGCAGCGGACCATGTCGAAGTGGCTGGCCGGCACGCGCAGGGTGGCCGCGCTGTTCGCGGCGTGGACGCAGAGCCCGGGAAACCGCGACTGCAGCTCTGACACGAACAGCTCGAACCCGGCCAGCTGCTGGCGTACGAACTCGAGGTCGCCGTCGGCGGTGGCGAAGTGGGTCATCACCCCGGCGAGCTCGAGTCCCGGCGCGGCCGCGACGGACTCAGCGACCCTCCGGGCCTCGTCGACCGAACGGGTGCCGAGCCGGCCCATTCCGGTGTCGAGCTTGACATGCACCCGCAGCGGGCCGTCCGCCGCGCGCGCGGCGCAGGACACGAACGCGTCGCTCCAGGCCACCACTTCAGCCCGCGCGGCGAGCGCCACCGGCAGCTCCTCCGAGCTGATTGCCCCCATCAGCAGGATCGTCTGCTCGAGGCCCGCGTCGCGCACCTCGAGCGCCTCGCCGGCGGTCGCCACCGCGAGGCTGCCCGCGCCGCCGGCCAGCGCCGCGCGCGCCGCCGGCACCGAGCCGTGGCCGTAGCCGTCGCCCTTGATGACCGCGCACAGGCTCGCCTCGCCGGTCAGCTCCGCGCGCAACCGCGCCACGTTTCTCTCGATCGCGGCGAGGTTGACGCGAGCGAGCGCGCGAACCGCCATGCCGCTCAGACTAGTCTGGCGCCGTCTCGGCCAGCACCGAGGGCAAAAGCCCGATCACGTCGCTGGCGATCACGCCCTCGGGCCCGACCCGCCGCGCGGCCAGGCGTCCGGCCTCGGCGTGGATGAACACGCCGGCGCATGCGGCGTGGAACGGATCCATCCGCTTCGCGAGCAACGCGCCGATGACACCGGAGAGCACGTCCCCGGTTCCGGCCGTGGCCAGCGCCGGCGATCCGCCGCGGCTCACCCCCACGCGTCCGTCCGGCTCGGCGACGAGCGTGTCGTCGCCCTTGAGCAGGACGATCGCTCCTGACTCCTCGGCGGCACGCCGCACGTACTGGAGGCGGTGCGCCGCGACCGCGCCCGACTCCGTCTCCAGGAGCCTCGCGAGCTCGCCCGCGTGCGGAGTCATGACCGTGGGGGCCCGACGGCCGGTCAGCGACGCGAGACGGCCCGCGTGCGCGTTCAGGCCATCGGCGTCGAGGAGCAGCGCTACCTCGGCCTCCTGCGCGGTGGCGCGCGCGAACTCGAGGGTGTCCTGCGCCCGGCCCAGCCCCGGGCCGAGCACCAGCGACTGCACGCGCTCGGCGCGCTCCAGCACCACGCCCTTGGCAGCCAGCCCGAGTGCCCCATCCTCGTCGGGGAGCGGGACCGTCATCACCTCGAGCAGGCGCCCCTCGAAGATCTGGTTGAGCGTTCCCGGCACGCAGGCGGTCACGTACCCCGCGCCCGCGCGCATCGCCGCCTCCGAGGCCATCGAGGGCGCGCCGGTGAGCCCGGTGGAGCCGCCGCATACGAGCACGCTGCCGGCCGCAAACTTGCTCGAGTCCGCACCCCGCCGGGGAATGTCATCGGTCACTGCGTCGCCGATCAGCCCGATCGCGGGGTCGCCGGGGCCGCCCGCGGGGATGCCGATGTCGATCACGCTGACCGCCCCGGCATGCGCCTTGCCCGGGCTGATCCAGAGACCGGGCTTGGCGGCATGGAAGGTGGCCGTGGCGGCCGCGGTCACTGCCGCGCCGGCGATCTCGCCCGTCGAGCCGTCGACCCCGCTGGGGACGTCGCAGGCGATCACCACGGCCCGGTCGGCCTCCGCGGCGGCGTTGATCGCGCTGATCGCGGCCTTGGCCGGGTCGCGCGGCTCCCCGGAGAACCCGGTGCCGAGGATCGCGTCGACGACACCGGCGGCGTCGTCCAAGGCCTCAGCGGCGAACGGCTGCGGTGCGGGACCCGGCAGGCGCTCCAGGTTGGCGCGGGCATCGCCCCGATAGTCCTCGGGCGCCGCGAGCAGGAGAACCCGGACCTCGCGTCCCCGCTCGCGCAGTAGCCGGGCCACGACCAGCCCGTCGCCGCCGTTGTTGCCCTTGCCGCACACGACCGCCACCAGGCCATCCGGCACGCGCGCGTCGACCAGCCGCGCGAGTCCCGCTCCGGCGCGCTCCATCAGCTCGAGCCCGGGGATCCCGCGCTCCTCGATCGCCCACTTGTCGAGCCTCTGCTGCTCGCCGGCGTCCGGGAGCGGCTCGAGCCAGCCGGGCACCGTCATGGGCTGCTCGCCACCGCCACCGCGGCCGCCTCTTCGCGGGCATGTGTCAGCGAGATCCGGATCTCCACGCCGAGCTCGCCGGCGCGCTCGGCGACGCGGCCGTGCAGCCGGATCTCGGGTGGCCCGTCGCCGCCGACGACCTCGATGTCCTGGAAGCTCCAGGCGCTCATTCCGAGCGCCTTGGCCACCGCCTCCTTGGCGCAGAACCGAGCAGCAAGATGCTGTCCAGGTCGCGCCCGGGCCGCGGAATAGGCGCGCTCGCCCTCCGTGAACAGGCGCTCCGCGAGCTTCGGCCGGCGCTCAAGGGCTCGCTCGAGCCGCTCGATCTCGAGCAGGTCGATGCCGATCCCGGCGGCCTGCTCGCCTGCACGCCCCGGCGCGGTCACTCCACCGTGACCGTCTTGGCCAGGTTGCGCGGCTGGTCGACGTTGAGGCCGCGGTTGCGGGCGATGTAGTACGCGAGCAGCTGCAGCGGGATCACTGCCAGCAGCGGAGCCAGCATCCAGTTCGTGGCCGGCACCCGGAGCACGTCGTCGGCGTGCGAGACGACCTCGTCGTTACCCTCGCTGGCCACGGCGAGCACCCGCGCCCCGCGTGAGCGCACCTCCTCGATGTTCGAGATGACCTTCTCGAGCACCGGCGAGTCGGTGGCGACGACGACGACCGGCGTCGACTCGTCGAGCAGCGCAATCGGTCCGTGCTTCATCTCCCCCGCGGCGTACGCGTCGGTCGCGACGTACGAGATCTCCTTGAGCTTCAGCGCGCCCTCGAGCGCGACGGGGAGCCCCACGTGCCGCCCCAGGTAGAGGAAGAAGTCAGCCGAGTAGTTGTCCCGCGCGATCCGCCGACACTCCTCGACGCTGTGCTCGAGCAGCTCGGAGATCAGGTGCGGCAGGTGCTTGAGGTCGGCGATCGTCGCCTGCAGCGCCGCAGGCTCGAGCGTGCCACGCAGCTCCGCCAGGCGCAGCGCCAGCAGGTACAGCGCGGCCACCTGGCTCACGAACGTCTTGGTCGCTGCCACCCCGATCTCGAGTCCGGCCCGCGTGTAGAGCACGCCGTCGGCCTCGCGGGTCGCCTGGGAGCCCATGATGTTGGTGAGCGCCAGAACGCTCGCGCCGCGCGCGCGGGCCGTCCGCATCGCGGCGAGCGTGTCCGCCGTCTCGCCCGACTGCGTGATCCCCACCACGAGGTCGCCTGGACCCACCACCGGGTTGCGGTAGCGGTACTCCGAGGCGATGTCGACCTCGACCGGGAGGCGCGCCCACTCCTCGATCGCGTAGCGGCCGATCAGGCCGGCGTGGTAGGAGGTGCCGCAGGCGACGACGATCACACGGCGGATCGACCGCAACCGCTCCTCGTCGATTGCCCCGAGGTCGTCGAGGTCGATGCCTGTGTCGCGCGCGGCCCGCTCGCCGATCGTCTCGGCGACGGCGTCCGCCTGCTCGTGGATCTCCTTGAGCATGAAGGTCTCATAGCCCTGCTTCTCCGCGGTGTCGGCGTCCCAGTCGATCTCGACCAGGCCGCGCTCCGCGGGCTCGCCGGCCGCCGTCTGGAACTCGACGGTGTCCGGAGTCAGGATCACGATCTCGTCGTCCTCGATGTACTGCACGGTCCGGGTCTCGCGCAGAAACGCCGGGATCGCGGAGGCGATGAACTGCTCGCCCTCGCCGCGTCCGATGATCAACGGGCACTCTTTGCGCGCCCCGACCAGCAGACCGGGCTGATCGGCGCTCATCGCCACGAACGCATAGTGGCCGCGCAGCTCGGCATAGGCCTTGCGCACGGCGTCGATGAGGTCCCCTTCGTTGTGCGAGGCGACCAGATGCGCGATTACCTCGGCGTCGGTCTCCGAGGTGAACACCGCGCCGGCGGCCACCAGCCGCTCCTTGAGCGCGACGTAGTTCTCGACGATCCCGTTGACCACGATGTGGACGCGGTCAGCGGTGTCGAAGTGCGGATGGGCGTTCTGCTCGGTGACGCGGCCGTGAGTCGCCCAGCGGGTGTGGCCGATGCCGGTGGCGGGCTCCGGAAGCTCTGCCACGGCCACGCCGCCGCCGTCCTGGAGTTCCGGCGTCGTGGCATCGATCGCCGCCCGCAGCGCGCTGAGGTTGCCGACCGCACGGACCGTGTCGATCCGGTCGCCGGCCAGGACCGAGATGCCGGCGCTGTCATAGCCGCGGTACTCGAGCTTCTCGAGCCCAGCGAACAGAAGCGGACGTGCCTTCCGGGGCCCTACGTAGCCGACGATTCCGCACATGCGATTCCTGCTCCTTGGTCGGTTATCCAGTCCTGCTTCGATCGGTCGGACCGCAGCGGCGGCCCGCGTCCCCCCTGTGAGCCCGGCGGAGAACGAATCCCTGATGTTAGAGCCCGCTTCGAGAACTGGCAGGACCCGGGCGCGGTTTGCATAGAGTCCGGCTCGTGGCCCCGATTCCTCGCCTCCCCGCGGCGGCGGTCCCCCGCCTGCCGCTGGTCCCGGATCCATTGCACCGGATTCGCGTTCCCAAGGACCTCGACGCCGTCACCACGATCGACCCGGGCGAGGAGCCGCTGGCGGGAGGACTCGACCGGCGCGCCGTCGATCACATCTGGTCGGCAGTGGTCGACCTGTACCGCAGCGGCGTGCACCCCGCGATCCAGCTGTGTCTGCGTCGCCACGGCAAGATCGTCATCAACCGCTCGATCGGGCATGCGCGCGGCAACGGTCCCGACGACGCCCCTGACGCCGAGAAGGTGCTGGTCACGCCTCGCACGCCGTACTGCGTCTACTCGACCTCCAAGGGCGTGACAGCGATGGTCGTGCACCTGCTGCAGGACCGCGGACTGCTCGACATCCAGGACCGGGTCACGAAGTACCTGCCGGACTACGGCCGCCACGGCAAGGAGAAGACGACGATCGCTCACGTGCTCGCCCACCGGGCCGGCGTCCCGACTCTGCCGCGGGAAGTGCTCGACATCGACCGTGTCGCGGATACGGATTTCGTGATCGAGGCGATCTCCAATTCGAAGCCGTTCGTCAAGCCCGGGACGCTGCTCGCCTACCACGCGATCTCGGGTGGGTTCATCCTCGGGGAGATCGTCCGCCGGGTGACCGGCAAGACGATCCGCGAGGTGCTGGCGGAATCGATCCTCGATCCGCTCGGGTTTCGCTGGGGCAACTACGGCGTCGCTCCCGAGGACGTCGACCAGGTCGGCGTCGACTATCTGACCGGGCCACGGCTACTACCGCCGTTCTCAAACCTCGCCGCGCGCGTCCTCGGCCAACCCGTCGAGCTCGTCGTCGAGACCGCCAACGATCCCCGGTTTCAGACCGCGCTCATCCCGGCCGGCAACGTGATCACGACCGGCGACGAGCTCTCGCGCTTCTTCGAGATATTCCGCGCCGGCGGCATCCTCGATG
>DASXOS010000187.1:0-6681 GCA_036494115.1 Solirubrobacteraceae bacterium | reverse complement strand
AGCTGGACGTGGATCTCGAGGCCGATGACGGGCTCGTACTCGCTCATCGCCGAGCCGCCCCGGCGTCGAAGCCGATCGCCTGCTCGAGCGCGAACGCCGAGTCGAGCAGCCGGCTCTCGCTGAACGCCGGACCGGCGAGCTGGAAGCCGACGGGGAGGCCGTCGCTCAGCCCGCTCGGGATCGAGATCGCCGGGATTCCGGCGAGCGGCATCGGCACGGTGCAGAAGTCGTTGAGGTACATCGCGAGCGGGTCGTCGGTCTTCGCGCCGAGCTCGAATGCCGTCCACGGGCTCGTCGGCGTCACCACGAAGTCGAAGCGCTCGAACGCCTGCCGGAAGTCCTCGGCGATCTTCGTCCGGACCTTCAACGCGGTCCCGTAGTAGGCGTCGTAGTAGCCGCTCGAAAGCGCGTAGGTGCCGAGCATGATGCGCCGCTTGACCTCGGCTCCGAATCCGGCGGATCTCGTCTTCTCGTACATCGCGGTGAGATCGTTTTCGCCGTCCACCCGGAGCCCGTAGCGAACCCCGTCGAACCGCGCCAGGTTCGCCGAGGCCTCGGCGGGCGCGATCAGGTAATAGGCCGAGAGCGCGTGTGGCGCATGCGGCAGCCGGCAGGTCTCGACGGTGGCGCCGAGCGCCTGCGCCAGCTTAAGGGTGGCCTCGAAGCTCGCCCGCACGCCGGGCTCGACGCCGCCCTCGTCGCCCGTCAGCTCCTCCGGGACGCCCAGCCGGATTCCGTTCAGATCAGTGGCCGTGGGCAGCGGGATCTCCCCCGGGAACGGGACCGAGGTCGAGTCGCGCGGATCGTGGCCGACCATCTGGGAGAGCAGCAGCGCCGCATCGGTGACGTCGCGGGTGAGCGGTCCTGCCTGGTCGAGCGAGGACGCGAACGCGATCATCCCGTAGCGCGAGCACGCCCCGTAGGTCGGCTTCATCCCCACGATCCCGCACAGGGCGGCGGGTTGGCGGATCGAGCCGCCGGTATCGGTGCCGATCGCCCACGGCGCGAGCCCGGCGGCAACCGCAGCCGCGCTGCCCCCCGACGACCCGCCCGGAACACGGCTGCGATCCCACGGGTTGCGCACGGGGCCGTAGGCCGAATTCTCGTTCGAGGAGCCCATCGCGAACTCGTCCTGGTTGGTCTTGCCAAGCAGCGGCGCACCGCCGTCCGCGAGCTTCTGCACGACCGTGGCGGTGTACGGCGGCCGGTAGCCCTCGATGATCTTCGAGCCCGCCTGACTCGGGATCCCCTCCGTGCAGAATAGGTCCTTGACGGCGATGGGAACGCCGGCCAGCGGCCCGCCCGCGTCCGGCTCGGCCGGGGCGGCCTCGGCGACCCAGGTGAACGCGTTGAGCTCATCGGCGGCGGCCCGCTCGCGGTAGGCCTCGAACAGCTCGCCCGGGTCGATCTCCCCCGCTCGGACCTGCTCGGCGGCCTGGGCCGCGGTGAGCTCGATCAGCTCCGCGGTGGCGCTCACGCTGGCGAGGCCCCGGGGCTCGGAACGCCGAAGCCATTGTCGATCCGCTCCGGCGCCTGGGCCAGTGCGACCTCCACCGGGAGGCACGGCACAGGTTCGTCGGCGCGCAGCGCATTGACGACATCGACCACGTGCGAGGTCGGGGGAACGCTCTCGAGATCGAGCTCGCGGATCTTCTCGATGTGGTCGAGCACATGCGACAGCTCCGAGGCCATCCGCTCCACTTCCTCGTCCTTCAGCTCGAGCCTGGCCAGCCGAGCCACGTGCAGTACCTGTTCGCGGTCGAGCATTAGCGACCGATCCTGGAAGTCACGTGGGGGATTTTAGGAAGACGTGCCGCCCCGGGGCCCCGCGGCCGGGATGCCCTGGGCCGCCGGCCCAGCCTCACCGTGCGGACTGACCGTCGGGATGTCCAGGGGACCGTCAGAGGGAAGGATCCCCTCCTGACGCAACGAGGCGTAGCCGCCGTAGAGAATCGCCACCGAGCTGATCAGCCCCAGGTACGCGCCCGCCTTGCGATCGATCACGGAATCCGGGCCCGGCACGTTGATCAGCACCCGGTAGATCAGAAACAGCACCGTGATCAGCGCCAGCACGGTGACGACGACGCTGAGGCTGACCGGGATCGCCGGCGCGCGCCGGGTGGCCTGGAAGTACGCGAGGGCGATCGCCAGCGCCCCGGTGATCAGGATCAGCCACCGCAGGTCGGTGAGCGCATGCCACCCGTTGTATGACGTCGAGGCTCCGAGCAGCGCTGCGGTCGGGCTGATCGGTCCGGTCGTCCCGTACCAGGTGGTCACGAACAGCGAGAACAGGAGCACCACCCCGCCGAGACCGGCGACGGCCTCTCCCCTGCGAAGCCTCGACGGTTCGATGTCCATCGTCACGCGCCGTCGGGCTCGGCGGAGCCAGCGTCCGGCCGCTCGCGGGCGTCTTCACCCGATGTCGGCGTCGGGCCGGACGGCCGCGGCGTGATCGTGTCCGCTTCCCCACCCGGCGCCACCCGGGGCTTGGGTGGCGCGGCCGCAGGCTGTTCGACGGTCGTCCGGTCATGGCGACGGGTCTGCGCCCCCGCCTCATCGGCTGCGGCAGCGGCGGCCTCGGCCGCCGCCTCCGTCGCCTTGGCCACAGAAGCCGTCGCCTGGGACGCAGATCCGGTCGCCCCGGGCGCAGAGCGGGTTGCCCTGGGCGCAGACCCGGTCGCCCTCGGCGCGGAGCCGGGCCTCCCGGGCGCAGACCCGGTCGCCCCCGGCGCCCCCGGCGCAGAGCCGGTCGTCCCGGGCGCAGAGCCGGTCGTCCCCGGCCCGGGGGCGTTCTGAGCAGCCGGCCGACTCGCCGCCATCGGGGCTGGCGAGCGGTGCGCCTCCCACCCCCCGTAGACGATCGCGCCCGCCCCAATCAGGCCAAGCCACGCTCCGAAGCCGGCGCTCGGCTCCTCGAGCACCCAGCCCAGGGCCCAGCCCACGACCAGGACTCCGAGGACGGAGAGGATCACCGCCGTGTTGGCTGGGAGATCGACGGACGCCTCGGCCGCGGTCACGACCGCGAACGCCACCGCGGCGGCCCCGATCACCAGCATGATGATGTCCATCCCGCTGAACGCGTCGAACGCCGTCTGCGTCCCGCCGAACACCGAGACCCATCCCAGGAACAGCGATAGCACGAGCAGGACCCCGCCGACGCCGGCGATCAGCTGTCCCCGGCTCAGTTTGGAAAGGTCCATCGAGACTCCGTTTCGTCCTCGGGTGACGGCAAACCCTACTGCGGCTGGGGGCTGGTCGGCACCGCCGTCGGCGCGGGTGCGCTCTGCGCGGCGGCATCCTTGCGCAGCTGCTCGGCCCGCCGCGCGGCGAGCAATGCGTCGTAGCCGCCGACCGCGATCGCCACCGCGCTGAGCAGGCCGAGATATGCCCCGAGCTTCTGGTCGACCACCGACGACGAGGAGGGCAGGTCGATCAGCACCCGGTAGGCAAGCGCCAGCGCGGTCACGGTGCCGAGGACGGTGATCACGAGGCTGGTGTCGGTCTCGGCCCCGTGCGTCCGCTGGCTCGCGTGCAGGAACAGAGATCCGATTGCCACGACGCTCGTCAGCAGCATCAGCCACCGCAGGTCGCTCATGGCGTGCCAGGCGTTGACAGAGCTCGACAGCTCGGAGCGGCCGGGGATCCCGTCGACGCCGAACCAGGCGAACGCGAACATGAAGACGAGCAGCAGCACCGCCGCGCCCGCACACACCAGCTCGCCCCGTCGCGCCCGCCGCGGGGGTGCCTGGACCCGCTCAGGCGGCGTGCTCATGGTGGCCCTGGAGCGCGTACGCGTTCAGGGTGTTGCGCATCAGCATCGCGATCGTCATCGGGCCGACGCCGCCGGGCACCGGCGTGACCAGGCCGGCCCGGTCGAGTGCCGCCTCGAAGTTGACGTCCCCCCGCAGGCCATCCTCGGTTCGGTTGATGCCGACGTCGATCACGGCGGCGCCCGGCTTGATGTGCTCCGCGCCGATCAGCTCCGCGATCCCCACGGCAGCCACGAGCACGTCAGCTCGCGCGCACACGGCGGCCAGGTCGCGCGTCCGCGAGTGGCAGATCGTCACCGTGGCATTCCGCTCCAGCAGCAGCGCGGACACCGGCTTGCCGACGAGATCGGAGCGGCCCACGACGACGGCCTCCGCCCCCTCCAGCGCGACGTCGCACGAGTCGAGCAGCTCGATCACCCCGAGTGGCGTATTCGGCCGCAGGCCAGGCTCGCCCTGGACCAGGCGCCCGACGCTGATCGGGGTCAGCCCATCGACGTCCTTGGCGGGAGCGATCAGTCCCGTCAGCGACGCGCCGTGCAGGCCCTCCGGGACGGGCAGCTGGAGCAGGATTCCGCTGACGGCCGGATCGGCATTGCACTCCTCGATCACCGCCGTGACCTGTTCCTGCGTCGAATCGGCCGGCAGCGGGCGGTGGTAGTCCGCGATCCCAACCTCGGCGCACGCCTTGCGCTTGTTCGCCACGTAGATCGTCGAGGCCGGATCGTCGCCAACCAGGATCGTGGCGAGGCCGGGTCGCTCCAGCCCTCGGTCCACCAGCGAGCCGACCTCGGCGGCGACCTCCTGCCGCACGCGCGCGGCAACCGCGCGGCCATCGATCACGGTGGCGGTCACGGGCGCCTCGAAATCGGCGCCATGTCAGCGACCAGCTTGCGCTCGGAGCGGTCCTTGCTGAAGCGGATCACCACGATCCCGCCGGGCTCGAGCCCGGTCACAACGCCTTCGCCGAAGGTCGGATGGACCACGTCCTCCCCCAGCCGGTACGCCGCCGGCGCGGGCTCCGCCGCGTCCCACGAGGCGCGATCGGTGGCGCCGGAGCTCCACGACGTGGCACGTGCGCGGATCGAGCCGAACGCGCGCGGCTGCTGGGTCTCGCGGTCGGTCAGCTCCGCTGGGATCTCGCCGATGAACCGGCTGGGAGCGCCATACGTGCGCGCCCCGAACACCGTCCTCGCACGTGCGTACGTGATGTAGAGGTCATGCTCCGCGCGAGTGATCCCGACGTAGCACAGGCGCCGCTCCTCCTCGAGCCCGCCCTCGTCGAGCGCGCGCGAGTGCGGGAACACGCCTTCCTCGCAGCCGATCATGAACACGATCGGATACTCGAGGCCCTTCGCGTTGTGGAGCGTCATCAGCGTGACCAGGCCCTCGTCGTCGTCGCGCTCGTCGGCATCGGCGATCAGCGCGATCTGCTGGAGAAATTCCTCAAGCGAGTGCTCACCCTCGGACGCGTCGTACTCGGCGGCGACGTTGACGAGCTCCTGGAGGTTCTCGATCCGGCCCTGAGCCTCGATCGTGCGCTCGTTCTCGAGCGCCTCGAGGTATCCCGTCTCCCGGAAGACCTCGTTCAGCAGGGTCGCGATAGGGCCGCCGCCTTCGGCGCGCTCTTTCAACACGTGCATCGTTCCCATGAACCGCTTCAGCGCCTTGATCGCCGCCGCGCCGAGCGACGGAACCTGCTCGGGGTCGGAGGCAGCCTCCCAGATCGACATACCCATGGTGTTCGCGAACGTGAGCACGCGTGACAGCGAGGTCGCGCCGATCCCGCGTCGCGGGGAGTTGACGATCCGCGTGAACGCGCCCACGTCCTGCGGATTGATCAGCGTCGTCAGATACGCGACCGCGTCCTTGATCTCCATCCGCTCGTAGAACTTGGTTCCGCCGATCACCTGGTAGCCGACCTCGGCCCGGACCAGCGTGTCCTCGAGCACACGCGACTGCGAGTTCGTCCGGTAGAAGACCGCGATCTCCGACCGGGCCGCGCCCTCATCGACGAGCCGCTGGATCTCGCCGGTTACGAACCGTGCCTCGGCGTGCTCGTCCTCGAGCTCGCGGATCTTGATCGGATCGCCGTACCCGAGCTCGGTCCACAGCGACTTCGGCTTCTGCCCACGGTTGTTCCGGATCACCCCGTTGGCGGCGTCCAGGATCGTCTGGGTCGAGCGGTAGTTCTGCTCGAGCTTGATCACGTGCGCGTCAGGAAACGTGTCCTCGAACTCCAGGATGTTCCTGATGTCGGCGGACCTAAACGAATAGATCGACTGAGCATCGTCGCCGACCACCATCAAATTCCGATGCTCCCCGGCCAGCAGCTGGAGCCATCGGTACTGGACCGGGTTCGTGTCCTGGTACTCGTCG
This sequence comes from Solirubrobacteraceae bacterium, assembly GCA_036494115.1. Lineage (GTDB taxonomy): Bacteria > Actinomycetota > Thermoleophilia > Solirubrobacterales > Solirubrobacteraceae > Palsa-465. The sequence continues at coordinate 535 of DASXOS010000187.1, read as the reverse complement.
ACGAGCACGTGGCGGAACCCGGTGGCGTACTGCTCGCGGATCTCCGGGAACAGCTCCAGCACGTTCACGGCACGCACGAGCAGGTCGTCGAAGTCCATCGCATTCATGCGGTGCAGCTCGCGCTCGTAGGAGCGGTAGACGTCGGACACCGTCTGCTCGAAGAACGACCCGACCATCTCCGCGTACTGGTCCGAGTCGCGGAGCTTGTTCTTGGCGTCGGAGATCTGGGACTGGACCGAGGCCGGCGTGAACCGCTTCGGGTCGATCCCAAGCTCGTCGAGGCAGCGCTTGACGAGCCGGCGCGAGTCGGCCTGGTCGTAGATCGTGAACTGGCGGGTGTAGCCGAGCCGATCGGCGTGGGCGCGGAGCATCCGGGCGCACGCGGAGTGGAAGGTCATTACCCACATCGCGCGCACCCGGCGCCCGACGAGCAGCTCCGCACGCTCGCGCATCTCCGCCGCGGCCTTGTTCGTGAACGTGATCGCCAGGATCTCATTCGGCTTCGCCTGGTCGGTCGCGATCAGATAAGCGATCC
>DASXOS010000186.1:0-9746 GCA_036494115.1 Solirubrobacteraceae bacterium | reverse complement strand
GCGTCCGGGTCACGAGCCTCCCGTCGGGCGCCACCAGGATCGCCGTGTTGTATCCCAACCCGTCCGGACCATCGGGTCCGTCCGCGTGCTCGAACAGCGATGCGTGGACGTAGGCCCCGACCTCGGCGGCCACGCGCCGCGCGAAGGCCAGCGTCCGTCCCGACTCGAGATCCTCGGGCTCGGCCCCCGCCGCCTGGGGGCCGTCGGGCGTGACGGCGAAGTACCGCGACAGGGTGAGTTCCTGCAGGCAGACCACGCGGGCACCCTCGTCGGCGGCGATGCGGATCCCGGTGGCGAGCGCCTTCTCGTGCTCGACGGGATCGGGGTGCCAGCGTTCCTGGACGAGGCCCAGCCGCAACGGCCGACGCGACGGCGGGCGGGTCCGGGCCGGCGACGGTGGCGGCTGATAGGCGGTCCGCAGCTCGGTCACGCGGGCACCTGCTGGGTGATGCAGTGCGGGCCGCCCCCGCCATAGGCGAGGACCGCACCGGGAACGGGCACGACCTCGCGCCCCGGATACGCCCGGCCGATCACCTTAAGCGCCGCCTCGTCGGTCTCGGCTCCGGTCACCGGGACGATCACCGCCCCGTTGCAGATGTAGAAGTTCATGTAGCCGGCTGCCACCCGCTCCCCGGCAACGTGCACATACGGCAGGAACGGCATCTCGAGCACCTCGATGCCCGCCTCCTGGAGCCGGGCCTTGTTGCCCTGACAGTGGTCGAAGTTGGGGTTCCGAGGGTCGACCAACTGGAGCAGCACCCCGCCGTCAGGCGCGAATGCCGCGATCAGATCGATGTGTCCGTCGGTGTCGCGATCCTCGACGAGGCCCTGGCCGAGCCACACGAATCGCTCGACGCCGAGATGCGAGCCGAGCAACTGCTCGATCGCCTCCCGGTCGAGCGCGGGGTTGCGGTTCGGGTTCAACAGGCACTGCTCGGTGGTCAACAGCGTCCCGGCGCCGTCAGTGAGGATCGAGCCACCCTCGAGCACCATCGGGACGGGCACGACCTCGTCGCCCAATTCCTTGGCGATCAGAGCCCCGACCGCCGCGTCGCGATCCCAGGGCGGGAACTTCCCGCCCCACGCGTTGAACCGGAAGTGCATGGCCACCCGTTCGGCGCCGTTGCGGTAGACGTAGATCGGGCCCGAGTCGCGCATCCACGAGTCATCGAGCGGAAGCGTGACGACATCGACCCCCGAGGCACACGCGTCCCGCGCCTGCGCCGACTCCTCACCAGGATTGGCGACCATCGTCACCGGCTCGAACTCGGCGATCGCGTTGGCGACCGACGCGTAGTCGGCCCGGGCCTGTTCGAGCGTCGCGCCCCACAGCGCAATTCGGCACGGCCAGGCCATCAAGGTTCGCTCGTGTGGTTCCCATTCGGCAGCAGTGCGCATGAATCCGAGCCTAACGGCATCTTTCAATATGGAGGCGCCGCATCGAAACTGCGGCACCAGTCGACGTGTTTAGAGAAACGGCGTCTCGGTTGAAGGAATCGCCCGACGCGCCGAATCTAGGAAACATGAACCAAGCTCCGTCTCGGTATCGCCGGGTGGCGATCCCGGCCACATTGACGCTGCTCGCTGCGGCGACGGTCGCGCTTGGCGCGCTCACGGGCGTCGGCGCGTGGCTGGTCGCCGTGGCCGGCGGCGTGATGCTGGGCGGACTAGTCACCTTCCTCGTGTTGGGGATCGCGGGCGCCTCGGCAAGTGCACTCACCGCCCAGCTGGCGGGGAAGGTCGACCCCGTCACCGGGCTGCCGGTGACGCTCAAGCTCGAGGAGGACCTCGAGCGTGTCCTGGCCACATCCTCGCCCCAGCCGCACTGGCTGCACATGTTCGCCCTCGAAGGGCTCAAGCGCTACGACGACGCCTACGGCGAGCAGGCGGCCGACACGCTGCTGCAGTGGCTGGCCGCGCGCCTCCGCGAGGCCGTCGGGGACCGCGGCACCGTGTATCGCATGCGTGGAGGCTCGTTCGCGGTATTGAGCCCGGGCGACGAGGACGCGGGCGCCGCCGTCTGCACAGATGCCAGCGCCGCGCTGTTCGAGGTCGGCGACGGCTTCATGGTCTGGTCGGTGGGCGGTGACGTCGCGCTGCCCCAGGAGGCGCGGACTGGCGCACAGGCGATTGCGCTCGTCGATCGCCGCGCCCGCTCGAAGCGCGCGGCCACGAACCCGAGCATGCACCTTCGCCCACCCGATGACCCGTTCGGTGACGTGTCCCTCGATCATTCACACCAGGAGGTGGGGCGCCTGGCCCGTGCAGTGGGCGCCCACTTCGGCCTGGACGAGGCCGAGCTCGACGAGCTCGAGGCGGCCGCACAGCTGCGTGATGTCGGCAACGTGGCGATTCCGAGCGTCGTGTTCATGAACCCGGGCGCCCTGCCGGCGCTCGAGTGGGAGTTCGTCCGGCTGCATACGGTCGTCGGCGAGCGGCTGCTCGACGGTCGCTTCGCGATGACCGAGGTCGCCCGGCTCGTGCGCTCGAGCCACGAGCGGTGGGATGGCGCCGGCTACCCGGATGGTCTGCGCGACGAGCGGATTCCGCTCGCGAGCCGGATCGTGTTCGTGTGCAGCGCGTACGAAGACATGTGCGCCAATCGCTCGCACCGCGCCGCCCTCACTCCCAACGAGGCGCTGGCCGAGCTGCGCGGCGGCGCCGGCACTCAGTTCGATCCGGCGGTCGTCGATGCGGTCGCCGCCGAGCTCGTCGAGGCGCAGGAGTCCCTGCCCGCCGAGCTCATCGAGGCGCAGGCGCACCTGCCCGGCGTGGCCCCGGCTCCGATCGCATCGGCGCCGGATACGGCGCCGCCGCCCACGGAGCTTCCGCTCACCGGCTGAGGTGCATGCGGTGGGCGACCGCCGCCGCCTGGGTGCGGCTGCGGACGCCGAGCTTGCCGAGGATCCGCGACACGTGCACGCTCGCGGTCTTCTCGGCCATGAACAGGGCCGCTCCGATCTGGCGGTTGGTGGCGCCCTCAGCGATCAGCGCCAGTACCTGCCGTTCGCGCGGGGTGAGCCCGAACGGGTCCTCGACGGCCTCCTCCGCGACCGCGCCATCCGGCGAGGCCCGTTTCCCGGTCAACTCGAGCCGGGCCCGGTCGGAGAGGGCCGCCACCTCGTCGCGCAGCCAGCCGGCGCCGAGTTGCTGCGCAACCTCGTGTGCGCTCCGGGCCCGCTCGGCAGCCTCCGAGCGATCGCCTGCCTCCACCAGCGCCTCGGCCTCGCGCCAGTGGCAGTGGGCCACCAGGTAGGGGCGCTCGAGCGCCTCCCAGGCACGTCGCGCCTTGCCCCACAGCTTCGCGTCGTTGCGGCCTCGGGCGCGGGCCAGCTCCGCCGCTCCCACGGCGCTCCAGGCACGTTCCACCGGACCGCCGTCCTGGGCCAAGGCCCGGAGTCGCTGGGCATGGATCCTCACGCGCGCCACGGCGTCGCGCTCGTCCTTTCGTTCTCGAAGGTCCTGCGCCCGTTGGGCGCAGTCAGCCTCCACCCGGGCCCCCGCGGCGGTCACCCGTGCGATGCGCATCACGTCGTCGGTGCACAGCTCGATCCGGTCGAGCGCGTGCTCGACGGCGGCCCGCGCCCCAGCGAGGTCGCCGCGCCGGCGCCGCATCTCGGCCAGAAGCGCGCCGAGCGACCCGATGTACTGTGGCTCGGAGGAGCGCCCAACCAGCGGCTCGGCCTGCTCCAGGCACGCCTCGGCGCGATCGTCGTCCCCCTCGCCAAGCGCCAGCTCGGCCTCGCGCAGGAGCCGGAAGATCTGGAGCACACCGGTCAGCTCATTCGCGGATGGGCCCAGGTGGCTCCGCGCCGCTGCCCAGTCACCGGCGTCGAATTCGAGCTCTGAGAGCGTGAGCAGCAACCAGCTCTGGTTGAGGCCCATCCGCCGGATCGGATTGATCAGCGCCTCGCGCCCCACCGCCAACCCTTCTTGCGTGCGCCCAAGCAGGTTGAGCATGTCGGCGAGGTTCGAGTACGCGTAACACAGGCCGTCGATGTCGTCGATCTCCCGCGCCACGTCGATCGAGCGCCGCAGTCGGGCCACACCCTCGTCGACCTGACCGAGCGACATCAGGCTCATCCCGAGCGTGTTCAGGACCTCGACCTCGGCATAGCGGTCACCGGTCGTGGTGGCCGCGGCCAGCGCCTCCTCGCCCTCCTCGAGGGCAGCCCTGAAGCGGCCACGCAGATACCGCGTGCGCGACAGCCAGGCCAGGAGCAGCGGCCGTTCCTCGCAGTCGTCGTCGGGGAGCATGTCGAGCGCGCGCTGTGCTGTGGCGATCGCCTGGAGCCCGCGATTGAGCGACCACTGCGTGCGAGCCAGGCGCGCCAGCACCCCGGCGTAGGCAATCGGATCGGCCTCCGGGTCGAGCTCCTCGAGCGCGGTCCCCAGCAGCACCTCGCTGCGACCCCGGTCGTCGGCCATGCTGTGCGCAGACGCCGCCAGCCGGAGCAGGCCGACGTGATCGAGCTCGAGTGACTCGTGGACGTCCGGCACGCGCGGCCACAGCTCGAGTGCGCGCTCAGCGAGGTCGGCGACCTCCCCGTAGGCGTGGACCGAGCGAGCGGCGAGCGCAGCGCGAACGGTGGCCCGGAGCGCGGCCGGCTGGTCGCCGGCCGAGGCGTAGTGGCTGGCCATCGTCGCGGCGCGCTCGACCTCGCTGCCGTCACCGCGCTGCTCGAGCATGCGGGCCAGGGCGAGATGCAGCTCGACCCGCTCGCCGGGGAGCAGATCGTCGTACAGGGCCTCGCGCAGCAGCGCGTGGCGGAACGCGAAGCCGCCCTCGGCGGTCGTCACCAGCACCTGCTCGGAAACCGCATCCCGGAGGGCGAGCTGGAGCCCGGAGTGCTCGATGCCCGTGACCTCGGCGAGCGCCTCCTCGTCGAGGGCGCGGCCGACGGAGATCGCGCGCGCCGTCCGCTGAGCATCGGCGGAGAGCCGCTCGATCCGCCACAGAAATGCGTCGCGCAAGCTCTGCGGGGCGGCGCCGCGGCCGTCCAGACCGGCGGCGAGGAGCTCCTCGGTGTAGAGCGGGTTGCCCTCGCTGCGCGCGAACAGCCGCTCGACGATCCGCTCGCTCGGCGCGTCGCCGAGGATGTCGGTGAGGGCTTCGGCGAGCTCGGGACGGTCGAACGGCGCCAGCTGGATCGGCCGCGCCCGGTCGAGACGTTCGAGCTCGGAGAGGAGCGGGCGCAGCGCATGACGGCGATGGAGCTCGTCGGTGCGGTAGGTGAGCACGAGCATCACACGTTCCTGGCGCAGGCTGCGGGCCAGGAACGCCACGAACGCTCGCGTCGAGCGGTCGGCCCAGTGCATGTCCTCGAGGATCAGCACCAACGGACACGAATCGCTGAGCAGGTCGAGCAGCTCGAGCAGCGCCTCGAACAGCCGCAGCTGGACGCCGGGATCGTCGCGCGCGCTCGGGGGCGCCTGATCCACGGGCAGCCCCGGCAACAGCGCCGCGAGCTGCGTCCGGCTACCGCTCGACAGCGCGTCGAGCACCGGATGGCGTTCGCGTACGAGCGGGCGGAGCGCTCCGAGCAGCGGCGCGTAGGGAAGCTCGCCGTCGCTCTGCTCGACGGCCTCGCCGCGCAGCACGGTGACGGCCGCGTCGGCGATCCGCTGCTCGAACTCGGTCATCAACCGGGTCTTGCCGACACCGGACTCCCCGCCCAGGAGCACGACGACCGGGCGGCTAGCGGCCGCCTCCCGCGAAGCCAGCTCGAGTTCCGCCAGCTCGCCGACCCGACCGACGAAGTGACTGCTGGTCAGCCTTGCGCGCATGTCCGAAGTATCGCGACCAGACTCGACGCCGCGCGCGTCGATGCTCCCGGTCGAGTTGCGCGAACCGCTGAAGCTCCTGCGCCCGCTCCGAAGCGACTGCGTATGTGATGTTGGGGTGCATTCCGGGCTCCTCTGCGTTGGATCCATCTCTGATGTTGAGAATGGACTGAGAGAGCCCGGGGCACATCGGGAGAACGCAGCCAGTTGCCGGCGGCGAGGCCTTAGTTGTCTCATGTGGGGCCTTAGTCGCCGGAACGGCCTGCTGGGGAGGAGGGGCACCACTTTTGGCACCCCCTCCCCAGCCGACTGCCAGGCTAAGCCTGGTCGGCGGAGGGCATCGAGTCGCCGGCGCTCAGCGGGCTGGCGTCAGACCGGCTCGCGGAAGCGATCTCGTCCCGCGAGACGTGCTGGGGGTGATGGCAGGCCGCCAGGTGCCCGCCCGCGTACTCGGTGAGCTGGGGCTCCTCGGCCGAGCAGATCTCGGTGGCGCGAGGGCAGCGCGTGTGGAAGCGGCACCCACTGGGCGGGCGGATGGGATTCGGCGGCTCGCCGCCGACGACCGTGCGGGTCCGGGCGCGGTTCTCGGCCGGATCCGGAATCGGGATCGCGCTCAGCAGTGCCGATGTGTAGGGATGGATCGGCTTGGTGTAGAGGTCCTCGGCGGGCGAGATCTCCATGAGCTTGCCCAGGTACATGACGACGATCCGGTCGGAGACGTGGCGAACGACGCTGAGGTCGTGGGCGACGAACACGTACGAGAGGGAGAACTCGTCCTGAAGCTCGTCGAGCAGGTTGATCACCTGGGCCTGGATCGAGACATCGAGCGCGGAGACGGGCTCGTCGAGGAGGATCAGGCTGGGGTCGACGGCGAGCGCTCGGGCGATCCCGATGCGCTGGCGCTGCCCGCCCGAGAACTCGTGCGGGAAGCGGCCGAGGTGCTCCGGATGCAGGCCGACCCGGCGGACCAGCTCGCGGCTCTCGGACTCGATTTTGTCCTTGGGGACCCCGCGGATCCGCAGCGGCGTGGCCAGGATCTGCGCGATCCGCTTGCGGGGATTCAACGAGGCCTGCGGGTCCTGGAAGACCATCTGCATCTTGCGCCGGATCGGCTCCAGCGTCTTGCGGTTGGCCTTCGTGATGTCCGAGCCCTCGAACCGGATGTGCCCGTCGGTCGCGTCGATCAGCCGCACGAGCGTACGGATCAGCGTCGTCTTTCCACACCCCGACTCGCCCACGATCCCCAGCGTCTCCCCCGGCTTCAGCTTGAAGCTGACGTCGTCGACGGCGTGCACCTGGCCGACCTGCCGGTCGACGATCACGCCCGACTTGATCGGGAACAGCACCTTGAGATGGTCGACGTCGAGCAGCCCGGCGCCGTCGCCGTTTCCGGCGCTCGGCTCGACGGGGGTCGGCTCGGCCGGAGTCGGCTCGGCGGGAGTCGGCTCCACAGGGCCCGGACCGGTGCTCATCCGATCACCGTCTCCTCGCTGGCCAGTCCGATCTGATCGCCGACCTGGCGCTTGCCCCTTTTCTGCTCGGGGTCGAGCCAGCAGCGGTCGAGGTGCTCAGGCGCGTCGGACAGCCGGGACAGCAGGTCAGGAATCTCCTTGCAGCGATCGAACTCGTGCGGGCAACGCGGCCGGAAGTGACAGCCCTCCGGCGGGCGCACGAGCGACGGCGGCAGTCCCGGGATCGCCGGCAGCCTCTGCGAGTGGTCTCGGTCCACGCGCGTGATCGACCCGAGCAGGCCCCATGTGTACGGATGCTGCGGGTCGTAGAAGATCTCATCGAGCGTGCCCTGCTCGACCACTCGTCCGCCGTACATCACGACGACCCGGTCGGCGATGTCGGCGACGACGCCGAGGTCGTGGGTGACGAGGATGATCCCGGCGCCGCTGTCGGTGCGCAGCTCGCGCAGCTCGTCGAGGATCTGCGCCTGGATCGTGACGTCGAGCGCGGTAGTCGGCTCGTCGGCGATCAGCAGCTTCGGCGAGCACGACAGCGCCATCGCGATCATCACCCGCTGGCGCATCCCGCCGGAGAACTCGTGCGGGTAGGACCGCAGCCGCTCCTGCGCGCGCGGGATACCGACCCGCTCCATCAGCTCCACCGTGCGATCCATCGCCTGCGCCTTGCTCACGTCCTCGTGGACGCGGATCTGCTCGACGATCTGGTGGCCGATCCGGTACACGGGATCGAGCGAGCTCATCGGATCCTGGAACACCATCGCGATCCCTGCCCCGCGCACCTTGCGCAGCTCGGAGTCGGGGGCGGCCACGAGATCGCGGCCCTCGAAGATCGCCTCGCCGCTGAACTTCGCGTTCGGCCCACGCGTCAGACCCATCAGAGTCATCGCGGTCACCGACTTGCCCGAGCCGGACTCGCCCACGATCGCCACCACCTCGCCGCTGCCCACCGTGAACGACACCCCGTCCACGGCACGCACGATTCCCTCCTCGGTCGCGAACGAGACGTGCAGGTCGTCGACCGTGAGAAGCGGTCCCTCGCCTTCGGCCATCAGACGAGCCGGATCCGTGGATCGAGGAATGCGTAGAGGATGTCGATCACCGCCGCCAGCACGACCACGAAGAACGCGGTCAGCATCGTGATCACGAGGATCGGGACGATGTCGAGCCGGCCGATCGAATCGGCGGCCAGCTGACCGACGCCGTGGAGGTTGTAGACCGACTCGGTCAGGATCGCGCCCCCACCGATCACCTGGGCCAGGTCGAGGCCCCACAGCGAGATGATCGGGATCAGGCTGTTGCGCAGCGTATGACGGATAAGCACCTGGCGGTTCGAAAGCCCCTTGGCATGCGCGGTGCGCACGTAGTCCTCGTTGACGGTGTCGAGGATCGTCGAGCGCAGCACTCGCGAGTAGAACCCGACGAACAGCACCGAGAGCGTGAACCACGGCAGCACGAGATGCACGAACCACTGGACGGGGTCATCGGTGAACTTCACATAGCCGCCGAGCGGGAAGATGCTCGCCTTGTAGCCGAGGTAGTAGATCAGCACCGCGCCTAAGAAGAAGGGTGGGAAGGACACGCCCAGCATCGAGACGACGGTCAGCACCCGGTCGGTGTAGCGGCCCGCCTTGACCGCGGCGAGCGTGCCCACGAGGATCGACGTCAGTAACCACAGAACCCCGGCTCCGAGCGCCAGCGAAAGCGTCGCCGGCAGACCCTGCTTGATCTCGTCGAGCACGTTGAAGCCCTGTGTGTAGGAGTAGGCCTGCCCGGTGAAGATGTTCTTCATCGTCCGCGCGTATTGGACGTAGAGGGGCTTGTTGAAGCCGTACTTGTCCTCGATCTGCTGGATCTCGAGCTGGGTCGCTGAGCGGCCGGCCAGCCGCTCGGCGGGGTTGCCGTTCGGTATCGCTTCGAAGAGCAGGAACGTCAGCAGCGAGATCGCGAACATCGTCACGATCATCGCGAGCAGTCTCCGGACCACGAACCGCGCCATGTCAGTCGACGCTCCGGGTCATCTCAGTGGGCGATCCGGACCTTGGCCCGCGGGTCGAGCGCGTCGCGCAGGCCGTCGCCGAAGATGTTGATCGACATCACGGTCAGCACCAGCATGATCCCGGGCACGAGCACGTTGTGGAACGCCGCCGGGATCGTCCTGATCCCGTCGGAGATCATCGTCCCCCACGAGGGGTTCGGCGGCTGCACGCCGGCACCGAGATAGGACAGACCTGCTTCGAGCAGGATCGCGTTGGCCAGGATCAGCGGGATGAAGACGAGGATCGTCGAGGCGAGGTTGGGCAGGATCTCCGAGACCATGATCCGCACCGGCCCGAAGCCCTGGACGCGGGCGGCATCGATGAAGTCCTTCTCGCGCAGCCCGAGCACCTGGCCGCGCACGGGCTTGGCCACGTAGGGCACGTAGACGATGCCGATGATGAACGCCGGCACGAGCAGCGAGTTGCCCTTCAAGTTGATGATGCCGAGATTGAT
>DASXOS010000185.1:0-21456 GCA_036494115.1 Solirubrobacteraceae bacterium | reverse complement strand
GTAGTCGGGGTTCGACGTGCCCCGCCCGTTCCCGGTGGCCACGAACACGTTGCCGGCCGAATCCACCGATGGGGCATTACCTCCCGCCCAGATCGCGCCCTCCTGGCTGCCGGGGTCGACCTGGAAGGAAGAGAGCTTGGTCGTCCCATCCGTCGGAGCCGAGACCACCCACCCCCAGTAGGTCTTGCAATCGCCGTCGTTCCCGCCGTAGCCGATCAAGATGCGTCCGCCGGTGAGCGCGAGCCCTGGTCGCTGGAGCTGGTTGACGGTGGCTCCCCCCGCGGGTAAGTGGGGATCGACCAACATCGGATAGCCCGCCACCGCTGCCCCCGAACCGAGATCGAGCGCGAACAGCGCGTGGTGGACCGCGCCCGCTGCGAAGACGGCGCCGACGGCGTAGATCCGATCCGTCGCCGGGTCGATGACCGGCGTGCTCGTGATGCCGATCGACGGCGAGATGTCGCCGCACGGCGCGAGGGTGGAGGGCTCGGGCGTGGCCAGGTGCTTCGACCACACCACACCGCCGGTCGCGGCGTCCAGCTTGTAGACAGAGTCGTTCTCTGTGGCCACGTAGACGTAGGGCCCGTACACGAGCGGCTCGCCGAACACCTCGCCGTCGAGCGCGGGGGTCTGCCACGCTTGCGACGGCGTCACCGGACTCGTGCTATCCGGATCGTTGCCGCTGCGCGCCGCGTCGTGCCGGTACGTGGTCCAGGCCGGAACCGCCGCGGCGGCCTGCCCCCAAATGCCCCCGAGCGCAGTCACCGCCGCCGCGATCCCCAGCAGCAGTCTCCGGTCCATAGTCTCCCAGAGGGTAATCCGTTCGTCACACTGTGACGGTGGGGTCGCACGAGATACAGCACCTGGTCCACGAGTACGGCTGCCTGCTGGTGTTCCTGGCCACCGCATTGCAGGCGCTCGGCTTGCCGGTGCCGGGGACGACGGCACTGATTGCCGCAGCCCTCTACGCGGCCACTGCGCACGGGCTGCCGATCGCGGGCGTCGTCGCAGCGGGTGCGCTCGGAGCGCTTGCCGGAACGACGGCGGGATACGCGCTCGGCCGGTGGGGCGGCGAGCCGCTGCTGGTCCGGGTCGGCGGCCGGCTGAGGCAGAGCCCCGAGCGCGTGCAACGGCTGCGCTCGGTGTTCGCCGAGCACGGCGGCGCGTGGCTGTTCATCGGGCGATTCATCAGCGGAGTACGCAACGTCGCCGGACTGCTCGCTGGCGCCAGCGGGATGACGCTCAGGCGGTTTCTGCCGATCAGCGCGGCGGCGGCGCTGGCCTGGGCGCTGCTCAACGCGCTCGAGTACTACTGGTTTGGCCACGCGCTACTGGGCGCGAGCACGTGGGTGCAGGTGGTGATGGTGTGCGTCGGTCTCGCCTGGCTGCTCGTCTCGATCGGGATCCTCCGCCGGCGAGCGCTTCGGCACCTGCGGCAGGCCTAAGATCCGCGCTGTGCCCCTGTACAGCTTCGCCTGCGACGCCTGCGGTGAGACCTACGACGCGGTCGCCGCCGTGGGCGCGTCTGCTCCATGCCCGAATTGCCAGAGCGCAGAGGTGCGGCGGGTGTACACGGCCCCCGGCGTTTCAGCCAGCCCAGCCCCGAAGGGAGTCGCGGCTCGGCGCTCGAACGCGGTCAGGGCCGCGCGCGAGGAGCAGCGACGGGAGCGGCGCGAGGCGCGACGGAACGCCGATCGCTCGAAGAGCTGAGCGAACGGGCACGCAGAACGCCGGATCTCACAGCAGACGCCGGCGGGACGTTCCATACGTATGACCGCTATTGCCACACATGCCGGCATCGCGGAGCGCGTCGATGCGCTCGACTGGGCCGAGATCACAGCGCGGCTCGACAGCACCGGACACGCCGTCACCCCCCAGCTCCTGAGCGGGCCCGAGTGCGGCGAAATTGCAAATCTGTTCGACGAGGGGCGGTTCCGCTCGACGATCGACATGGCGCGCCACCGCTTCGGCGACGGCCGCTACCGCTACTTCGATCATCCCCTGCCCGCGGTCATCCAGGATCTGCGCGCCGCCTTCTATCCCCGCCTGTCGCAGGTCGCCAACCGCTGGGCCGGGCTCCTCCGGGGTGAGAACCCGACCTTCCCGGAGACCCACGAGGAGCTGCTCGCGCGCTGCCGAGCCGCCGGCCAGACCAGGCCGACGCCGCTGATCCTGCGCTACCGCGAAGGGGACTGGAACGCGCTACACCAAGACCTGTACGGCGAGGTGTTCTTCCCGTTCCAGGTGCTCACGGTCCTGTCGCGGCGGGGCGAGGACTTCGACGGCGGCGAGTTCGTCCTGCTCGAACAGCGTCCACGCGCCCAGAGCCGCGCCCACGTCCTCGCGCCGCCCCAGGGCGCGTTCGTGATCTTTCCGACGCGAGAGCGGCCGAACCGAGGTGCGAACGGCTACCACCGGATCGGCATGCGCCACGGCGTCGCCACCGTGACCCGGGGTGAGCGCACCGCGCTCGGCGTGATCTTCCACGACGCCCGCTGAGCGCCGCGAGGTCGACCCGATCCCGAGTCTCCCCGGGGCGCCCGCGCTACCCGCCGAGGGCCCCGGGGTCGCTCGGGACGTCGACCGCGTACTGCTCGAGCACCTCGAGCGGCACGATGTCGAGCGCGCGCGCGTGCGTCGCGGCCAGCACCACGAACGCCGCCGCGCCGTCCTCGTGTGAGCGCAGCCAATTGACCGCGGTCACGCACCAGCGGTCCCCCGGCACCAGCCCCGGGAAGTCGTACTGCGGGATCGGCGTGCTCAGGTCGTTCCCGATGCTGCGCTGGTACTCGAGGAACTCGGCGCTGACCACCGCGCAGATCGTGTGGCTGCCGAGGTCGGCTGGACCTGTGCGGCAGGAGCCGTCCCGGTAGAAGCCCGTGAGCGGCTTCAGGCTGCACGTCTCGAGCGCGCCACCGAGGACGTTGCGCCTCTCATCCGCCACCGCATGCTCCGATCGCGATGTAGTAGCCGAGGTGAAGCTCATCGAGCTCGAGCAGGTCGCGGTGGCGCTCGTGCCACGCGCCTGAGGCGAGGTCGCGGCGCAGCGCCTCGACCCCGGAGTCGACCTCATCTGCGCCGAGCTGCGCGAACACCGAGATCCCGGCGCGGACGGCGGGCTCGAGGTACGCCTCCGGGCGGCGCCAGAACGACCCATAGAACCCGTCGCAGCAGTCGTGCGGGATCGGCACCGCGACGAGCTCGACCGTCCCGAACGCCTCCCGGAGCTCCCGCTCCCAGGCGCCGGGCTCGCGGTAGCGCTCGGGAGCCAGCTTAAGGAAGCCGGGCAGGTACTCGCGGCTCAGCCAGAACAGGTCGAACTCTCCGGGATCAGCGTTGAACAGCACCACGCGCCGACGGGCCACGCGGCGCAGCTCCGCGAACCCGCGGCGCCGATCGCTCCAGTGGTGGTCGCTCAGCACGGCCATGGCAACGTCGAAGCTGTCGTCCGCGAACGGCAGCTCCTCGGCCCGAGCCTGCACGACCGGCGCGGCACCCTCTGGCCGCTGACCGATCATCACCGGCGAAGGCTCGATGGCGACGAGTTCACGGTCGGTCGGCTCGTAGGAGCCGGCGCCGGCGCCGACGTTCAGGACGCTCCGCGCGTCCCCGAGCGCCTGCCAGAGCGCGGTTGCGATCCGGGGGTCGGGATGCCGCGTCGCGGAGTAGGTGCGCCCGATCTCGTCGTAGGTGAGACCGGTCACGCCGCCTCGCTCGCCGCGCGCTCGAGGGCTTGGGCCAGGTCGGCCCACAAATCCTCGACGTCCTCGAGTCCAACGCTCAGCCGCAGCAGGCCCGGCGGCACCCGCTCGCCCTCCCAGCGGGCCCGCGCCTCGAGCGTCGAGGCGACGCCTCCGAGGCTGGTGGCGTTCTCGATCACTTGCAGTGAGCGCTCCACCACCAGGGCCGCTTCGGGGCCGGCGACGTCGAACGAGAGCAGCGGTCCAAACGCGGTCACGTAACGCGCGGCGACCGGATCGCCGAGCCCCGGGTAGCGCACCCGCTGCACGGCCGGGTGCTGAGCCAGCCGTCCGGCCAGGTCGAGCGCGCTCGCCGACTGACGTTCGGCGCGGAGCGCCAGCGTCTTCATCCCGCGGAGCAGCAGCCACGCGGCGTCGGGAGCGGCGACGATCCCCGAGGCGGAGCGGAACGCCGCGAGTTGGGCGTGGTCCTCGGCCCGAGCACAGCTGACCACTCCCAGCAGAGTGTCGTGATGACCGCCGAGAATCTTGGTCGCGCTGTGCAGCACAAAGTCGGCGCCATGCTCGAGCGGGCGCAGCAGCGTAGGGCTGAGCACCGTGTTGTCGACGACCACCTGGGCGCCGGCGCGGTGGGCCGCCTCGATCGAGGCGTCGAGGTCGGGGAAGCTCAGCAGCGGATTCGCGCACGGCTCGATCCACACCAGGTCCGCGGGTGGAGGTGGCCCGGTCTGGTCGAAGATCTCGACCTTAAGCCCCCAGCGGCCCAGCTGCCCGCGGAGCAGGCCGACCGTGCCCCAATAGCCGCCGTCGGCGATCGCCACCCGGGCGCCAGGCCCGAGCATCGCGAGCGCCAGCGCGGTGGTCGCGCCCGAGCCGGACGGGAACAGCAGCGACTGCCCGCCCTCGAGCTCGCCGAGGAGGCGCTCGGCCTCGAGCCCGACCGGGTGGCCGGCGCGCTGGTAGTAGACCGGACCTGGCGTCCCGTCGACGAACGGATGGATCGTCGCTCTGTCGAGCGGCGGCAGGCTTCCGTGGACGAGCCGCGTCTCCCTTTCCATCAGGGCCAGCTTACGCGCGCCGGGCCAGCTGGTACCAGGTCCGTGGCACGCCCCGCATCGGGCCAGGAGGCGGCGGCGCCGTGTCCGGCTGCGCCGAGACGAGCTCCCACCCGCCACCGAAGCGGCCTTCGATCTCGGACTGGTCAACCCCGATTGGTCCGCCGAGCTTGCGGTTGCGCGCGAAGCACATCAGCACCAGCCTGGCGCCCGGTCCCGCGAGCTCGCTGACGCCGCGGACGTAACCGTGCCGTGCGCGGACGGACAGACCCGCTCGTCATCCCATTGGGTGAACCCCACCAGGTACATGAGGCGGTAGACGATGGACATCGCGCCGTGCGAGCATAAGCCGCGAGCGCCGAGTCGTCAGCGGGTGACGCGGCCGGGATAGCAGCCCATGCCGGTGAACGGGTGCTCGGTGGCGGTGCGCTTGCCGGCGCTCTGGACCGTCACGAGCTTGACCGTGAATTGCTGCTCGAGCGGCCGCGTGACCTGGACGCGGCGCAGGTTGTGACCCCGGCGGGATGCGACCCGGTGGCCGTCGAGCCACGCTTGGACCTCGGTAACCCGCGCATTCCTGGCGTGGCGCAGACTGAAGGTGAGCGCCTTCGGCGGCGCACATGTCCCCGGGAAGGTCATGATCCGCGTCTGCTGCTGCACCGGCAGCACGGTGTTGACGAGGTTCGCGGCGGCGAGCTGCTTGACGTTGACATCCGGGTGCTCCAGGTAGGAGAGGGTCTGCTGGACCTGGCTGACGGCGCTGAGCGGAAGCCGCACGGCGAGCCCGGGCGGCAGCCGGTTTTCGGTCCAGAACAGCTCCTTGCCGTTCGGGGTCCAGCTGAACTCCGGCGTCACCCATCCCTGGTCGCCGTCCGTCGTCAGCCGGCGTACGGCGTGCGTCTGCAGGTTCTCCTCGTACAGGTCGGTGGCCTCGCCGGCGACCGGCTGCATGTAGCCGAGATCGAAGATCGGAAGGATCAGGAAGTTGTCGTAGCTGCTGGTCAGACCGAGCTCGCGCGCGAGCGTGATCCACGTGTTGAGAAAGCCGGGATGGTCGCGGCTCGACATGAAGATCACGTCCTTCATGTCGGGCGTGAACAGCGCCTGCTCGTTCCAGGCGGGTGTGTCCGTCAGCTGGGTCGACTGGCACGGCCCGCTCTTCGGCAGGCGGCAGTAGAACAGCTCGGTGTCGATCGCCGTGCCGTAGCTCTCGGTGTAGAGGAAGCCGCTGCCGTCCGGCGCCCACCATTGCGTCTCGTACCAGTGCCCGTTGGCGGGGCGGACCACCCGTACGTTGGTCAGCGACGGCTTGCCGTTCTTGACCACGAAGTCGGCGACGCGCACGTCCCAGCGACCCTGTCCGCCGCCGTTGATGATGTTGCCGTTGAAGTGGGTCCAGACGATCCGCTTGCCGTCCGGTGACCAGTACGCGTGGTAGTCGTCGGTCCCTTCACCGTTCTGCACGGCCGGATCGGCGTACAGCTTTGTCACATCCGAGCCATCCGAGCGCATGGCGTACAGCTGCGAGCCGATCCCGCCATAGCCGGCCGCCCCAAGCGTGATGGTGTGGCCCTGCCACGAGTGGAACAGAATCCAGTCGCCCTGCGGCCGCACGGCGGGGACCAGATTCTCGCTCGGCAACTCGCAGGTCAGGCACTTGATCCCCGAGCCGTCCCGGTTGGCGACGTAGGTCTGGTTGTTGTACGGGCTATTCCCGAAGTCGTCGCTGACGACGACCCGCCCGTCGGGCATGAACACCGGCGCCTGCCCGAACGTGAACTTGTTCGTCGAGAGGTTGACCGGCGAGTCCATGTACGGCCTGAACGCGGATGCCGTGGCGGGCCCCGCCGGCGCCGCCGCTGCGCACAGGAGCCCCGCCAGTCCGATCCGTCGCCATCTCGCCACGATGGACTGAAACAATACTAGAACGTACACGTACACGATTCAGGTGTGGGTGGTGGCGAGACGGGTTTTCACGACCACAGCTCGACAATGCCGGCGGGCGCGAAGGCGAGCGACGAGCTATTGCTCGATGACGTACCTAGTTCGACGCTCGCCCGCCGGCAGGCGGGAATTGTCGGGTTACGGTCGTACCACGGCCGCGCCAGGACTCCCCCTCGAAGCCGCCGGTCTCCGCCTCAGAGCTCGCCAGTAGCGCCCAGCCCCCGCGCCACGTAGGCGCTGACGGGCCCCACGATCGTTCGCCACTGGTCGATCCGGCCGGTGGCGATCAGGTGGCTGAACGACTCGGCGATCGCGGCCATCGTGGTCAGCGCGACGACCGAGCGCTCTTGGGCCGAGCGGCAGCGCCACTCGGGGTACTCGCGGAGCTGGGCCTCGATCATGTCGGCCGCGGCCTGGCGCGCGGCGGCGCGGGCGCGCTCGACGTCAGGGGTGGCGCCCACGGCTTCGATCAGGAGCACGCGCGCCATCGCGGGGTCCGCGGCGAACTGCTCGGCGAGCACTGTGATCTCGGCGCGGATCCGGTCGGGTGGGTCGAGGGGCTGGGCGGCGACCTCGAGTAGGGCGAGCCCGATCCGGCGGGTCCCCGCCTCCAACACCGCGAGCAGGCACTGCTCCTTGTTGGCGAAGAACGAGTAGAACGAGCTGCGCGAGACGCGCGCCTCCGCCACGATCTCGTCGATCCCGGCGGCGGCGAATCCGCGCCGGGCGAACACGTCGCGGGCCGCTGCGATGAGACGCTCGTGCTGGTCGCCGCGGCGCTCCTCGAGGGACTTGCCGGCATAGCGGCGCGGTGGGGACTCTGCGATCCCCGGTTCCCTCTTCACGGCCACGCGCCGGATTGTCGCGGAATCAGAACGGGAGGCTGAGCAAGCGCAGCCGACCCGGCGGAGGCGACGCGTCCTCCCGGACGCCGCGCCACATCGAGACCAGCGGCATCTCGGCCTCCCCGCCGGGCTGCCTCACGATCATCGGCGGAGCGATCTCGGTGAACCCGACGCGCTCGTAGAGCCCGGCCCTGTCACGGTGGCAGAACAGGAGAAACCCGTCTGCTCCGGCTCGCTCTCCTTGTCCGAACACCTCGGTCAACAGAGCACGAGCCAGGCCCTGCCCTCGATACGGCGCAGCCACGATCACGCCACCGATACCCAACACCCGCAGCCGCTCTCCGTCCGGCGGGTCGACCTCGACATCGACCATGCCCACCGAGGCGGCCAGCCGACCATCGGGGCCGCGCAGGGCGACGTGCCGGTCCTTGGGGCGCCACTGCAGGGTCGAACGAGCCGAGTCGAACGGGTCGATCTCGTCGCGCTCGAGTTGGGCGCGCCGGCCCGCGGTCATCTCGTCGAACTCGACGAGCTCGAACTCGTCCGCCGTCATAGGTACACGGTAGAAGCGAAATCAGGCGGTAGAAGCGAAATCAGGCGGTAGAAGCGACGGGCGCGCTCAACCCGAATTGTTCCCTTGACCGGGCCCGGTTCCGCTCTGTCCCGGCGGGGTCCCGCCCTGGCCCGGCGGGGTTCCGCCGGTCGGCGGCACGGTCGTCGTCGGGGTGGTGGCGGTCGGCGTCGTGGTGGTGGTGGTGGTCGTGGTCGTCGTGGTGGGAGTGGTGGTGGTGGTCGTGGGAGTCGTCGTCGGGGCGCTCGTCTGGGGCGTGGTGGTCGGCGGATGCGTGGTCGTGGGCGGGGTCGTCGTGCCGGTGTTGGTGCCCGACGAGCCGCCGCCAGAGGCGAGCGCAATGGCCGCGACCACGGCGATCACCGCCAGCAGCAGCACGAGCGCCGCGATCGCCAGGCCCCGCCCCGGGCGGCCGCCCTGTGAAGCCGGTGGCGGCCCCGCCCGCCCGCTGGTGCGGCCGCCTGCTGAAGTCGGTGGTGGCCCCGTCCGCCCACCGGGTCGGGTGGGCGGAGGCTCGGCCGCCGACGCGGCGGCCAGGCCCGCTGCCGCCGCAGGGGACGGCCGCGCGGGCGCGATCTGCGTCGGCTCGAGCGCCGGCGGTGGGGCGATCGCCATCGTGGCCGCGGTGGGGTCGAGCGAGGCGCGCAGCTGGTCGCGGACCTCGGCGGCGGTCTGGGGGCGCTGCGCCGGGCCCTTGGCCAGCATCTTCATCACCAGCGCGTCGAGTGCCGGTGGCACAGTCGGCGCGACCTCGTGCAGCGGTCGCGCCGGGACGCTCGCGTGCTGGTGGAGCACGGCCGCCGTCATCTCGGCCATGAATGGCGGCTGGCCGGCGAGCATCGTGTACAGGACGCAGCCGAGCGAGTAGATGTCCGAGCGCGCGTCGGTCGGCTCCCCCATGGCCTGCTCGGGCGACATGAACGCGACGGTCCCGACGACCGAGTGGACCTGGGTGAGCGTGGCGCCGCCGGTCGCCCGGGCGATCCCGAAGTCGAGCACCTTGACCGCGCCGCTCGGGGCGACCATGACGTTCCCCGGCTTGATATCCCGGTGCACGATCCCGGCGGAATGCGCCACGCTGAGCACGTCGGCCACCTTCGCCGCGATCTCGGCGGCCCGCGCCGGCGGCAGCGGCGCCTCCTCCTGGATGATCTCCTGCAGGCTTCGCCCAGGGGCGAGCTCCATCACGATGTAGCGGCTGTCGCCTTCGACGCCGGTGTCGTAGACCGTGGCGATTCCAGGATGGCTGAGCGACGCTGCCGCCCGGGCCTCGCGCTCGAACCGCCTGATCGAGACCGGGTCCTGCTCGGCCAGAGCCGCCGACATCACCTTGACCGCCACGGTGCGCTCCAGGCGCAGATCCTCGGCGCGGTAAACGGTGCTCATCCCGCCGCGGCCGATCACCTCGCCCAGCTGGTAGCGGCCGGCCAGGACCTTTCCTCCGGTTGCCATGGGCATGATTGTTGCGGGAAACGGGTATTGGAGCCCACGTCATCGTCTCGGGGAAACCGGGTCCCCAGGCGCTGAGTGACGGATTTCTCAGTACCGGACCCTTCAGAAATGCAAGGTTTCTGCCGAGGAACCAAATAACGTTCAGGTGGTTCCGATATGTCCTGGTTTCCCTTCCGAGCAGTCACCTCCCGCCGCACCAGGCCCACCGCGCCCCTGGGTACGGCCGCCCGCCCCGGCCGCGCCCGCGGTCAGCAGCGTCATCCCGCGATGAGCGGGCTCGACGTTCCTCCGGTCCACGGGTGGCACTGCATCTGCGACCGCTGCGCGGCGCAGACCCGCAAGGCCGGCTGAGCCCCCGCACTCACCTCGGTCGGCAACCCGACGTTTGGGTCTCGGG
The DNA here is from genome assembly GCA_036494115.1 of Solirubrobacteraceae bacterium. Taxonomy (GTDB): domain Bacteria; phylum Actinomycetota; class Thermoleophilia; order Solirubrobacterales; family Solirubrobacteraceae; genus Palsa-465. Next base: position 11,491 of record DASXOS010000185.1, on the reverse strand, counting down.
CTCGTGGTAAGGCTGACCACATGGCAACCGACCGAGACACCACAGAAGAGGGCCATTTCACGACGGCCGAATCCGCCGTACGTCGCGGTCGCGACGATCGGCGCGGCGAAGTGAAGCCGGCCAGCAACCCGGCGCCGAGCAGCCCCGCGGCTGACGAGCGCATTGTGCGTGAGGGCGAAGAAACCCTCGAGCGGGTCAAGCCGTACTAATCACTCTGGCGTTGCGGGTCACGGGAGGCGGAGCCGGGCTCGTCTTCGAGTTCGGCAGACTGCTCTCCGGTGACTCGCTCGGCGTCTGACGCCTGCGTCGGCGCGGGATCCTGGTCGCGCTCCTCGTCCTCCGGGCCTTTCGAGCGCTCTTCGCGCTCCGGCTGATCGTGCATTACGCCTCCTGTCGTTGTCGCTTGTCCGATGACTTCTTGCCATCGCCGCCGGAGCCACGCATGTCCGCGAGCGTCTGCTCGAGCGCGGCCATCAGGTCCGGGGCCTCCTCGGGCTCCTGCGGCGGCTCCGGAGCCTTGATCGTCTGTCCCTTGCGCTTGCGGTCGACGACGCGCTTCAGCCGCGCCCGGTAGCGATCCTTGTAGCTGGAGGGGTCCCAGTCGGTCGAGAGCTCCTCGATCACCGCCACGGCGGCATCGAGCTGCTTGCGCGTCGCCTTGTGGGCTTTCTGGGTCGCCGCGTCAACGTCCTTGGTCGGCCGCACTGCCGACGCGAACACCATCGTGGTCAGCGTAAGCACGCCGTCGCGGACGCGCACGATCGCCAGGTATTCCTTGGCCCGCATCACGAAGCGGCCGAGCGCGGCTCGCTGGGTCTTGGTCATCACGTCGACGAGCAGGCGGTAGGCCCGCGCAGCGCCGTCATCGCTCGAGGAGGGCACGAGGAAGTAGGGGTGGTCGAAGTAGATCGGGTCGACGTCGGCGAGGTCGACGAACTGCTCGATCTCGATCGTGCGCGTCCGTCGCGGTTCGATCGCCTCGAGCTCGTCGTCGTCGACGATCACCTGACCACCGTCGTCGAGCTCGTAGCTGTGGGTGATCTCCTCGTAGGGGACCTCCACGTCCTCCTTGGCGCACCAGCGCTGGACCTCGATCGGGGCCCCGTCCTTCTCGTGGAGCTGACGGAAGTGCATGTCCAGGTCGCGCACCGCCGTGTAGATCTCGACCGGCACATTGACGAGCCCAAAGCTGAGCGATCCGCTCCACAGCGCGCGCGCCATCAGCGTTTCGCCTTCCCTGCGCTCTTGCGTCCCGTCTTCGAAGAGCTCTTGCGCTGCGAGTTGCCTGAGCTCGGCCGCTTCGCCCGCTTCGATCTGCTGGAGCCATTCTTGATGCTGGCCTCGAGGGCCGCGATGAGGTCCCCGGTCTGTTCTGGCTCCTCGGGCTCCGGCAGATCGATCTCTTCGCCCTTTGCCTTACTCGCGATCAGGTCGAGGACGCGCTTGCGGTAGGTGTCGCGGAACGCCGACGGATCGAAGTCGTCGTGGAGCGAGTCGACCAGCGCGGTCGCCATCTTGAGCTCCCGGTCGGTCGGTTTGCGGCTCGGGCGCGGCACGTCCATGTCCTTGGCCGGCACGAGCTCGTCGGCGAACCGCATCGTGTGCAGCGCGATCACGCCGTCGAGACTGCGGATCGCCACCAGGTACTCGCGGTTGTGGAAGACCCAGCGCCCGATCCCGGCACGGTCCGTGCGCGCCAGCGCGTCGTGCAGCAGCCGGTAGGCGTCTTCTCCATCCTCGCGCGTCCCCAGGTAGTAGGTCCGGTCGTAGAAGACCGGATCGACGTCGGTCTGGCAGACGAACTCGTCGAGCTCGATCCGGTGCGCCTGCTCACCAGCCGCCGCATTGATCTCGTCCTGGCTGAGCAGGACGTACTCGCTGCCGCGCACCTCGTAGCCCTTGGCCACCTCCTTGTAGGGAACCTCCTTGCCCTCCTTTGAGCAGATGCGCTTGTGCTTGATCGGGGCTCCGTCCTTCGCGTGGACCTGGTGGAAGTGGACGGTTTCGTCCTCGATCGCCGAGTGCACTTTCACGGGCACGGCGATCAGCGCGAACGTGATCGTTCCGTTCCAGATCGAACGCGGCATGCCCTGCGCGTTACCCGCCGAGCGCTCGTTTCAACGCCCACGGCCCGGGTGAGGCTCTCGAAAACCTTTGGGAGAAGCCGATGACGCCAACCAACATCGATGAGCAGCTGACGAAATACCTGACCGACGTGCACTCGATCGAAGTGCAGGCGCTCGCGCAGATGCGCGCCGCGCCGGACATCGCCGGAGATGAAGCGCTGGCCGCCATCTTCGCCGCTCACCTGGCCGAGACCGAGGGCCACGAACAGCTCATCCGGGAGCGACTCGAGGCACGCGGTGCGAGCCCCTCCACGCTCAAGGACAGCGCCGGTGCGGCGACGGGGAAGGGCTTCGTCCTGTTCGCGAAGGCCCAGCCCGACACGGCGGGAAAGCTCGTCGCGCACGCCTTCTCCTACGAGCACATGGAGCTCGCCGCCTACGACCTGCTGATCGGCGTCGCCGAGCAGGCTGGCGACGAGGAGACCGCGGAGGTGGCGCGCCGCATCCGGGCCGAGGAACAGGCAATGGCGGAGCGGCTGGCCGGGAACTTCGACCGCGCCGCCGAGGCGTCGCTGCGGGACCTGAACCCGGGTGACCTGCGTGAGCAGCTCGACAAGTACCTCGCCGACGCCCATGCGCTCGAGGCGCAGGCGACCGAGCTGCTGAAGCGCGGGAGCAAGGTGGCGGGGCCCGCGTCCCTGTCGGCAATCTACGAGAACCACCTGGCCGAGACCGAGGAGCACCGGCAGCTCGTCGAGCAGGCGCTCGAGGCCCACGGCTCCTCGCCCTCGAAGCTCAAGGACGCCGCGCTCCGGCTCGGAGCGCTCAACTGGGGCGCGTTCTTCGCCGCCCAGCCGGACACGCCCGCGAAGCTCGCGGGGTTTGCGTTCGCATTCGAGCACCTCGAGATTGGGGGCTACGAGCTGCTGCGGCGCGTCGCCACCCGGGCCGGCGACGGCGAGACCGAGGCGATCGCCGCGCGCATTCTCGCGCAGGAGCGAGACGCTGCCGATCGCATCCACGAGCAGTTCCCGAACGCGCTCGACGCCTCCCTGCAGGAGCAGGGGGTCGGCGCGCGCTGACCCGCGCGCCCGCGCACCGACCAAGGACAAGGAGAAACTGATGAAGGCAGTGACATTTCACGGTCGGCGCGACGTGCGCGTCGACAACGTCCCCGATCCAACGATCGAGCAGCCGACCGACGCGCTGGTGCGGGTCACCTCGACCGGAATCTGCGGCTCGGACCTCCACCTCTACGAGGTGATGGCCGCATTCATCGACGAGGGCGACATCCTCGGGCACGAGCCGATGGGCATCGTCGAGGAGGTCGGTTCGGAGGTCACCCACATCAAACGTGGCGATCGCGTGGTGATCCCGTTCAACATCTCGTGCGGGCACTGCTACATGTGCGACCAGAAGCTCTACTCGCAGTGCGAGACCACGCAGGTCCGCGAGTACGACAAGGGCGCGGCGTTGTTCGGCTACACGAAGCTGTACGGGCAGGTGCCCGGCGGCCAAGCCGAGCTGCTGCGCGTCCCGCAGGCGCAGTTCGGGCCGATCAAGGTTCCGGAAGGTCCCTCGGATGAGCGCTTCGTATACCTGTCCGACGTGCTGCCGACGGCGTGGCAGGCGGTCGAGTACGCGGGGATCCCGGAGGGCGGGACGGTCGCCGTATTCGGGCTGGGCCCGATCGGTCAGATGTGCTGCCGGATCGCGCTGAACCGCGGCGCCGGCACCGTGTTCGGAATCGATCTTGTCGACGAGCGCCTGACCCTCGCGCAGAAGTACGGTGTCCAGACGATCGACCTCCGCGCCCAAGAGGACGTGGCCGCCGCGCTTCGCTCCGACACCGCCGGCCGCGGGCCCGACTCGGTGATCGACGCCGTCGGGATGGAGGCCCACGGCTCCCCGTTCGGGAAGCTCGCCCACCAGCTGGCCGCGCTCCTGCCCGACCAAGTCACCGAGAAGTTCATGGAACGCGCGGGTGTCGACCGGCTGAGCGTTCTGCACACCGCGATCGACGCCGTGCGGCGTGGCGGGACGATCTCGCTGAGCGGCGTCTACGGCGGCGAGGCCGACCCAATGCCGATGATGGACCTGTTCGACAAGCAGGTCCAGCTGCGAATGGGGCAGGCCAACGTGAAGCGCTGGATCGACGACATCATGCCGCTGCTCCAAGGCGACGGTGACCCGCTGGGTGTCGAGGATCTGGCCACGCATCAGCTCCCGCTCGACGAGGCGCCGCACGCGTATGAGATCTTTCAGAAGAAGCAGGACGGCGCGGTCAAGATCCTGCTGAAGCCATAGCCGAACACGACTACATGGAACTGCCGGGCATCTCGCTCGAGGAACTCGACGAGCGGGCCTCGCTGCAGCGACGGGTCGACAACAAATATGTGATCGACGGCGACGCGTTCGCCGAGCTGGTGCGGGCGCTGCGCTCCGATCACCAGGTGCTCGAGATCGATGGGCGGCGGGAGTTCGGATACCAGAGCGTGTACTTCGACACGCCTGAGTTGCGCTGCTTTCACGATCACGTCGACGACCGCCGGCCCCGCTTCAAGGCCCGAACCCGTCTCTATCGCGACACCGGCAAGTGCGTGTTCGAGGTCAAGATCAAGCGCGGCGACGGGGAGACCGACAAGCGGCAGATCGACCACTCGGTGGCCGCTGACGAGTTCGACGAGGCGGCTCGCGAGTGCCTGCGAGCCGCGCTCCACGGCACCGATTGCGAGCCTCCCGGCGGGTCACTCCGAGCGAGCCTGCGCACGGCGTTCACCCGGGTCACGCTCGCGCCCGAGACCGGCGCTGCGCGGACGACCTGCGACCTAGGCATCGAGCTGACCCGTCCGGGCGGGGGTCAGGCGCGGCTGAAGGCGGGGCTCGTCGTGGTGGAGAGCAAGAGCGAGGATGGCGAGGGCCCCACCGACCGCGAGCTCCGCGCCCTCGGCCACGAGTCGATATCGCTCAGCAAGTACCGCACCGGAATCGCGCTGCTGGTCGACGACGCCCGCGACGACTCGCGCCAGCGCGTTCAGCAGCTCTTCGACGTCGGCTGAGTCCGCCGCGTCAGGGACGCGCGCCGACGCCGGTGAGCAGCTCGCGGAGCCGCGCCGGCCCGCCCGTCCCCGAGGCCAGCGGTGGGGTCTCGATCCCGCCGCCATCGCGAATCCCACCGAGCAACTCGAGCAGGGCGTCGGTCGAGCTGTGCGAGGGCTCCCACCCGAGCTCGGTCCGGGCGCGCGTGCTGTCCATCAGCGGCACTGCCAACGCCATATCGACCCAGCCCGGCTCGGTCGGCTGCAACCGCAGCGCAAACGTCGTCGCCGCGAGCGTTCGGAGCACCTGCGGCGGGACCTTCATCCGGCGCGCACCGAGCGCTTCCGCGAGTTCGGCGGGGCCGAGCACTGGGTCGGCGGCCAGGTTGAACGCGCCGCGCGCGTCGCTGATCGCGGCCCGGCGGTAGGCATCGCCGACATCCAGGGAGTGGACGGCCTGAAAGCGGAGTCGCGGGACGTCGGGCACGACCGGGATCAGGGCGGGGGACACGAGTTGACGCGGCACGAAGGGACCTGCGAACAGCCGCCGGATCTCGCTGCCCGCCTCGCGCTTGAAGATCAGCCCGGGACGCATCCGCACGACCCGGAGATCGGGCCGTTCGCGCTCGACCCGGTCGAGCATCCGCTCGACCTCGGCCTTGTGCCGCGCGTAGAACGAGGTGGCGATTCCATCGGTCGGCCACGACTCGTCGACCAGCCGGTCCTTGGGCCCCGGCGAGTATGCGCCGACGGATGATGCGTACACGAGCGACGGGACGCCGGCCTCAACGACAGCCCGCAGCAGGCGTTCGGTGCCCTCAACGTTGACGCGCCGGGTTAGCTGCTCGTCACGACCGGGCTGGATCAGCCAGGCGAGATGGATGACGACGTCCGCGCCGCGCACGAGCGGGATGAGGTCCGAGCTGGTGATGTCAGCGGTGACGAACGTCGTGCGGGGGTACGAGCGACCGGGAAGCCGGCGGGCGACGCCGATGATCTCGCTCGCCTCAGGCTCGGATCCGAGCGCCTCGAGCACACTGGTGCCGACGTTGCCGGTGGCGCCCAGAACGACGATTCGCATCGGCCGGGCCTACCCGGTGGCGCACCGTGATCACGCTCGCGTGTACGGCCACGTCCAACGGGTAGCGCATCACCAAACACCGCCCCGAAAGGAGCCAGCCATGGGCGCATCGGCCGAGGAGACCGGGCAGATCACCGGCACCAAGGACAAGGACTACAACCTGATCTGGTTCACCGAGCAGTGCATGAGCAACACGCTTCGGCTTGAGGGCTACATCCAGGACGCCGAGCGGGACGGCGACACCGACCTGGCTGAGTTCTTCCGCCGCGCCCAGACCGAGAGCCGGAAAGGGGCCGAAGCCGGGAAGGCGCACCTGCGCAAGCGTCTCGGCGGCTGAACAGCTTGTCAGATATCTGACTGCGCGCGCGATTGATGGTTTCCAACATCGGGAAGACACACACTCAATGGAGTCGGCGACCACCTTCCGAAGTAACCGCAACGCGGCGAGGTCGATGGCCGACCTCGGCTCCCGAGTCGATGCGGCCGAGCTCTTCGTCCGCTGGCAGCGTCACGGCGACAGCCGGGCGCGGGGTGAGCTCACTGAGCGGTTCCTCCCTCTCGCACGGAAGCTCGCCCGCCGGTACAGCGGCGCCCGCGAGCCATTCGATGACCTGATGCAGGTGGCCAGCCTCGGGCTGGTGAAGGCGATCGACAGGTTCGACCCGTCGCGCGGCACCGCGTTCTCCTCCTTCGCTGTGCCGACGATTCTGGGCGAGCTGAAGCGCTACTTCCGCGACCTCGGTTGGGCCGTCCACGTTCCGCGCGGCGCCCAGGAGACGGCGTTGAAGGTTGAGGAGGCTCAGCAGCAGCTGACCGCCAAGACGGGGCGCCCCCCGAGCGTTCACGATCTGGCCCAGTTCCTCGAGATGGGCGTCGAGGACGTGCTGGAAGCACTCGAGACCTCAGGCGCGCACCACACGGTATCGCTCGACACACCCCGCGAAGATGGCGAGGGCGAGTCGGGCACGCTCGCGGACGCGTTCGGCGAAACTGACCAGCGGTTCGAGTACGTCGAGGCCAGCGTCTCGATCGCCGCCGCGGCGCGCCACCTATCGGCGCGCGAGCGCCGGGTGCTCGAGCTCCGCTTCGTCGAAGACTTGACCCAGACGCAGATCGCCGACCTGATCGGCGTCTCCCAGATGCAGGTGTCGCGGATCCTCCGCCGCGCGCTCGCGCAGCTTCGCGATTTGACCGAGGGCGAGGAAGGGTCGTAGCGAGGATTTTCGCGCTCTCGACTACGAGAGTTTCTGTCTGCGGTCCGATCGCGCCCCTCTCCGGGGCGCGATCGCGTTGTGGGGGCAGATCCCGGTTGGTTTCGGGCCGACGGGGCAACGGCGGTTTCGGTTCACCGGATTTGGGTAGCAGCCGATGTGCTTACCGTGCCTGATGAGAAATGAGGCGCCGGGGTGGTGTCATCCAATGTTCCTCGCGAGTAGGGACTGCGCGCCAATCGCGCCGGGTGGATACGATTTGCGGTGCCGCTGACGAAATGGGCGTAGCTGTCGCCCGCCCGGTCAGGCTCGGAGGAGCGGGTGCAGCGACAATGGCCGGTGGGATGTGAAGTCGGAGGATTCGTCAGTTTTGGCTACCAGAAGCGTCGTGAACGGTTGAGGTGATCGAGGTGAGCGACCCCCCCTCGATCATCACCCTCGAGCTTCCGAGCATCCCTGAGAACCTGACGCTCGTGCGCGGGATGCTGGGCGGCGTTGCCGAGCTCCTGGCAATGGATGCCGAGCTGCTCGACGATCTCAAGACGGCCGTCAGCGAGGCCGCCAACAACGTCGTCATGCACGCCTACGGCGGCGAGGCCGGGCCGCTGGCGATCGAGCTCTCGGTCACCGACGAGGGGCTCGAAGCGGTGATCCGCGACGAGGGCATCGGCATCTCCGAACTGGCACCGGTCGAGGATCGGATCCAGGGGGTCGGGCTGCCGGTGATGGAAGCGCTCTCCCAGCAGGCCGACTTCCGGCGCAAGGACGACGGTGGCACCGAGGTCCGGATGCTGTTCCCGGCCCACCGCAACGGCCGGCCGCTGTTCGGCCTGCCCGCGTCAGCCGCGCCGGAGGACGGCTGGAGCAGCCGCCTCTCGGGGGACGCCGTGGTGTCGTTGTCCCCGGTCGCCCTGCTTGCCTCCGTGCTCGGGCGGCTGGCTCGGGCGCTGGCGGCCACCGCGCGCTTCTCGCTCGACCGCTTCTCGGACGTCTATCTCGTGACAGACTCGATCGCCGCCCACGCCGCGCGGGCCGCCGTCGGCGACCGCATCGGGTTCTCGCTCCAGGCCTCGCCCCGGCGCCTCGAGCTCCGGATCGGGCCGTTCCAGGCCGGGAGCTCGGAGCTGCTCAAGGAGGACAACGGCCGGTCGAAGTCGCCGCTGGTGCTCCTCTCTGACGAGCTCGAGGTTGAGCCGGCCGAGGGCGGCGAGATGCTGCGGGTGGTCATGATCGACCACCGCCGCTGAGCGCTCGGTCACTCGCCCACGGAGACCGGCTGGCTTAGTCCCGGACCCGCAACGCCAGCGCGGCGATGTCGTCGGCGTGCTCTCCACGCTGGAACTGCTCGAGGGCCGCGTCCAGGGCCGCGAGGATCTGCGCCGGCGAATCCTGGGCATGCTCGCGAACCAGCTCCTGGAGGCGAGCGAGCCCGAATCGATCGTCGCTGCCGGGGGTCTCGGTCACCCCGTCGGTGTAGAGGAGCACGGTGTCGCCGGGGCCGACGGGGACCTCCTGGTCCGCGAACCGGGCATCGTCGAATGCCCCGAGCAGGGGGCTCGAGCGGACCGGGCGGCGCAGTTCGCCGTCGCGGCTGACCACCACGGGCGGTGGATGGCCCCCGCTGCTGAGCACGACCCGATCCTCGTGCAGGCGCATACACAGCGCCGTGCACAGCGAGTCGCGCGAGCGGCTGCGCAGCTCATCGTCGAGCTGGGCGAGGATCGCCGCGGGGCTGCGGGACGACCGAGCGGCAAACCGGCAGCCGTGACGCAGCAGCGCGGTCAGCGCCGCCGCGCCGACCCCCTTGCCGGTGACGTCGCCGATGATCGCGAACCAGTCCCGGTCCGAGTCGAACACGTCGTAGAAGTCGCCGCCCACTTCGACCTGCTGGTCACGACCGGCGGGCCGATACAGCGCAGCGAGCTCCCAGCCGGCCACGGGCGGGAGCTCGTCGGGCAGAAGGCTCTGCTGGAGAGTCTCGGATACGTCGGAGAGCTGGGTCACGAGCCGGGCGTTCTCGGTGGCCACCGCGGCGCGCCGGCCGAGTTGCTCCGCGAGTTCGAGGTCCTCCGGCGTGAGGCGACGGCGTGACTCGGCGGTCACCAGTGTCATCACCCCGATGATGCGGGTGGGGACGCGCAGCGGAACGATGAGGACCGAGCGGATCTGGAGCGCACGGAGCAGCTGGAGGTGGGCCTCGTCCCGGGCGGACTCGGCGATCATCTCGTCCGACACGTCGGGGTAGAGCTGTGAGACGCCGGTGGCGAACACCTGGCCCGCCGCCCGGTCCGGGTCGAGCTGCTCGGGCTCCTGCTCGCGCGCCGCCTCCGCCAGCGCCACCTTGCTCGGATCCTGGTGGAACGCCACTACGTGCTCGCGCCTGAGCTGCGGGTCGACGAGGTCGACGGCGCACCAATCGGCGATCGCCGGCACGGCGATCCGGGCCACGTTGCGCAGGGTCTGCTGATAGTCCAGTGACGACGCGAGGATTCGACCCGACTCGGCCAGCACCCGCATCCGCAGCTCCGTGGCCTTGAGTGCGGTCACGTCCTCGATCACGGTCACCGCCGCGATCAACTCACCCGCCTCGTCGTGCAGCGGCGTGGCCTTCAGTCGGCGCCAGCTCACCTCGCCCGTGACGCGGTGAACGGTCCGCATCACCAGCGGCTCGGCTGTCGCCCCCTGCATCAGCCGCATCGATGGCACGTCCTCGAGCGCGAGCGGGTTGCCGAGCTCGTCCTGCACGATGTAGTCGTCCATGATCGCTCGCGAGGAGCGCCGCTTCAGATCCTCGTAGGACTCGAAGCCCATGCTCGCCAGCGCCGCCTGGTTGGCGTAGGCGATGTTGCCCTCGCGATCGCGGATCGTCACAGCCTCCGCCAGCAGGTCGAGGACCCCGTAGACAGCGCTCCAGCCGCCGTTGGCGGCTCCGCCAAGTGAGCTCGTCGAGCTCACGATCAGCCTCCGCCGAGGGCGTCCTCCGGGGTGTCGATAACCGCCAAGCGATCGGCCACCCCCGTCAGGCTGAGCAGGCGCTGGACCTGCGGTGGTCCCTTGACCAGGCACAGCTTTCGCTCGGCGTCCTCCGCGGTCTGCTGCGCCCGGATCAGCACGCTCAGGCCAGTGGAGTCCATGAAGTCGAGCTCGCGAAGGTCGAGGATCACGATCGGCGCCCCAGACGCGAAGACCCGCTCGAGGCTCTGCTCCAGCGCCGGGCTCGAGGCGAGGTCGAGTTCGCCGGCGATGCCGATGACCGTGCCCGAATCCTCATTGCGGACATCTAGGCGGAACGGGCTCTGCACGATGGGCGCGAGCCTACTGATCTCCGCCCGAGCACGTGCCGCCGGAGTTTGCCCTGGACGGCGCCGGGTAGCCAAGGCGGCGATGCCAGAACGAAACACAGAACAACAGCAGATCGATCTCGCGGCCGAGGAGGCCGGGCAGATCGGCGGTGAAACCAGCGCAGAGCCGCCGCCCGTCGAGGATGTCGACGAAGCAGCGCGACCGCTCGCCGAGTCCGGCCAGGGAGAGTCCGAAGGCGGCGAGCAGGCCGAGCAGGAGCTGATCGAGCACGCCTCGCACGGGGATCAGCACGCGGCCCGGCGGGTGATCCAGGACGCTGAGCAGTAGGAGCCCTTGGGTCCTCGACAGACTCGTCCGTTGGTCCGCTCCCGACGTCCCAGGCGACTGAACGCGTGTGACAGCGGGTACATCTCTTCCGCAGGGAGGTTCCGAAGAAATCGGAAAAGGAGGACCGAATGGTCGCGCTGTTGGTGTTGCTGCTGATTCTCGCCCTGTTCGGCGGACTCGGGTTCGCCGCTCACTTCCTGTGGATCCTGCTCGTCATCGCCCTGGTTTTGTGGGTGATCGGCTTCTTCATCGGGAGTGCCGGAGCCGGGGTCGGTTCCGGGCGCAGGCGGTGGTATGGCAGATGGTGATCCGCTGACCGATCTGGTCAGCTGAACCGGCGGTCGCGCGAGGCCTCCTCGCTCGGCCGCCTTCTGCCGTCAGGGCGAGTTAGCGCGCCGCGGTGAGCTCGCGCAGCTGCGCCAGCGACTTGCGCAGCAGGCGCGACACCTGCATCTGGGAGACGCC
>DASXOS010000184.1:0-40923 GCA_036494115.1 Solirubrobacteraceae bacterium | reverse complement strand
CCGGTCCACCAGCTCGTCTCGAGCACCATCGTGCCCGGCAGGTAGCGTCGCGAGGCCGGGACGTTGACGGCGGTCGGCCCGAGCCGGAACGAACCGGCGTCGCGGTCGAGCATCGAGCCGAACACGCTCGGCGAGTCGACGCGGGGCAGGCACATCCACTCCACCGCGCCGCTGGGTGCCACCAGCGCGACGGTCTCGCAGTCGGACAGGAAGCCGTAGTCGGCGATCGGAGGAAAGGGGCTGCCGCCGAGCGCTGTGGCAGGGCTGACCTGGCGCCCCGGGGCGGGCGCGGGTGCGTGGGCCAGCGGTTCACGGCCGTCCCAACGATCTCCCATGGGGCGGAGTATTACGCGCCGGCGCGGTGGCCGCGGCAGGTTGGGCGCCGCCTTGCGGCGGGCGATGTTCAGGCTGCCGAGGGCAGCTCGATCCCGAACGTCTCGCGTAGGCCGTCGTAGCCCGTGTCGGTGACCTGGACGGCGCGGCCGCGCCGGGGCCGGCTCAGCCAGCCGAGCGCGAACATGTGGTCGGTGAGCGCGGCGCCGAGCGAGCCCGCGAGGTGGTGGCGCTGCTCGCTCCAGTCGACGCAATAGCGGATCAGCGGTCGCCGCGGCGGCAGCGCCGCGAGGTCGATCCCGAACGCGCGGATCCGCTCGGCCCCGGTCTGGGTCAGCCGGTAGTCGACGTCGAAGCCGGGCGAGGCGAGGCGGTCGTCGCCGATCGACCACGGATCGAAGCTGCCGTCGCCGCCGGCCAGCGCACCGCTGTCGAGCAGCGCGGCCATCAGCGTGGTCCCGAGCACGCCCGCCAGGTGGTCGTAACACGTGCGCGCGAAGCGCAGCGCCTGGGCGTTCGTACCCTGGCGCAGCGAGCGCACCGGCGCCGCCGGGGAGAGCCGGGCGAGCGCCTCGATCAGATCGCCGACCTCGGGACCGGACAGGCGGAAGTAGCGGTGGCGGCCGTGACGCTCGACGCTGATCAGGCCTCCGGCGACGAGCTTGGCCAGATGCGAGCTGGCGGTCGACGCTGCGACCCCGGCCTCATCGGAGAGCATGCTGGCCGGTAGGGCGCGGCCATCCCCGAGCGCGAGCAGGATCCGGGCTCTCGCCTTGTCGCCGATCAACGCTCCGATGGCCGCGATGTCAGCATCGCCGTCCACCTCAGAGACGATAGCGCCGTGACGTTTCGCTCCCCAGCGAATTGTTTTCGGCTGCCATCATGAACAAGTAATGAGTGCAACAGGACGAGGGATGGGTGCAGCGCACGGGACGCCCGGGACCGGCGCGATGCGCGCGCTGCGCGGCGGCTCGGGCCGCAAGCCACCTCCGCCGCTGATGGACCCGACTCGCGAACGCGACGGGAAGCGGATCCTCGCTCTGTTCCGGCCCTACCGGGCCCGGCTCACGGTCGTGCTCTCGATGATCGTGTTCTCCGCCGGGCTCGCGATGGTGCAGCCGTTCCTGCTGCGGGCCGTGCTCGACAAGGGGATCTTCGAGCACAACAGCACGCTGCTGACCGAGCTGGTGCTCGCGATGATCGCCATCGCCATCGCCACCGCGGCGTTCAACGTGTGGCAGACCTATCTGTCTAACCAGGTCGGTCAACGCGTCATGCACGACCTGCGCGCCGCGGTCTACCGGCACCTCCAAAAGATGTCGCTGGCCTTTTTCACGCGCACGCGCACCGGCGAGGTGCAGTCGCGGATCGCCAACGACATCGGCGGCCTCGACAACGTCGTCACGAACACGGCGACAACGATCGCGCAGAACGCGACCACGGTCATCGCGTCGCTCGTCGCCATGTGCTTGCTCGACTGGCGGTTGGCCGCGATCTCGCTCGTGTTCGTGCCGCTGTTCGTGTGGCTCACGCGGCGCGTGGGAAAGATGCGTCGCACGATCACCACCGAGCAGCAGCGCAGGCTCGCCGACATGAGCGCCCTGGTCGCCGAGTCGCTGTCGGTGTCCGGGATCATGCTCGGCAAGACGATGGGCCGGGGCAGGGATCTCGCGGACCGGTTCACGGACGAGTCGAACGACATCGCCGACCTCGAGGTCCGCTCCCGGATGGCGGGCCGCTGGCTGATGTCGACGATCCAGATGACGTTCGCGATCCAGCCGGCGATCATCTACTGGCTCGCCGGCCAGAGCTTCGTCGGCCACTCGCTCTCGATCGGCACCGTGGTCGCGTTCACCACGCTGCAGACGCGGCTGCTGTTCCCGATCCAGTCGCTGCTGGGCACGGGTGCCGACGTCGAGGCTTCGCTGGCGCTGTTCGACCGGATCTTCGAGTATCTCGACCTGCCGATCGACATCGTCGAGTCCGAGCATCCCGTGCAACTGCGACCGGGCGAGGTGCTCGGCGAGGTTCGCTTCGAGAACGTGTCGTTCCACTACACGGCTGCCGGCAGCGAGCAATGGACGCTGCGCGGAATCGATCTTGACGTGCCCGCCGGCACGCGCACGGCGATCGTCGGCGAGACCGGTGCCGGCAAGACGACGCTCGGCTACCTGGTCGCGCGTCTGTACGAGCCGCAGGAGGGGCGGGTGACGATCGACGGCGTCGACGTGCGCGACGCCAGCCTCGAGTCGCTCGCGGCAACCGTCGGTGTCGTCTCGCAGGAGACGTACCTGTTTCACGCCAGCGTGCGTGAGAACCTCCGCTTCGCCCGACCGACGGCCACCGACGCCGAGGTCGAGGAGGCGGCAAGGACCGCACGCATCCACGACCTGATCTCGTCGCTGCCGGAGGGCTACGACACGATCGTCGGTGAACGCGGCTACCGCTTCTCGGGCGGTGAGAAGCAGCGGATGGCGATCGCCCGGACCGTGTTGCGCAACCCGCCCGTGCTCGTCCTCGACGAGGCCACGAGCTCGCTCGACACGCAGACCGAGGCGGCGGTGCAGGCCGAGCTCGAGCGGCTCGCGCAGGGACGCACCACGATCACGATCGCCCACCGCCTATCGACCGTCCGCGATGCCGATCAGATCGTCGTGCTCGACGGCGGCCGGATCGCCGAGCGCGGGACGCACGAGGAGCTGCTCGAGCGGGGCGGCCTGTACGCGGCGCTCGTGGCGAGGGACATCGCCAAGCAGCCCGTCGCCGAGTAGCCGCCCCCGGGCCCCGACTGGCCTCGGAGCCACAGGCTCCGGGCTCTCGTCGGGGCGGCTCAGTCGATCTCGAGGTACTGCATCGCCACCGAGCCGACGCAGATGACGTCGCCGTGCCGGAGGTTGGTGGCGACGATGCGACGGCCGTTGACGTAGGTGCCGTTGGAGCTTCGGTTATCGAGCACCCGCGCGTAGCGGCCGTGCTTGACCAGGATCGCGTGGCTGCGGGAGACGCGGTGCTCCTCGATCCGGACGTCGGAGGTGATGCTCCGCCCGACGTGGGTGATCTTGTCCTCGAGCGCGATCAGCCGCGTCTCGGTCCCGTCCTGGAAGGCGAGGTGCGGGCCACGGCGGGCCATCCGCTCGCTCGTGGCGCGGCCGCGGGTGCGATGGTCGAGCAGCTCGAAGCAATCGGTGATGCGCTCCTCGGCGGCGGGCTTGAGGGGACCGGTTTCGTGCTCGACCGGGGCCGGCCGCTCCCGGATCGGGGTCGGCGGCGCCGGTTGTGGGGCCGGCGAACTGGGGGGTCTGACTGCGGCTCGAGTGCTCATGGGCGGCACTCCAGCACCGGACTGCGAGAGGAAGAGAAAATGATCCGAAGAGAAACCGAAGAGACGGTTCTCAGAGGTAGCCGCGGGCGCGCGCCCACGCCCACAGCACCACCAGCGAGACGATCAGGCTCCCGATGCCGAACACCAGGAACACCCAGAGCGAGCTGATGTGGCCGACCATCCAGCCGAAGTTCATGCCGAAGAAGCCGGTGATGAAGGTCAGCGGCAGGAACACGGTGGCAACGATCGTGAGCTGCTTGTTGACCTCGCTCTGGCGCACTCCGATCTCGTTCTGCTGCACCGAGATCACGGCCATGTTCGCCTGAAGCATCACGGCGAGGAGGTCGCGCTGAGCGACGATCTCCTCCTCGACCAGCTTGACGTGGTCGTTGACGTCGCGGAAGAACGGCTTCAGCTCCTGGCTGGTGTTCACGTGCGTGCCCCGCACGATCGTCTCCATCGGCCCGAGCAGCGGATGGACCGCCCGATAGAACTCGGTCACCTCGCGCCGCAGCTTGTAGATCCGCTCGCTCGGTGCGACGTCGCCCTGGAACACCGTCCCCTCGAGTTCCTCGAGGTCGGTCTCGAGCCCGCGCAGCACCGGCGAATAGTCGTCGACGACCTTGTCCATGATCGCCCACAGCGCCGACAGCGGCCCCTGGCGCAACAGGTCCGGCCGCTCCTCGAGCCGACGGCGGGCATCGCCCAGATCGCTGGCCGTCCCCTGCCGAATCGCGAGGCAGTACTGCCTGCCGATGAACACGCTGACCTCGCCGAACTCGACCTCTTCGGTCTCGTCGACGTAGCGGGCGGTCCGCAGGACCACGAACGTCGTCTGACCGTGGTCGTAGAGCTCGAGCTTGGGCCGGAAGTGCAGGCTCTGGGCATCCTCGATCGCCAGGTCGTGGAGTCCGAACTGGCGCTGCACTTCGGCGAGCTCCTCCTCGCTGGGCTCGAACATGCCGAGCCAGATGAAGCCCTCGTCGCCGCCCTTGCAGATCTCGGCGGCCTCGTCGAGCACCATCGGGCCGTCGTGCTGGCGCCGCCCGTCGCGATAGTGGGCGCAGTCGACGATCATCGCGGTGCTGTACTCAGCGCACGAGAGCCAGCGGGGCGCGGTAGTTCTCCGCCGCGATCAGCTCGGCCAGCTTCGCCGGTGTGTCCTGCTCGGGGAGCGGCGTGTACAGGATCAGCCGCTGTTCGGGTGCCTCCTGTGGGTTGAACACGGCGTGCTCGAACACCAACGTGCCCGCCACCGGGTGGACCAGTTCCTTGCGACCCTCGCCGCTGCGGGCGACCTCGTGACGCTTCCACGCTTTGCAGAACTCCGGGCTTGCCTGTCGGAGCGCCCCGATCAGCTCCTCGAACGACGGGTCGCCGAGGTGCCGGGCGCTGTCGGCGCGGAACTTCGCCACGGCGAGCCGGATCCCTCGCTCCCAGTCGGGGAACATCTCCCGCCGGGCCGGGTCCATGAACTGCATCCACAGGTGGTTTCGCTGCGCTCGGGGCACCGCCTCGAAGTCGCCGAACAGCGCGCAGGCGGCCCGGTTCCAGGCCAGGTAGTCCCAGCGGCGCCCAAGCACGAAGGCGGGGCTTGTACCGAGATTCTCGATCAGACGGCGCAGCGAGCTGGAGACTCGCTCGGAGGGCGCCTTGCACGAGGGGGCCGCCTCCTCCCCGCGGCCCAGCAGGATCAGGTGGCCCCGCTCTGCCGGGGTCAGCCGCAGCGCCCGGGCGATCGCCTCGAGCACGTCGAGCGAGGCGCGTACGTCCCGTCCCTGCTCGAGCCACGTGTACCAGGTGGTGCCGACGCCGGCCAGGAGCGCGACCTCCTCGCGCCGCAGGCCGGGAGTACGGCGGCGACCGCCGCCCGGAAGCCCGACATCCTCGGGCTGGACCGTCTCCCGGCGCCGGCGAAGAAAGTCCGCGAGTTCCTCACGGCGGCGCCCCTCCGTGTCGTTCCTTGGAGAAGCGAGTGCCGCTTCCGATCCGTTGGGAGTGATGTCTACTACCAGGATAAATCCCTCTCTAGTACCTGGATACGAATGATTGCACAATGCTCCACGTGAACGCTACGAAACTTATCCCCGCTCAGCGGGCCAGCTCCACGAACTTCCTTCTGTTCGTCGTCTGCCTGGCCCAGTTCATGGTGATCCTCGACGTGTCGGTGGTGAACATCGCGCTGCCGTCGATGCGCGATGCGCTCGGGTTCTCGACGACAGGGCTGCAATGGGTCGTCAACGCCTACACGATCACGTTCGCCGGGTTCCTGATGCTGGGCGGTCGTTCGGCCGACCTGCTCGGGCGCCGGCGCGTGTTCATCGTCGGCACCGTGCTGTTCGTGCTCTCCTCGCTGGCCTGCGCGGTGGCCGACTCGCGCGGGATGCTGATCGGCGCCCGCGCGCTCCAGGGATTCGGCGGCGCGGTCGTGTCGCCGGCGACGCTATCGATCATCACCTCCTCGTTGCGCGAAGGTCCCGAGCGCAACCGGGGCGTGGCCGCCTGGGGCGCGATCGGCGGTCTCGGAGCGTCCTCCGGCGCGCTGCTCGGCGGCCTGCTCACGCAGGTGCTGGGGTGGCCGGCGATCTTCGCCATCAACGTGCCGATCGGCGCGGTGGTGATCGCCCTGGCGCTCCGCGCGATTCCCGCCGACGCCGAGGTCGCTGAGCAGCGGCACTTCGATGCCGGCGGCGCGCTGCTGATGACCGCCGGCCTGGTCACGCTGACGTACGGGATCGTGCGCACCGACGCGCTCGGGTGGGGTTCGCCCGGCGTGCTCCTGCCGCTCGCGGCTGCGGCGGTCCTGGTCGCCGGTTTCGTGTACGTCGAGCGGCGGGTCTCGAGCGCGCCGCTGGTGCCGCTTTCGATCTTCCGCCAGGTGCAGCTGCGCACCGCGAACGTGGTCGTCGTCCTCATGTACGCGGCGCTGTTCTCGATGTTCTTCTTCGTGACGCTCTACCTCCAGCAGGTGCTGGGTGACGACGCGCTCGAGGCGGGACTGTCGTTCGTGCCGATCACGTTGTCCGTGTTCGCCGGCTCGACGCTGGCGCCGCGCCTCGTCCGGCGCGTCGGCGTGCGCGGCACCGTCACCGCCGGGCTGCTGGTGTCGACTGCCGGGCTGGTGCTGCTCACCGGGATCCGCCCGGGCGGCAGCTACCTGGCGCTCGTGCTCCCGGGAGGGATGCTCGCCGGGCTCGGCATGGGCCTCGGCCTCGTCACCTCGACGATCGCCGCCACCCAGGGCGTGCCGGCGGCGCAGAGCGGCCTCGCGTCGGGACTGCTCAACACCTCGCGGCTGTTCGGCGGCGCGCTTGGCTTGGCCGTGCTCAGCACGATCGCGGCCGCGCATTCGCACGTGACCCCCGGCGTGACGCATGCCGCCGCGATCACCCACGGCTTCACGGTCGCGTTCGAGGTCGGCGCCGTGCTTTGCGCGCTCGGCGCCGCGGTGGCCGCAACCTGGCTGCGCAACCAGCCCGCGACCGAGCCGGTTGCGGAGACGGTCAGCGAGCGGCCCCCGGAGCTCGACGAGCCCGAGGCGCTGGCGGCGTAGCGGCTCCGGCGCCGGCCGCGCGCGCGAACTCGACGAACGCCCGCGCCGCCGGCCCCAGCCGCCGGCCCCGCTGCCACCACAGCACCACCCGCAGCTCGAGCGCGGGGGACAGGGGCCGGAACGAGACCCGGGGCCCCGGCAGCTCAACGAACGACCGGGGGAGGATCGCCACGCCGAGGCCACGGGCGGCCAGCGACCGGGTCAGGGCGAGGTCGTTCGACTCGACGGCGATCTGCGGCTCCACGCCCGCGTCGGCGAGCGCCAGGTCGGTCAGCCGGCGCGACGAGGAGCCGGGCCCGAACGCAATCAGCGGATGCGCCGCGAGCTCGGTCACCGGGAGCGGCGTGCGGCCGGCCAGCGGATGAGTCGGGCTGGTCACGACCGCCAGCTCCTCGCGGGAGAGCTCCAGCCGCTCCACGCCGGCGGGCGGTTCGAGCTCGAGGGCGAATGAGATGTCGAGGCTGCCCGCGGCGAGGAGCTCGAGCATCCGGCTGGCCGTCCCCTCGCGGACCCCGACCTCGACGTGAGGGTAGGTGGCGGTGAAGCTGGCGAGCAGGGCGGGGATGTCGAGCCCGCCCCCGAACAGCATCGCGCCGATCCCCAGACGGCCGCGGACCAGGCCCTGGAGCTCGTCGATCTCGCTCTGCAGCGCATCGGTCTGGGCCAGGACGGCGCGGGCCCGGGCGGCCACGAGCGATCCGCTCTCCGTCGGCTCGACCGACCGGGTCGTCCGGCGCAGGAGCTCGACTCCCAGCTCGCGTTCGAGCTGGCGCACCTGGTGGGACAGGGCCGACTGGGCGACGTGGAGCTCCTGTGCCGCCCGCGTGAAGTGGCGGTGGCGGGCGACGGCCTCGAAGTAGCGGAGCTGGCGAATCTCCATTGCTTCGGACGAATCATCTCATACTGAGATTGATCTCATCGGATATTTATGTTGCACCGCTGAATCTGAAGGTCGAGAATGCGTTGCCATGAGCACGATCAGCGCACCCGTCATCCGCCGCGAGTTTCACGATGGCGACGTCGAGCGGATCGTCGACCTGCACCGCAGGGTGTACATGCCGGAGTACGACCGGAACGAGGCGTTCCTGGGCGGCGTCGAGCGCAGCCTGGAGGCGGCCGTCGCCGGCGGCTGGCCGGACGCCGGCGGCGGCGTGTGGCTCGTCGACGACGGCGAGCGGCTGAGCGGCAGCGTGGCCCTTACCGACGAGGGCGCTGGGCGGGGCCGGGTCCGCTGGGTGGTATTCGGGCCCGAGCTGCGCGGCCGCGGCCTCGGTCGGCGGCTGATCGGCGAGATGCTCGATCGCGCCCGGGCCGACGGCTACCGGCGGCTGGAGCTCGAGACATTCAGCGCACTGCGCGCCGCCGGTCACCTGTACCGCTCCTTCGGATTTGCGCTCACGTGGGAGCGCCCCCGCGACGACTGGGGGCCGCCGATCGTCTACCAGCACTACGAGCTGCCGCTGCGCTGAGCCTGGGGGTGCGCTGCGCTGAGCCTGGGGGGTGCGCTGCGCTGAGCCTGGGGGGTGCGCTGCGCTGAGCCCGGGGTCAATACGATCCCGGCGTGGCTGCGAAGAGCGCGGGGATCTTGTTGCACCGCGGGCGCGACGGCGAGCGCGAGGTGCTCCTCGTCCATCCCGGTGGCCCGTTCTGGGCGCGCCGCGACGCCGGCGCCTGGTCGATCCCCAAGGGCGAGTACACGCCGGACGAGGACGCGCTCGCCGCGGCCCGGCGAGAGTTCAGGGAAGAGCTCGGCGTCTCGCCGCCCGACGGCGACGTCGCGGAGCTCGGCGAGATCCGCCAGAGATCGGGCAAGGTGGTGAGGGCGTGGGCGCTTGAGGGCGATCTCGACGTCTCCGCCGTTCACAGCAACACGTGCGAGATCGAGTGGCCGCCCAGATCGGGTCAGAAGATCGAGATCCCCGAGGTCGACCGCGCCGAGTGGTTCAGCCTCCAGGACGCACGCGAGAAGATCAACCCGGCCCAGGCGGAGCTGCTCGACCGGCTGGGGGAGGTGGCGGAGTGATCGGCCTCGGAGACGTGACGTCGAGGCTCGGACTGGGCGGCTCGGAGACAATCAGCCCGACCGCGCACTACACGGGCTACGTGTGGGCCCGCAACGGCCTCTCGCATCCGGAGCTCGAGACCGTCGAGGGCCGCGTCCTGTTCGAGTCGCTGCGCCCGACGATGATGGTGACCGGGCTGGTCAGCGGCTACGCGCTCGAGCCGTACCTGCTCGCGCGCCACCGCGCGATCGACACCCTGCTCGAGGAGGCGATCGACCGGGGAGAGGTCGGCCAGGTGATCGAGGTCGCGGCCGGGCTCTCGCCCCGCGGCTGGCGGTTCACCCGGCGCCACCCCGAGCTGACCTACGTCGAGGCGGATCTGGCGGACATGGCCCAGCGCAAGCGCCGCGCGCTTAAGCGGATGGGATCGCTGAGCGACACCCATCGGGTCGAAGTGCTCGACGCGCTCCGCGACGAGGGCCCGCAGAGCATCGCGGCGCTCGCCGACGAGCTCGACCCCGAGCAGGGGCTGGCGATTATCACCGAGGGTCTGCTCGGGTACCTCGACGGCGACTCGGTCGACGGGGTCTGGCGGCGCTTTGCGCGCACGCTAGAGGGGTTCCCCCATGGGCGCTACATCTCCGACCTGCACCTGGGCGACGTCCAGACCGTCCTGATCCGCGGCTTCCGCGTGGTCCTCTCAGCGTTCGTGCGCGGGCGGGTCCATCTCCATTTCCAGAGTGCCCGCGAGGCCGAGGCGGCGCTGCGCGATTCCGGCTTTGTGCGTGCCGCCGTCATACCGGCCTCGGAGATCGTCGAGGTCCCGCCGGGACCCGGCGGGGGCCTGGCTCATATACTTGAGGCATCAACGACGTAATCCGAACAACCCTCTACACGGATCCAGGCTGTCCGTGGGCGTACTCGGCGATTCCCGCGCTGCGCGTGCTGGAGTGGCGCTACGGGTCACAGCTCGACTGGCGCCTTGTGCTCATCGGCCTCACAGAGTCCTCCGAGCAGTACGTGGCCCGCGGCTACACGCCTGTCCGCGGGGCGCTCGGGCAGCTGCGCTTCCGCCGCTTCGGGATGCCGTTCTCGCCGTCGCCGAAACCACGGGTCAGCGCGACCGCGCGCGCCTGCCGCGCGATCGTCGCCGCCCGCCTGCAGTCGCCGGGGAGCGAGTGGGCCGCGCTCCGGGCGCTTCAGCTCGCCAACTTCACTTCGCCGCTCGTCCTCGAGGACGACGCGTCGCTGGCCGAGGTCCTGTCCCGCGTCGGGCTCGACGGCGCGGCGATCGTCGCCGCCCTCGACTCGGCTGAGGTGACCGAGGCCTATGAGCGCGACCGGGCCGAGACACGGTCGGCGCATGGGTCCCCGGCCGAGTTCCAGGGCAAGACCGCCACGAGCGACGGGCCGGTCCGGTTCACCGCCCCGTCGGTCGTGTTCGAGCGGAACGGGGCGCGGCTGGTGGCCGGTGGCTGGCAGCCGGTCGAGGCCTACGACGTGCTCGTGGCGAACATCGATCCGACGCTCGAGCGCCAGGCGCCGCCGGAGACGCCGGAGCCGCTGCTGAAGCAATTCGCCGGGGGGCTGACCACGCAGGAGGTGACGCTCCTGATGACCCGGGGCAACGACGCCCCGGACCGGCCCGCCACCGAGGCGGCGCTGATCGAGCTCGTCGGGGCGGGACGCGCGCGGCGCGAGCCGTTGGGCGACGACGCCCTGTGGTTGCCGGCGGCGTAGCCCGCCCCGAGCGTCATCCGAGCTCGAGCGCGACCGGCAGCTTCTCGAGCCCGTAGATCCCGGACGGGGTCCCGAACCCGGGTTCGCCGTCGAGCCTGATCGAGCGCACGTGCTCGGCCAGGAAGGCCAGCCCCTCCTGCATCTCGGCCCGGGCCAGGTTGGCGCCCACGCAGTAGTGGATGCCCGCGCCGAATGTGAGCGCCCGGGCTTTGGGGCGCTCCGCCGCGATGTCGAAGCCGTCCGGCTCGGCGCCCTCGCGGTTGGCGTGCCACGCCGAGACGAGCACGACGCTGCCCGGCGGAAACGTCACGCCCCGGTACTCGATCTCCTTCACCGTGATCCGCGCGGTGAACGGCGTGATCGGCTCGTAGCGCAGCGCCTCGTCGACGGCGCGCAGGGCCAGACCCTGCGGGTCCTGCCGGAGCAGCTCCCACTGCTCGGGATGCTCGGCGAGCAGACGTACCGCGTGCGCGAGCTGGCTCTGGCTGGTGTCGACGCCCCCCACGAGGATGTTCAGCACGAGATTGCGCAGCTCGTTGTCGCTGAGGCGGTCGCCCTCCTGCTCGGCGGTGATCAGGGCGGAGATGAGGTCGTCGCCGGGCACGCCGCGCCGCTGGGCGATGAGCTCGTCCTCGTAGGCGTAGAACTCCGCCACCGCGCGCTCGATTTCCGGCCGCTCGGCGATCAGGCTCTGGGCGTCGAATTGGCGCTGGATCCAGTTCGACCAGTGGTGCAGCCGCGGCGCGTCCGCGAGCGGCGCGCCCATCACCACCGCGATCACCAGCGACGGATAGGGCTTCGCGAACGCGGCGATGAACTCGGTGTGCCCATCGGCGGGGAGCTGCTCGAGCAGCTGGGCCAGGAACCGCCGCATCGCCGGCCGGTAGCGGTCGACGGCACGCGGGGCGAGCGCTGGATTGATCAGGTTGCGCAGGCGCCGGTGGTCCTCGCCGTTGATGTTGATGATGTTGCGGACGATCTCCTCGTGCAACGGGCCATCCTCGATCCCGAAGATCTCGGCGATCGTCAGCCCGGGGAACGTCGCGTCCTTGGTCCGGAGGAAGAACTCGCCGGACTCGCGGTCGAGCACCGTGAAGCCGTACGGGTTCGCGGCCAGCCATCCGTCACGGCCCTCGAGTTCTGCCATCGCGGTCCGGTAACGGTTCCCGCGCAGATCGAGGTTGGTGTGATCGAAGCTCGGGAGCTCGAGCTCGGCGGCGAGTGGCACAGCGCGAGCCTACTAGTAGGGTTCGCAGCTCATGGTGCGGCGGCTCATCTCAATGCTGTGCGTGATCGGGGCGTTCGCGGCGTTCGCCGGCGCCGCCACCGCGGCCAAGCTCGCCTATGTGACGGGTGGCGTCAAGACCACCGTGTGGCTCGCCGGCGTGAACGGCAAGGGTGGCAAGAAGCTCGGGCCGGGCACGGCTCCGCTGCTGGCCCCGAACGGCAGCTCGGTGGCGGCGACGCTGTTCGGACCGAAGGGCCCGGGACTCGCCATCTACACGCCCGGCGCCGCCACCAAGAAGTACTTCGCGGGCGCACAGGCCGTGACCAGCGCCGTCGCCTGGTCGCCCGACTCGCGGTATCTGGCCGTGTCGCTGTCGAGCACCAAGGCCAGCGGCAAGGGGTCGTCGCTGGCGGTGATCGATACCTCGAACGGGACCGTGAAGACGATCGTCCACGGCTCGGTGTGCGGCGCCAGCTTCGCCCCGACCGGGTCCGACCGGCTCACCTACGCCGCGTCGACGGGCACGCAACAATGCTTCACCCACAAGGTCAACGTGTTTACGGCGAACGCCGACGGCACGGGCACCAGGCAGATCACCACCGACGGCCGCAGCCTCAACCCGATCTGGGGACCGAGGTCGATCGTGTTCGATACCGAGACGCTGCGCAAGAACGACGCGCCGATCTACCAGCTCGTCACGATGCGCCCCGACGGCTCGCATCGGGTGCAGATCACCCACATGAAGATCCCCAAGCTCGTCTCCGGTCTCGCCCCGCTGCAGGTCTCCGCGGATGGCAAACACCTGCTCGCCGACTATGGCGGCCAGGACACGAGTGAGACCTGGGCGGTCAACCTGGCCACGCGCAAGGCCAAGCAGCTGAAGGTCGCCGGGCAGCCCGTCCTACCGGCGGCGCTGTCGACGAGCGGCACCACCGTGCTGATCGCGGTCGGCGCCCTCGACACCTCGCCCAAGCATGGGACGGTCGAGTCGATCCCGTTCCGGGGCGGGCATCCGACGCTCCTCGTCAAGCACGCCGCCAGCCCGACCTGGAACAAGTAGCGCGCCCGGTCGGGGTGGGCTGGCGCCACCGGGGCGACGGGCGGGTCCGGGTGGGTTGGCGCCACCGGGGCGGTGGGTGGGTCAGCTAACGGCTTGCTGGGGAGGGGGTGGGTGAGCGAGGTCTGCGGCGCCCTTCAACGACCACAGTCCGACAATTCGGCCGCGTGAGGAGTCGAGTGCCGAGCTATTGCTCCAGAGCGACTCTAACTCGACAATCGCCGGGGATGTCGGTCGGTTTGTCGGGTTATTGCTGCTCCGGGCGCGCCCGACCTGCGTCTGACGCCTACACCCAGGGATTCGCGGCGAGCTCCCGGGCCAGGGCCTCGGTGAGGACGAGCGCCTGCAGCACGGTGCGGTAGTCGACGTTCTGGGGCGTGTCGCTCATCTGGTGGTAGTTCGACAGCGCCTTGTAGCGATCCATCGAGGTGATCGTCGCGGTCGGGTAGCCGGCGCGGCTGGGGATCACCGCGTCGGTCGACGCTCGTGAGCGCATCCCGCGTCGCAGGGGCGTCCCGGCCTTATCGGCGGTACGGGCGACGAGGTCGCGGAAACAGCGATCGTGGTAGTCCTCCATCACCACCGGCCCCTCGCCCTCGAGCATGATCAGCTTCGGCGAGCCGAGGGTCTCGAGGTTGAGGACCCAGGTGCGCTCGCGGTCGAGTGCGCGCAGGCGCCGGCGCACGAAGCCGTGGATCCCGCCCTGCAGGACCTCCTCGGCGCCGCACGAGGCGAGCACCACGCGGAGCCCCTCGACGGGCTCGGTCGCGAGCCGCTCGGCCAGGGCCACGAGCACCGCCACCGCGGTCAGGTTGTCGTTCGCGCCGGGGACGATGGGACTGCGGGCGATGTCGGCGAACACCGCGGTGCCGAGCAGCGATCCCGCGAGCCCGGCCGCGGTCATTCCGCGCCGGTGGGTGGCGGCGCCGAGGCTGACGAGGGCCGGCGCGGCGATCATCGGCCACCACAGGGGCAGCGAGGTGTCCCTGCGTTCGAGGATCCCGGGGAACCTGTTGCCGACCCAAACCTGCGCGCGGTCGTCGAAGATTGCGCCGGTGGGCGCGGCGTCGTGGTGGGCGAGGACCACGAGGGTCCGCTCCCCAGCGGGGTCGCCGGCCGAGGCCACCACGTTCCAGGTGGGGCGCGGCCGGCCCAACGCGCGGCGGGCCACCCGCGGGCCATTGGAGACGTCTTCGGCGATCGCGGCCGTCACGAGCGCGCCCGCGGCGGCGCCGAGCCGGCGCGAGCGCTTACCGAGCGCGGCCACGCCGGCGACGGCTCCGGCGGCGGCGAGCGACCCGATTACCTTGGCGTAGCCGTTGAGGAACTGCTCCTCGTCGATCTCGGTGGCGCAGCCGGCGCGGACCAGGCGATCCGCGAGCCACTCAGCGGCTTGGCGCTCGCCCTCCGAGCCGGCGCGCCGCTCCATCGGCGCGAGCGCTTCGACCACCTCGCGGAGGGTGTCCTGCGCGGCGGCGTGCGGCGGCGGTACGGGAGGGGCGGCGGTCACGGGGGAGAGGATGGTAGGGCAGGGATTGGCTCGCCGACGCGGAACCGACCGGGCATGAGCCGGGGAATCGCGGTGATCTGCACGCTGGCGGTGGGCGGCCTGGTGGCGCTCCAGCCGCCGGCGAACGCGGCGCTTTCGAAGCAGGTCGGCGATCTTGGCGCTGCGTTCGTGAGCCTGGCGATCTCGATCTCGGTGATCGGCCTGCTGCTCCTGGTGATCGGCCAGCCAGGACACCTCAAAGGCCTCAGCCACTTCCGGCTCGAGTACCTGATCGGAGGCCTGGCCGGCGCCGCGGTCGTCTCGATCTCGCTGATAACCGTCCGCCCGCTCGGCGTCGGCGGCATCGTCGCCCTGCTGGTCGCGGGTCAGCTGGTGGTCTCGGTGCTGGCGGACCGCTTCAAGCTCTTCGGCACCCACTACGCCCCGATCTCGTTCGGACGCGTCGCCGGCCTGCTGCTGGTCATCGCCGGCACGGTGCTCGTCACCAAGACTTAACGGCCGTGTGGGCGATAGGGGTCCGATAAGGACCCCTATCTGCCACAGGCCTCAGTCGAGGTAGGCGACGACGTCCTCGTGCGGGGCGCGCTCGGGCGGCTCCTTCTCCTGGCGCGGCGGACCGAGGTGAATCAGCGCGACGAAGCGCTCGTCGTCGGGGATGCCGAGCGCTTCCCGGCCCTCGGGGGTGCGCAGCACACCCGGTGTGCGCCAGTAGCCGGCGAGCCCGCGGGCGTGCGCGCCGAGCAACACGGCGTACGTGGCGCACGCGGTGGCGCACAGGTCCTCCTCGTCCTGGACCGGGTCGTCGGAACGGATCATCGTCGCCGCAATGAGGGTCGGCGCGCGGTCGAGCTTCGAGGCGGCCTCGGACCCGGCGGCCTCCTTCAGCCTCGCCAGCGCTTCCGGGCCGAGTACGCGGAACCGCCACGGGTTGGTGAGGTGGTGGTTGGGTGCCCAGCGCGCCAATTCCAGCAGCTCATCGAGCACCTCACGGGGAACCGGCTCACGCGCGAACGCCTTGTGCGTGCGCCGACCGCGGATCGCGTCTGCGACGTCCATGATCCCTACGGTAGCCACGGGAAGCCGTCTAGTCGGTGATCGCGATGTGCCCCGGCTGGGTGACGACCCGCGCCAGCCAGGCGCTGATCGCCGGGTAGGGCTCGAGCTCGAACCCGCCCTCGGGCGCGACGTGCGTGTAGGCGTAGAGCGCGATGTCGGCGATCGTGTAGCGGTCCTCGACGAGGAAGCTGTGATCGGTGAGGTGCCCCTCGAGCGCCCGCAGGGCGGCCTCGCCACCGCGCTGCTTGGCCTCGAGCTCGGCCGGCGGTGGCGTGATCCCGGCGATCCGCCAGAACCGCGCCACCGCGATGTACGGCTCATGGCTGTACTGCTCGAAGAACAGCCACTGGAGGACCTGGGCCCGGGCGAAGCGATCCTCTGGGAGGTACTCCGTGCCCTCCGCGAAGTAGCAGATGATCGCGTTCGACTCGCCGAGCGACCGGCCGTCGTCGAACACCAGCGTCGGCACTCGGAGCGCCGGGTTCAGCTCGCCCAACACCTCGCGCCGGTTCGAACGGTCGATCACCGACAGCTCCCGCTTCTCGTACTCGATTCCGAGGTGCGAGAACAGCAGCCGGACCTTGTAGCAGTTGCCCGACACGGCGGAGTTGTAGAGGAGCATCGGGCGACATCATTTCACGACCGATCGCGAGAACATGCGGACGGAGATCGCCGTCAGGGCGGCGGCGAACAGCGCCACCACGGCGAGGCTCAGCCAGGCCTCGACCGTCGTGTTGCCGGCGCCCCAGATGTCGTGGAGCCCCTTGCCCGAGGGATCGACGAGCGCATAGCGCATCAGCGCCAGCGCGTGGGTCAGCGGCAGCACCTTGGCGATCGCGGTCAGTGCGCCCGGCATCGCGCCGATCGGATAGAGCGCGCCGGCGAAGAAGAACGGCAGGATCGCCACCGCCGGCACGGCGCCGACGTACTCCTCCTGCTTCTCGACGACGCTTGCCAGCGCCTCGGCCACGCCGTACATGAACACCGTGAACAGCAGTGCCGCGCCGGTGAACCAGGCCAGGCCCGAGGCGGTCACCTCGAACGAGGCGCCGCGCAGCGCCGAGAGGCCGAGCAGCACGATGACCTGGAGCGCGGCCAGGCACACGACCACGACCAGGTTCCCGAGCACGATGTACGTGCGCGGCACGGGTGCCGCCAGCAGCTCACGCTGGGCGCCGCTGCGGCGATCGACGATCACGCTCAGCCCGGCGAAGATGCAGGTGAGCGGGACGACCAGGCCGACGGCGCCGACGCTCACGAACGACGCGTAGTCGAGACCGGAGTGAAGGCCGCCGGTGGCGACCTTGAGGGCCGGGGCGACGACGACCGCGAGCAGCAGCGGGCCGACCAGCGGCACCGCGATCTGCCGCGGGTTGCCCGCCGTCAGCGCCGCGCGGCGGCGGGCCAGCGTGGCCAGGGCGCTCCGGGCGCGCACGCGGCGCGGTACGGGGAGGGGGATTGAGGGGGTATGTGCAATCGTTGACACTCCGGTACTCCTTTCAGTTGGCGGTGATCTGGAGGTAGACGTCGTCGAGGCTGGGCGCCCGGGTGGCCACCTCGGCGACCGGGATCCGCTCTTCCTCCATCGCGGCCAGCGCCTCGGGCGCGGAGTGCTCTCGCAGGGGGATCGTGAGGTTCGCCCCGACCGCGAACGCGCCGTCGCCGGCGATGCCACGCGCCCGCAACCGGCGCAGGGCGTCATCCGGATCGCCGAGCACCCGCACCTCCACGATCTGCTCCCCGAGCGCCCGCAGCAGCGCGGCCGGGCTATCGAGCGCGACCAGTGCGCCGTCGTGAACGATGGCCACCCGGTCGCACAGGCGCTGCGCCTCCTCCAGGTAGTGGGTGGTGAGCAGGATCGTCAGCTCGTCCCGGGTGCGGAGCCCCGCGATCACCTCGAGCAGCTCATTGCGGATCCGCGGATCGAGCCCGACGGTGGGCTCGTCGAGAAACAGGACCTGCGGCTCGGAGAGCAGCGCCCGCGCCACCTCGAGCCGGCGACGCTGGCCGCCGCTGTAGGTGTCGACCGGCCGGTCCACGAGCTCGCCGAGCCCGAGGGCGCCGATCAGCTCGTCGAGCCGGCGCCGCGCCTGGGGTTCTGGCATGCCCCACAGGCGCACGTGGAGCTCGAGGTTCGCCCGGCCGGTCAGCGTCCCGTCGACCACCGGCTCCTGGAACACGACACTGCTGGCGGCGCGCGCCTGCAGCGGCCGCGACGCCACGTCGTACCCGGCCACACGGGCCCACCCGGCGGTGGGGCGAACGGTGGTCGTCAGCATGCCGACGAGCGTCGATTTGCCGGCGCCGTTCGGGCCGAGCACGCCGAACACCTCGCCGGCCTCGACGGCGAAGTCGACGCCCTTCACCGCCTCCACCCCGCCGGGATAGGTCTTGGCCAGTCCGCTGGCCTCGATTGCGTTCATGATTCGTTTGCCTCCGTGTCTCACGGCCCGGTCACATCGGCCGGGTCCAGTTCGTCACCCAGGTGACGGACCGCGACGAGAGGATGTGACCGATGAATGTTCAGGCCGAGGAGTTCGAGCGAAACCGCTTGTATCTACGCACCGTGGCCCAACGGATCCTGGGCTCCACCGCCGAGGCCGAGGACGCGGTGCAGGAGGCCTGGCTGCGGGTGAACCGCGCCGACCCCGACGCGGTCGACAACATGCGCGGGTGGCTGACCACGATCGTCAGCCGGATCTGCTTCGACATGCTGCGCTCCCGCCGGTCCCGGCGCGAGGAGCTCGTCGACGATTGGTCGTTCGAGTTCGAGCCCGACGAGGCGCCCGGTCCCGAGCACGAGGCGCTGCAGGCGGACGCCATCGGAGTGGCGCTGCTCGTGGTGCTCGACCGGCTCTCGCCGGCTGAGCGGCTGGCGTTCGTCCTGCATGACATGTTCGGAGTGCCGTTCGAGGAGATCGCACCGATCGTCGAGCGCGCGCCGGCGGCGACGCGGCAACTGGCGAGCCGCGCCCGGCGCCGGGTCAGGGGCCTGGGCGCCGGCGCGGAGCAGACATCCGCCGAGCGGCGCGTGATCGAGGCGTTCCTCGCCGCCTCACGTAACGGCGACTTCGAGGGGCTGCTGGCCGTGCTCGATCCCGACGTCGAGTTCCGCGCCACCCGCACCAGCGCGGTCGACGCGACGCCCCTTGAGGTCCAGGGGCGCGACGCGGTGGCGCGTACGGTCGTCGCACGCGGCTCCCGGTTCGCTCACCTGGGCCGGTACGCCACCGTCGGTGGTCGTCCCGGAGCCGTGGTGGCGACCCCAACTCGCATCATCTCGCTGGTCGCGATGACGATCGCGGACGGTGTGATCAAGCGGATGGACGTCAACGTGTTCCCGGCGGCCGAGCCGCCCGGGCCGAGCTAGCCGGCGGCGCCCGGGCCGAGCTAGTCGGGGGCGCCCGGGCCGAGCTAGCCGGCGGCGCCGGGGGCGCGGTCCTGGATGACCAGGGTGCCCTCCTTGGGCGCCAGCGTGATCCCGCGGAACTGGACCTCGTCGAGCTCGCGGCGGGCCGGGCGCAGGGCGGCGCGCTCGAGCACGCGCCGGAGCACGATCCGCATCTCCATGAGCGCGAAGCTCGCGCCCAGGCAGCGCCGGGTGCCGCCGCCGAACGGAACCCAGGTGTAGGTGTCGGGGGCATCGGGGCCGAGGAACCGCTCGGGCCTGAACGCCGCCGGCTCTGGATACAGGTCACCGCGGCGATGGATCATCCGGATCGACGGGTTGATCTCGACCCCCTCGGGAATCGTGTAGCCGTTGAGCTGGAACGGCCCGCCGCGCACGACACGCCCGACGCCCGGGATCACCGGTCGGATCCGCAGCGACTCCTTGATCACCGCGTCGAGGTACGCGTCGTCGCCCTGGAGCGCGCGGCGGTGGACGGCGGGCGCGTGGAGAAGGAGGTCGAACGTCCAGGACAGGCCGGTGGCGGTGGTTTCGTGGCCGGCGAGGAGCAGCGTCACGAGCTCGTCGCGGATCTCGCGGTCGCTCAGGCGTTCGCCGTGCTCGTCCTCGGCGAGCAGGAGTGCCGAGAACACGTCGTCGCGCTGGTCGAGGTCGGGCGCTTCGCGCCGCCGGGCGATCTCGGCGTAGAGGATCTCGTCGACGGCGCGCCGGCTCTCCTCGAAGCGCCGGAGCATGCCCCGGTCCGAGCTGAAGCGGCCAAGCGTGGCCAGCATCAGGAACCCGCGGGGGCGGGAGAGCGGGGTGATCATCTCCCGCAGCCGGTCGCGGAGCTCCTGCTCGGCGTCGCCCGGCTGATAGCCGAACACCGCCTCGAGGATCACGCCCAGCGTCAGCGCCTGCATGCTCGGCAGGAGCGGGAACTCCTCGCCCACGGGCCACGACTCGATCTCCCGGTCGGTCGCGCGGCGCATGACGTCGGCGTAGGCCTGCATCTTGCGGCCGTGGAACGGCGGCAGCATCAGCCGGCGGTGGCGCAGGTGCTCGGCGCCGTCGAGCAGCAGCACCGAGCGCTCGCCCAGCACCGGGCCGAGCAGCGCGTTCGCCTCGCCGGCGTGGAGCTGCTCGTTCGACCCCCGGAACACCTCCTTGACCAGCTCCGGATCGAACAGGATCACGAACCGCGAGTCGAACAGGGTGCTGAACGTCACGGCGCTGCCGTAGCGACGGCGGCACGCCTCGAGAAACCGCGGTCCGGCGAACATGAAGCCCGCGGTCTGGAGCAGACGGGGGAGACGGGGACCGGGGGGCAGCGTCGCGTCTGGAACGCTCATGTACCCCTTGATGGTGCCACAGCGTGAGCGTCAGCTCACGACTTCGGCCAGCCCATCCGTCATCACCACCGTGCCTTCGCCCGCCCGTGTCTCAAACACGTGCTCCCGGTCGCTCGCGTCCCACACCCGCGTGACGATCGAGGTGCCGGGGCGGATCACCTCGCCGAACCGGACCGCCAGGCGCCCCAGTCTGGTCGGGTCCTCGGGGCAGAGGTGGCGGATCACAGGCACCGAGGCGAACGCCATCGCGCACAGCCCGTGCACGATCGCGCCGGGCAGTCCAAGCGACCGGGCCAGCTCGTCGTCGGTGTAGATCGGCAGTGGGTCACCCGAAGCCTCGGCGTAGCGCCGGCTCTGGTCCCGGTCGAAGGTCTGCTCGGCGATCGCGTCCGGGACGCGATCGCGCACGGACGGCTCGAGCCGGTGGCCGGGCGCCTCGTCACCGATCGCCTCTGGGATCGACGTGCCGCGGACGACGGTCGTCAGGAACTGCCTGACCAGCAGGCGCCCGTCCTCGTCGTGGGTGTGCGTTTCGACCGTGACGGTCACGCCCCCGCCGTTGGTTTGCATCCCGATCACGGCTGCGCGCGTGGCCACGGTCGTGTCGGGGAGCAGCGGCGCGTGAAAGTGGAAGTCCTGGGCGGTTGGAAGCGCCATCATCAGCAGGTGCCCGGGGATCGCTTCGATCAGGGCCCGGCTGGCCGGCGCGTACACCGGGACCGACGAGAACACCGGCGGGGCGTAGTCTCCGGCGACGTGCGGGGCGATCGGATCGTTCGTCGCGGCCGCGTAGGCCCGGATTCGATCGCGTGTGATCGGAAACCCGACCGGCTCGCTCCACTTCCCGATTGCCGCGCGTTCGAATCCCTGCGTGATGGCCATGCGGCGGGCCTCCCGGAACCCGGATTTGAAGGTACCACTCCACTAATAGAAACCAGTTGATTGATTTGTTTTTGAGCTACATTGCCGTAGCAATGCCGAATGGAGGCGCATTGATCGCAAAGGCGGCGGACCTGGGCCGGCGGGGCGTAATCGAATCGCGCGCGCTGGGCCACGCCTTCCGCGCGGGCATGATCAGCCTCGACAGCCCGACGCGCACGATCGCGGCGTTCCGCGCGCTTGACAAATTCGGCCAGTTCGGGGCGGCGATCATCGTCGCGGCGATTCGCCACGGCGACCAGATCGGGTTGATCGACGAGCTCGGCTCGCTCACATTCGCCGAGCTGCACGCCCGCTCTGACGCCCTCACGGTCGCGCTGCGTGCACGGGGGGTCAAGGAGGGCGACGGGATCGGCATCCTGTGCCGCAACCACCGCGGCTTCGTCGACATCACGTTCGCCGCCGCCAAGCTCGGCGCCCGGGTGCTGCTCCTGAACACCGACTTCGCCGGCCCGCAGCTCAGCGACGTGTGCGAGCGCGAGGGCGTGGCCCTGCTCGTCCACGACGAGGAGTACGAGGAGCTGGTCGCCCCGATCGAGGCCCGGCATGGTCGGCTGCTCGGCTGGACGGACGGCGAGCCGCCGGAGGACTCGCTCGAGGCGCTGATCGCCCGGTACGCCGGGCAGACGCCGCCGGTCCCCGAAGAATCAGCCGAGCTGGTGCTGTTGACGAGTGGGACCACGGGGACGCCAAAGGGCGCCGCTCGCCACCAGGGCAAATCGCTGGCCCCGATCGGCGCGCTGCTCTCAAAGGTGCCGTACCGGTCGGAGGAGCGAATGTTCGTGGCCGCCCCGATGTTCCACGCGCTCGGCTTCACGCAGATGATCCTCGCCGTCGGTCTGGGCGACACCACGATCGTGCAACGGCGGTTCAGTCCCGAGCGCGTGCTTCAGGGGATCGCGGAGCACCGCCCGCAGGCGCTCGTCGTCGTCCCGGTGATGCTCCAGCGAATCGTGAGCGTGCTCGAGGAGACGCCCGGCCGCTACGACACCAATTCGCTGCGGATCGTGTTCTGCTCCGGCGCCCAGCTGGAGGCCGAGCTCGTCCGCCGTGCCCAGCGCACGATCGGCGACAAGCTCTACAACTTCTACGGGTCGACCGAGGTCGCCTACGCCACGTTCGCCACGCCCGATGATCTGCGCGCCGCCCCGGGAACCGCGGGGCGCGTCCCGTTCGGCGCGATCGTGAAGCTGTTCGACCTGGACGGCAACCCGGTCGACGAGCCCGGCCGGCCTGGCCGGATCTTCGTCGGCAACGGGTTCCAGTTCGAGGGATACACCGGCGGCGGTGGGAAGGAGCGGATCGGCGAGCTCATGAGCACGGGCGACATGGGCCACTTCGATGTCGACGGCCGCCTGTTCGTCGATGGCCGCGACGACGACATGATCGTCTCCGGCGGCGAAAACCTGTTCCCCGGGGAGGTCGAGGAGCTGCTGCTGACCCACCCGGCGATCGAAGAAGCCGCGGCGATCGGGGTCGACGACCCGGAGTTCGGAAAGCGCCTGGCGGCCTACATCGTGCTCAAGCCGGGCGAATCGATCATCGAGAGCGAGGTGCGCGACTTCGTCAAGGAGAACCTGGCTCGGTACAAGGTCCCTCGCGACGTCACCGTCCTCGACGAGCTGCCCCGCAATCCCACGGGCAAGGTCCTCAAGCGCCGCCTGCGCGAGCTCCACGCCGACCACACCTGATTACGGGGCGATAACGCCGGGGCCGAGGATCGCCCTTGTGGTGGTTTCGGCTCCGAAATGGTGCGAGGATCCCCAGCGGTGGACGAGACGCTCAAGCTCAAGATCGCGGCCAACGAATCGGCGTTCCGCGACGTCAACGAGGCGATCCAGAGCGGCCGCTGGCCCGGCGACGGCGGCGCCCCCGTGCCGTTCCGGTGTGAGTGCGGCGGGCTCGGGTGCAACCTCATGGTGGAGATGACCGTCGCCGAGTACGAGGCGGTCCGCGGTCACGGCCGGCGGTTTCTCGTCGTCCCGGACCACGTCATGCCCGCGACCGAGGATGTCGTCGAGGACCGCGGCGCGTACTGCGTGGTCGAGAAAAGCGGTGAGGCGGGCCGGCTAGCGGAGGAAACGGACCCGCGAGGGTGAGTCGTCACCGGCGATATCGAGCTCGAAGCGCATCCGCACCTCGGTCCCCCCGGAGGCGCGCTCCATCACCACGAACCCGTCGCTGATCTGAGCGATCAGGGCGAGGCCCAAGCCGAGGCCCTCGCTCTCCCGGCCCGCATGGAGGCCAGAGCCGTCGTCGGCGATCAGGATCCAGAGCTCGTCCTCGACGACCCACGCGGTGACGTCGATCTTCCCCGGCGAACCGGGATACGCGTGCTGGACGACGTTGCTGAGCGCCTCCGAGACCGCTAGGCGCACGGACTCGATCTGGTCCACGTCAGCGCCCGCCCCCGCCGCGAAGGCGACGATCTTCCGGCGGGCGCGCGGCACGGAATCGGCGATCGCCGGATACCTCTCGCTGAGGGTCCGGCGCCGCGCACCCACGACCGAAAGGTCGAGTCTGTCGCTGTATCTGTCGAGGGAAGTCATCTCGGCGCGATTTTGGGCTACCCAATCCACCGCCCCCTTAATCTCGCGCAGCAGAGCCGTCGTCGCTGTCAGGGTAATTTCAGGCTTGTGGCCTATCTTGAAGGCA
Source organism: Solirubrobacteraceae bacterium (assembly GCA_036494115.1). GTDB lineage: Bacteria > Actinomycetota > Thermoleophilia > Solirubrobacterales > Solirubrobacteraceae > Palsa-465. Next base: position 16,787 of record DASXOS010000184.1, on the reverse strand, counting down.
TCACGAGAAAGGCCCTGAGATGACGAAGTTCCTGCGTACTGCCTCAACGAGACGTCTGCTGGCAACCATCGGCGGAGTGATCGCCCTGGTCGCGGCCGGCACTGCAATCGCGGTTGCCGCATCCGGCCCGGGGCCGGTGCCGCCGCACAAGGCGCTCGCTCCCGCGATCCACCAGGCGCTCGCCGCACCGCAGGTCAAGGGCATCTCGGCCCGAATCAGCTTCACCAACCATTTGATCGACTCATCGGACCTTCAGGGGTCCGATCCGATCCTGAGTGGCGCCACAGGCCGTGTGTGGCTGGCCGGCCATCGCCTGCGACTCGAGCTCCAGAGCGACAACGGCGACGCCCAGGTCGTCGTCAACAACCGCTCGTTCTGGGCCTACGACCCGACGTCGAAGACCGCGTACGAGGGCACGCTGCCGGCCCAAAAGCCCGACAAGCAGACGGGCTCCCAGAGCCAGGATCAGATTCCGTCCGTGGCCCAGATCCAGACGCGGCTGAGCCACCTGGCCCAGCATCTCAACCTGTCCGGCGCGATCCCCGGCGACGTGGCCGGCAAGGCCGCCTACACGGTGCGGGTTTCGCCCAAGCACGACGGCGGCCTCCTCGGCGCCGGCGAGCTGGCCTGGGACGCCGCGCGCGGCGTGCCGCTGAAGATCGCGGTGTTCGCCCGCAACCAGTCCTCGCCGGTCCTCGAGCTGAAGGCCACGGACATCTCCTACGGGAACGTGCCGGCGTCCGACTTCAATGTCTCGCCGCCAAGCGGGTCCAAGGTCGTCAAGGTCGCCACCCCTGCCAACCACGCCTCCGGCGCGAACGCCGCGCGGCCCGGCAAGTCGCGCGGTCACGCGAAGCGCCACTCCGAGGTGACCGGGGTCAAGGCCGTCGCCGCGAAGCTGCCGTTCACGCTGGCCGCGCCCAAGTCGCTCGACGGGCTGACCCGGCGTTCGGTCACGCTGCTCGACTGGGGCGGGACCCCGGCGGCGCTCGTCGCCTACGGGCAGAACCTCGGCGGCGTGGCGGTGATCGAGCAGGGTGCCAAGCCCGGCCAGGCGGCACAGGCCAGCCAGGGCGGCGATCAGCGCGGCCTGAGCCTTCCGACGGTGTCGATCAACGGCGCCACCGGTCAGGAGCTCGACACCGCGCTCGGGACGATGATCCATTTCAGCCGGGGTGGAGTGGCCTACACGGTGATCGGCTCGGTGCCGGCGTCGGCCGCCGAACTCGCCGCCCGGGCGTTGTGATCCCATCAGCTCGCCCGGCGCTTCGATGAATTGGCCCCACGGCCCGGTACCGCTCGAGGTCCGGGGGCTGGTCAAGCGCTACGGCGAGCTGACGGCCGTTGCCGGCGTCGATCTCACCGTCAACACCGGCGACGTGTACGGCTATCTCGGTCCGAATGGCGCGGGCAAGACCACGTCGCTGCGGATGATGCTCGGGCTGATCCGCCCGACCGAGGGATCGGTGCGTCTCTTCGGGCAGGACCCGATGCAGAGCGTCCGGGCGCTCCAGGGCGTCGCCGGCTTCGTCGAGGCGCCCACCTTCTACCCGTACCTGAGTGCGCGCCGCAACCTCGAGCTGCTGGGCTCGTTCGACGGCGGGGACGCCCGCAGGCGCGTCGACGAGGCGCTCGCAACGGTCGAGCTCACCGGCCGGGCCAAGGATCGCGTCGGCGGCTACTCCCACGGGATGCGCCAGCGGCTGGGCATCGCCGCGGCGCTGCTCCGGGATCCCAAGTTGCTGCTGCTCGACGAGCCGGCCACCGGGCTCGATCCCGCGGGAATGCGCGACATGCGCCTGCTGATCCGCCGGCTCGCCGACCAGGGGATGACCGTGGTGCTCTCGAGCCACCTGCTCGCCGAGGTCGAGGAACTTTGCAACCGGGTGGCGATCGTCCGGTCCGGGGCAATTGTGTACGAGGGCGAGATCGCCGAGCTCCAGCGCGGGGCCGGCACCGTGTACCGGCTGTCGACGACCGATGACACCCGGGCGCTGTCGGTGGCGCGGGCCCAGCGCGGCATCTCCGACGTCCGGACCGAGCACGGCCGGATCGTGTTCAAGGCCGAGGGCGATCCGGCGGTCGCCGAGCTCTCGCAGGCGCTGATCGAGGGCGGTGCGCTGATCCACATGCTGAATCCCGAGACGGTCACGCTCGAGGACCTGTTCTTCTCGCTGACCGAGGGCGCGCCCCCGGTCGACGGCCAGCCCGCGGACGCGGCCGCAGTGCCGGAGTCACCCGCGGCAGCGACCCCGGAGGCGAGTCCGTAGATGCCGACGATCGCCACCGTCTACCGCTGGGAGCTGTTCAAGCTCCGCTACCAGAAGCGCACGTACCTCGGGCTGGGCGCGTGCGTCCTCGTCCCGATCATGTTCGTGCTGGCGATCCACTTCCGCGGCGGCGGCGACCGCCATGGCGACTTCGCGTTCTCGTCCTATTTGGACCGCAGTGGGCTGGCGGTGCCGCTGGTGATGCTGCTGTTCGGCGCGGTGTGGCTGTTCCCGCTGATCACGGCCCTGGTGGCGGGCGACATCGTCGCCTCCGAGGACCACAACGGCACGCTCAAGACGATCTTCACCCGTTCGCTCGAGCGCGGCCAGATCTTCACCGGCAAGTTGCTCGCCGCGGCCACGTACGCGATCGGCGCGATCTTCCTGGCCGGCACGGTCGCCGTCGTGGCCGGCAGCATCCAGTCCGGGTTCAACTCCCTGCAGAGCCTGTCTGGGACGACCGTGACCGCGCCGAAAGCGCTCGAGCTCGTGTACGTGAGCCTGCTCGTGTATCTGATCCCGATCGCCGCGATCGTGTGCATCGGCCTCCTGCTGTCGTCGATCACCCGCAACAGCGCGGCGGCGGTCGTCGGCACGCTGATGGTGTCGCTTCTGTTCCAGGTGATCGGGATCCTGCCGGGGCTGGGCTCACTCCAGCCGTACCTGCTCAGCACCCAGTTCAACGCCTGGCAGGGCCTGCTCCGCACGCCGATCGACTGGTCCCCGATCATCCGGGCGGCGTGGGTGTGCGCGATGTACGGGCTGCCCAGCCTGGCCGCGGCATACCTGGTGTTCCTGCGCCGCGACGTCGCGGGTGGCTGAATCACCGCACGCGGCCCCGCCCGGCCCGGAGCGGGTGCTCGTCGTCGACGACGACCCGCCGCTGCGCCGGATGCTCGAGCGGACGCTCGCCGCCGAGGGCTTCGCGGTCACGCTCGCGGGGGACGGCCCGGCCGCGCTCATCGCCACCGAGCGCCATGCTCCCGATGTGATCGTGCTCGACGTGGCGATGCCGGGCCTGGACGGGATCGCGGTGTGCCGGCGGCTGCGCGGCAAGGGGCTGCCAACCCCGATCCTGATGCTGACCGCGCGCGACGGGGTGTCCGACCGCGTGGCCGGCCTCGAGGCCGGTGCCGACGACTACCTGGTCAAGCCGTTCGCGATCCAGGAGCTGATCGCGCGGATCCGCGCCCTGACTCGCCGCCATGGCGAGCCGAAGGGGCTGCTCGCGTACGCCGACCTGGTGCTCGACCCCGGAGCGCACACGGCGACCCGCTCGGGGCGGGTGATCGAGCTGACCGGTCGCGAGACGGCGCTGCTCGAGCTGCTGCTGCGCCAACCCGGGCGAACCGTCACCCGCGAGCAGGCCCTCGAGCAGATCTGGGATGGCGGCGCCGAGCCCAACGTCGTCGACCGCTATGTCACGCGGGTGCGCCGCAAGCTCGGGGAGCCGGCGCTGATCCGCACGGTGCGTGGCGCTGGGTTCACACTGCGGGCATGAGCCGCGCCGGGATCACGCCGTCGTCAGCAGAGCATGCGCCTGCTCGCCCGGCACGGCGGGGCTGAACAGGTAGCCCTGCGCGCTGTCGCAGCCGAGCGCGCGCAGTCGCTCGAGCTGGACCTCGGTCTCGACCCCCTCAGCGGTGACGCCGAGCCCGAGGCCGTGGCCGAGCTCGACCAGCGCGCCCACGACCGTCGATTCCGCGGGGTCGCTGTCGAGCGTCCAGACGAAGCTCTCGTGAAGCTTGATCGCGTCGACCGGCAGCCGGCGCAGGTCGGAGAGGGGGGAGGAGGCGGTCCCGTAGTCGTCGATCACGATGGAGACCCCGGTGCGCTTCAGCGCCATCAGCGCCGGGACGGTCCGTTTCGCATCGCCGGCGAGCGCGCGGTCGGGGATCTCGAGGACGAGCGCGTCGGCCGACGAGCCGCTGCCGTCGAGCATCGCGGTCACCGCGTCCGCGAGCGCCGTGTCCTCGAGCTGACGGGGGGAGAGGTTGACCGACACCGTGAGCTCGGGCCACTCTCGCCGCCAGGAGACGATCTGGCGCACCGCCTGCTCGAGCACGAAGTGGCCGATCGGGATCACCATTCCGGTCTCCTCGGCCAGCGGGATGAAGTCGCCCGGCCCAATCAGTCCCCGCTCGGGATGCTGCCAGCGGACCAGCGCCTCGAACCCGAGCACGTCGTCCTCACCATCGAGCGCCACGCTCGGCTGGTAGTGGACGCGGAGCTCGTCGCGCTCGAGCGCGCGGCTCAGCTCGGATTCGAGCTCGAGACGGTCGCTGGCCCGCTGCCGGGAGGTCTCGTCGTAGAGCTCGAAGCGCGCGCCTCCAACCTGCTTGGCGCGGTACATGGCGGCGTCGGCCTCCCGGATCACCGTCTCGGCGGCAACCGAGGGGTCGGACACAAGTGCGATGCCGATGCTCGCCGCGACGGTTGCCGTTCCCTCCGGAAGACGGACGGGACGCGCTGCCGCGTCGCTCAGGCGCTCGGCGATCAGCACCGCCTCGCGCTCGCCCTCCAGATCCTCGAACAGGAGCGTGAACTCGTCGCCGCCGAACCGGGCGACGGTGTCCATCGGCCGCAGCATCGCCCGGAGCCGTTCGGCCAGCTCCGCCAACACCCGGTCACCCGCGTCGTGGCCGAGCGTGTCGTTGATCTCCTTGAAATGGTCGAGGTCGAGGAACAGGACGGCCACCGTCGCCGGCGTCCGGCGCGAGCGGTCGAGCGCGACCCGCAGGCGGTCGACGAACAACGCGCGGTTCGGCAGTCCGGTGAGCTCGTCGTGCAGGGCCTGGTGAGCGAGTCGCGCCTCGGCACACTTGCGCTGGACCGAATGACGCACCGCGCGCCGCAGGCGTGCCGGGTTGAGGTCGGACGTGACCAGACTGTCCTGCGCGCCCGCCTGGATCGCGCTCAGCGCCACGCCCTCGTCGGCGGTCTCGGTGAGCACGACGATCGCCACTTCGGGCGCGAGCCGGCGCAGCCGCTCGAGCGAATCGAGGCGCTCGGCGCCGGCTGGGCCGAGCCCGATCAGGACGCACTCTGGGTCGCCCTCCAACACGTCGTCAGGGAGCTGCTCGGCGTGAGAGAGCCTGAGATCCTCGTCCCATGTGGCTCGTAGCATCGCGCCGATCAACATCGCCGCACGCGGGTCGCGCTCGATCAACAGGATGCGAACCGGCTCGTGCAAATCCGTTCACTGTCTACTAAAAACTTGACAAACCTGCCGAAATGGATGCACGGCCGTCTGTGATCCCGCGGACGCTCCGCGGGCGGCTGGTCCTGGCAGCGGTCGGCTCGATCCTGGCCGCGGTCGCTCTGTTCGCGGTGGCGACGGTGTTGGTCGTCGGCCACGAACTGCGCAGCTCGCTCGATCGCGATCTGGTGCAGCGGGCGCAGCAGGTCGCCCAGCTCGCCGTCTCAGCGCCGGCGGTGCTGAACAGTCCGGGGGCGCTTGAGAGCCCGGTGTCAGGCCGGCAGATCGTGGTCGAGGTGCTCGACGCGCACGGCCGGATCATCTCGCGCTCGCTGACCCTCGGAGCCCGGCTGCTCCCCCCGGATCGCGTGGTCCGAGCGGCGCGGGCCGAGGGGCGGGCCGGGTTCGAGACGATCGATCTCGCGGGCGCCCGGTTCCGGCTCTACGCAGCACCGATCGCGGATGCGGGCGGGCCGGCCGCGGGCGGGGCTGTGCTCGTCGCCTCCGATACCGGCGACATCAACCACACCACTCGGCGGCTCGGCATCCTGCTCGCGCTGATCGGGACCGGGGTCGCGCTGGTGGCGGCGGCCGCGGCCGCCGTGCTCACCCGGCGCGGCCTGCGCCCACTCCGGCGACTGGCCGATGCCGCGGGCGAGATCGAGCAGACCGCAGATCCGGCCAAACGTCTGCCCGAGCCGGCGGTCGCAGATGAGCTGGCGCAGCTCAGCGGGGTGCTCAACCGGATGCTGGCGGCGCTGGAGCGCGCCCGCGAGAGCGAGCGCCGGTTCCTGGCCGATGCGTCTCACGAGCTGCGCACGCCGGTGACCGCGCTGCTCGGGAACGTCGAGTTCGCCGCCCGGCACGGCGCCGATCCCGAGGTCCTGGCCGAGATTCGCGGCGACGCCTCACGCCTGGCCCGGCTCGTCGACGACCTGCTAGTGCTCGAACGTGCGGGGGCGGTACAGCCCGAGCTCGAGCCACTGGCCCTCGACGAGCTGGCCCGGTCGGTGGTCCGCGATCACGAGGAGGCGGGCGACCGGGTGACACTCGAGCGACTGGAGCCGGTTCGGGTGCGCGGGGAGCGCGACTCGCTGCGGCGTGGGCTCGAGAACCTGATCGAGAACGCCCTCGTCCACGGCCCGCCCGACGGCCACGTCGCGGTCAGCGTGACCGCCGGTGATGGCCGCGCCCGGCTGTCGGTCCGCGACGAGGGCCCGGGGCCGGACCCGGCTGGAGCCGAGCGGCTGTTCGAGCGCTTCCGCCGTGGGGCCGACGCGGCCGGGCGTCCCGGTTCGGGCCTGGGGCTCTCGATCGTGTCCGCGGTCAGCGAGCGCCACGGCGGCCGCCTGACCGTCGACGGCGCGACCTTTACGGTCGAGCTGCCCGCGCTCGCGCCCGACCCACCGCCGCGCCGGTCGCGGGCGTGACGTGCATGGCCGCCCAGCAGGCGGCACTGCCGTGGCAGGCCTCCATCTGGACGAGGGCCGAGTGGAATTGGGCGAGCTCACCCGAGGACAAGTACGGCGCGAGGTTGTCGAGCTCGGATGGATCGATGCGTAGGTCATAGAGCTCGCGCGCGCCGGTGGCATATTCCACGTACAGGAAGTCGGGGGTACGCATCGCCTCGTAGCTCGGCGGATTGCCACTCCCTGGTCCCTGGAAGTCCGGGTCGCCGCTGGAGGACGGGGGATGGTGGTGCTCGATCAGGATGGCGTTGCGCCAACCGATCGGGGCGTTGCCGTTCAGCAGCGGCAGCAGGCTGTGCCCGTCCGAGGCCAGGTCGGTGCCGCCGAGCTGGGCGAAGGTCTTCGCCAGATCGATGTTCTCGGCCATCGAATCGGTGCTGACGCCCGCCGGGACGCCCGGGCCGGTGACGATCAGGGGCACGTGGACGTCGGTGTCGAACGCGGTCTCCTTGCCCGGCATCAGCCGGTACTCGCCCATGTGCAGGCCGTTGTCAGAGCTGAACACGACGTAGGTGTTGTCGGCGATACCGTCGGCCTGGAGCGTCCCCTCGATCTGGCTGAGCATCGCATCGACCGCCTCCACGGACTGGGCGCGCTTGCGGTAGGCGCGGTCGATGTGGTCGATCTGGGCGGCGTCGAGCGGCTGGCGGTGGGCGAGCCAGCCGGGCGCGTTGATGGGCAGCCGGTTGAAGCTCGCGGTCTGAGGGACGCGGAGCCCGGGGAAGTCGTCGCGGTTGCGCGGCGCCGGGGTATACGGGCGGTGCGGCGCGAACGTCGCCATCTCGAGGAAGAACGGCTGGTGCGCGCCGGCGGAGGTGTCGATGAAGTTGGTGGCCTTGGCGGACAGCACATCGGTCAGATAGTCCGACGGCTGATCACCGTAGGGCTGGAGCCGGCCGTTCTCGTTGAGGACGTAGTGGAACTCCGGATAGCCCCATCCGGCCACGTCCCACTGGTTCCAACCGGGTGGCACGTACGTGGCTGGGGCGACCGAGAACCTGCCCTTCGCGCTCATGTAGCCGTTGAGGTACTTGCCCATCATCGCGGTCCGGTAGCCGGCGCTCTGGAGCGCTCTGGCGAAAGTGTGCTGCTCCTCGCCGCGGGCGTAGAACTGATTGAAGCCACCGTGGCGGCCGGCATTGGTGTAGACGCCCGTGTCGTGCGGGAAGTTGCCGGTGAAGATCGAGGCCCGCGAGGGGCAGCACAGGGAGTCCGAGACGAAGTAGTTGTCGAACGTCATCCCCTGACGCTGCATCGCCTCCACGGTCGGCATGTACTGGAGCAGGTTCATCGAGAGGTCGTCGGTGAGCACGAACACGATGTTCGGCCGTGACGGGTCGGCGCGCGGGATCGCGCGGTGGCCGACGCGCCGGCGGCGGTGCGGCTTACGGTGAGGCTTCTTGTGATGGCGGCGGTGGTGGGCGCTGGCGCCGCTGGGCACCAGCGTCAGCGCTGCAAGCAGGCCGGCGAACGCCAGCGTCGCCAGGGCGCCCCATCGGAAGCGGCCGGTCAGCACGAGGTAGAAGGCGCATGTGTCGGAGTCACCTCGAAGCCGAACACGCCCACCCCCGGGAAGTTACGGTTGTGAAAGGTTAGGGTGCAGTTTGCGCGGGTCACGCTGACCTAACTGCCGCGCGGGCGCGGCGGGGCGCCCGGGGCCGAGGACGGGTCCGCGCCGTCCGGAGCAAGTTGCAGTTGCCACCAGCCTACGTCGTGCCACGCGCCATGCTTGTAGCCGATCCCACGGTAAATGCCGACCGGGGTGAAGCCGACCGCCTCGTGCAGGGCGACGCTGGCGGGGTTGGGGAGCGTGACTCCCGCGCACGCGATACGGAATCCCTGGCTCGCCAGCATGGGGAGCAGCACCTCGTACAGCGCTCGTCCGATCCCGCTGCGCCGGCTGCCGGCGGCGACGTAGACCGCGACATCGGCGGCCCATCGGTAGGCGCTGCGCTCGCGATGCTGCGACGCGTAGGCGAACCCGAGCACGCGGTCGCCGTCGACGGCCACCAGGTACGGGTGGGTCGCCGAGATGCGCGCGATCCGGGCCGCGAACTCGGTGGCGTCAGGGGGGCGCTCCTCGAACGACACGGCGGTGTCGACAACAAACGGGGCATAGATCGCGGCGCACGCGGCGGCGTCGCGGTCCGGCTCGGCGAAGCGGATCTCCACCCCGCTCAATGTACGCGGGTGACGTTCAGCGCCGGCCGTGCCGCGGGAGCATCGGCGTGATCAGCGCGCGGATCGCCTCGCGGGTGGCGTGCTCGTCGTCGAGGGGCAGCACGCTGTCCGGCATCAGGACGAACGACGCGCTGAGCCGGAGCGCCAGCTCCGCGTGGACCGCCGGATCGCCGGGTAACAGCTCGCCGGCGCGCTGCCCCTCCGCGATCAGGCCGATCAGGAACTCGCGGACCAGCCGGAACACGGCGCTGTCGTCACGGGTGAGCTCTCGCAGCAGCGACTCCGGTTCGAACTGCGCCAGGTGCGCCAGCAGCGGGTGCTCGCGGATCACGGCCAGGGTCTCGGTGAACTGGGCGGCGATTCGCTCGCCGGCGGGCGCCGCCGGGTCGATCGCGGCCGCGATCCGCTCCAGGCAGCGTCGGCACTCCCGCACGGCGAGCCCATCGACCAGCGCGGTGCGGCTGCCGAAGCGCCGGTACACCGTCATGCGCCCGACGCCCGCCCGCTGGGCGACCTCGTCCATCGTCAGGTGCTGGAGTCCATGTGCCGCCGCGAGTTCGAGCGCGGCGTCGAGCACCCGTTCGGAGGTGGCGTCCTCGGCCGGACTCACCTCCGGATCGAAGGCGAGCGCCAGCACACGGGCAGCCTGAGCGGGCATCGGCGTTACGCGGCAGCCGCGATGGTGGTGGCGGAGGGGCCGAGCGGCCCGGTGGCGATCTCGGCGCCGCGCCAGCGCAGGTGGGCCGGGCCCATCACCTTGAGCCGCTGTGGCAGGGCCGGCTCGGTGGCGCGGCTGAGCGCCCCGAGCGTGTGGAACGCCGCCTCGTCGAGCCTCGTGAACCGGATGCCGAGGCGGCGGCGGAGCTCGGGCTCGATCAGGCCCACGCCCCCGAGCCACAGGGCCCGCGAGATCGGGACCCGCGCCGTGCGCCACACGGCGATCGGGATCGGGATCGGCATCGGCGGAGGGGCGGCCCGGCCGATCGAGCGCAGTACGCGGCCGACCGACTCGGTGCGGACGAGCTCGGTCGCGCAGACCCGCGCGAAGTAGCGCTCGAAGCCGGCCCAATCGTCCGGGAGGTCCCGCTCGCGCACGCCGATCAGGCGACCCAGCCCGCGGTACTCGCGGTAGAAGCGCTCCCTGTCGTCTCGGCTCATCGGCCGCCCAAACTGGGCGTGACCATGGACGTAGGCCGAGATCAGCGTGGCGTGAACCCACGCGTAGGCATCCGGCTCGAGCGCGTGATAGCGCTCGCCGTCGGCCCGGACCCCCCGGAACCCCTTGTGCAGCTCGCGCAGCCGCCGGCCGGCCGCCGCCGCCTCGCGCCCGCCGTACACGAGGAGGTTGACGTAGTCGAGGGTCCGCATCAGGCGGTCCCACGGCCGCGCCTCGAAGTTCGAGTAGTCGTGGACGCCGGCGCCGACCGTGGGGTGGGCGACCTGGAGCAGCAGCGCGTACAGCGACGTCAGATGGAGCCGCGCGTCGCTCGCGTAGCGCCACGTCACCGAGTCCGGACCGACCAGCAGCTCCTCCACCTCGATGTCGTCGGGGTATAGACCGTTGTTCATCCGCGGCACCTCCCTGGGCTGGTACGCAAGATACGCGTAGCGTACCACGCGTATCAGTACTGTTGGCAGACTGCCAGTAAGATCCGGCGCGAGTTTCGAGACGAGCAGGAGAGCGATGACGATTCAAACCCTCACCGACGAGCAGCGCGCGTTCGTGGAAGCGATTCGGGACTTCGCCACGCGCGAGTGCGGGACCCGCGAGCAGCGCGACGCACTCACCGACAACGGGCGCGAGCCCCACAACCAGGAGCTGTATGAGCGGATCGCGGACCTCGGGTGGGTCGGCGTCTCGATCCCCGAGGAGTACGGCGGCTCCGGCGGCGGCGCCGTCGACATGTGCCTGCTGTGCGAGGAGTTCGCGCGGGGCCAGATCCCGATGTCGTTCTACGGCGTGAGCATGATCACCGCAGGCGCTATCCAGCGGTTCGGCTCAGACGAGCTCAAGCAGGAGATCCTGGGCGGGATCGCGCGGGGGAGGGTCGAGGCGATCGCGATGTCCGAGCCTGAGGCCGGCTCTGACGTCGGCAACCTCTCCTGCCGCGCCGAGCGCCAGAACGGCGGCTACCTGATCAACGGCCAGAAGACGTGGATCACCGCTGCGCACGCCTCCGACCACATCCTGCTGGTGTGCCGCACGAACCGGACCGGCAACAAGCACGAGGGGCTGAGCATGATCTCGGTGCCGGCCGGAAGCGATGGCGTGGAGGTGCGCGGGATCGAGACGATGGGCGGTCGTGAGGTCAACGACGTGTTCTTCACCGACTGCCACGTGCCGGCCGACCGGCTCGTCGGCAACCAGGATCAGGCCTGGATGCAGCTGATGGCCGGGCTTAACAACGAGCGGTTGATCATCGCCGCCCAGGCCCTCGGCATGGCCCAGCGCGCGTTCGACGATCTGCTCGCGTACGTCAAGGAGCGCAAGCAGTTCGGCCGCCCGATCGGGAGCTTCCAGGCGCTCAAGCACCGGATTGCGGATCTCGCCACCGATCTCGAGGCCACCCGCCTGCTCGTGTACGACACCGCGGCCAAGGCCGACGCCAATCCGGGCGCGCTGTTCCCGCGCGAGGCCTCGATGTCGAAGCTCAAGGCGACCGAGATGGCCAAGCGGTGCGCGCTCGAGGGCGTGCAGATGATGGGCGGCTACGGCTACGCCGTCGAGTACGACATGGAGCACCAGCTCCGGACCGCGGTCGTGACCACGATCTACGGCGGGACGAGCGAGATCCAGCGCGACATCATCGGCAAGACGCTGGGGCTGTAGCCGGGCGGAGCGCGGAGTCAGCCCAGCATGTGCGCGACTGCCGTGCGGCGGTAGTCGAAGATCCGCGCCAGGTCACGTTCCACGAACGCGGCCTGGGCGGCCTCGCCGAGCAGACCCAGTGGGAGCTCGTAATCGACGCGGTCACGCACTAGACACCCGCCCTCGAGCTCCTCGAACTCGTGGCGGTGGTGCCACAACCGGTAGGGCCCACGCACCTGACGGTCGACGAAGCCACGGTTTTCCTCCCACGCCTCGATCCGCGAGCGCCAGCGCAGCGGCAGCCGGTGCAGCCGCAGCCGATAGTCGATCAGCGTGCCGGGACCCATCGGGATCGGCTCTGGCGTGACGAGCTCGAAGCTCAGCCACGGCGGCGTGATCCGCTCGAGGTTCTCGGCCCGGGCGAAGAACTCGAACACGTCCCGTATCGGGCGCCGCACAAGCTGTTCGCGGATCAGCGTGTGGGTCATGCCGCGCGCGCATGACGGACGAGGCGCAGCCGTTCCGGAAGCAGCGGCAGCACGGCGCGCTTGACGTACTCCGCGCCGCCCGCGACGAGCGCTTTGCGGACGATCGCCGGCGGCACCGGGAGGAAGCCGTACTGGCGGCGGATCTGGTCGGGAAGCAGGGCGATCGTGATGAAGTTGACGGTCTCCACGAGCGGCCGAGCCGCCCAGGGCACCGGCGGCTCGAGCACGATCTCGCGTGCCCGCCGCCGCGCCCAGTCGGTGACGAACAGCCGGCCGCCGTCGAGCATCGCTCGGCGGTACTCGTCGAGATCGTCGAGCGCGGGTGGCAGCTCGTGCTCGTGCAGCCCGAACAGGCATCCGACGATCTTGTAGTCCTCCCAGTACGCCGCCTCCTCGGCGCGGCTCAGCGACCCGACGTACTTGCGGTAGACGACGAGGCCGGAGTCGACCAGGGTGAACAGCACCCACAGGAGCAGGTCCGGGTCATCGGCGCGATACGACGTGCCAGCCGAGTACGGCCCCACGGCGCTCGGAAGCCGCCCTTGCACGCGGCGGTGCATCGCACGGACCCGGCGGCTCACCCTGTCGGCATCCTCACACGATCCGAACCCGATCGCGCTCAGCGTCTCAGCTGTACGCGCCAGCCGCTCGTAGGGCTCGTCGAGCGCGCTCGAGTGCGCCAGCAGACCGGCCACGGCCAATGGATGCGCAGCCTGCATCAGCAGCGCCCGCGGTCCGGAGAGAGCCAGCGCGCGCTCGCGATGGATGCGGCGGAGCATCGAGCGTGAGTCGAAGTATCCGCTCACGGTTGCGTCCGCGGGTCCAGTTCTCATACACTGCTCACGGGAAAACTCAACATGTTGTTCACGGAGCGTACTTGACCAGCCTCACCATCGCTCAGGTCGTCGAGGAGACCGGCGTCGCCGAGGGCACGCTGCGGATGTGGGAGCGCCGCTACGGCTTCCCCGACCCAGAGCGCCTGCCGAGCGGCCACCGCCGCTACAGCGACGATGACGTGGAGCTCGTCCGGCGTGTTGTGACCGAGCGGCAGGCTGGCCTGTCGCTCCCAGCCGCGATCGAGCGCGTGAGCCGCGGTGCGGCAGTGCTGGTCCCCTCGGTGTTCGCCGCCCTGCGCCGGCGTCGGCCCGAGCTCGAGCCGCGGACGCTGGGCAAGCCGCTGCTGCTCGCGCTGACGAACGCGATCGAGGATGAGAGCCTGTCGCGCGCCGACCGGCCCGTGCTGTTCGGGGCGTTTCAGGCCGAGCGTTTCTATCGGGCGTCCCAGCCGCGGTGGCGCGAGCTCTCCCATGGCGCGGAGCTCGCCGTGGCGTTCGCTGACTTCGAGCGCGTCCGCACGCCGCGCGACGGTCCCGCCGAGATCCCCGTCGAGCGCAGCCATCCGCTCGCCCGGGAGTGGACGGTGGTGTGCTGCGCGCCCGGTCACGGCGTCTGCCTGTCCGGATGGGAGCCGCCCGGCCGGAGCGCTGGACAGCGGGTGTTCGAGACGATCTGGAGCGTCGAGCCGGACGTGGTGTGGGAGGCGGCGCGGATCTGCGCCGGGATCACCGCCGCGCGCCGTCCGGCGCTGATCGAGCCGGTGCGCGAGCGGCTCGCCTCCGAGCCCGGTCCGGTCACGACCCAGCAGCTGCGGCTCGCCACTGCGATCACGAACCGGGCGCTGGCGTATCTGTCGTCATCCCAGCGGTGAGTGCGACCTCGACGAACTCGCGCATCCGGCGCTTCGTCCCGTCGAGGAACGCGCCGCGCTCGTATCCCCGGAGCAGCCGGTAGCCCACCCACAGCACCGGGTTGGTGATGCGGGCGTCGCGGGAGACCGAGTGCATGCGGAATTCCACCTCGCCGGTGTCGAGCCACTTCCACACCTCCCAGTCCATCTGTCCCATCTCGATGTGGCCCTTCAGCGTGCGGTAGTTCCATCCCCACACGCGGACCTCGCGGTCTCGGAACCGGCGGGTGTGCTCGTAGACGTCGCCGACCCGGACGCCCGCGAACACGTGGACCAGCCTGAGCGCCTTGAGCTCGAGCAACATGTCGCGTCCCTTAAGCGGATGGCGTGGGTCGTAGTAGGCCCGGACGATCTTTGGATCCGCGAACTCGTAGCTGCGCATCAGTGCCTGGGCGATCTCGAAGCTCCCGCCGCGCTCCGGGTCTCCGGGTCGCTCGGCTGGGAGGGCCTGGCACAGGTCGGTCACCTTCCACCCGCCGCCGGGCTGCCCACTCTCGAGTTCTGCCAGGTCGAAATTCAGGGGTTTGGTGCTGAGCGAGGCCAAGCGGCGGCGAATCGCGGGCGGCCCCAGGCGATGCTCGGTGAGCTCGGGCTCGGATGGCGGGCTATCCGGCACTCGGAGCACCCGTCAGCCGTCGCGTGTCCATCTCGATCCCGCCGGTCATCCGCCCGCCGGAGAGCTTCACAACCCGCTCCAGGAACGAGATCCACATGTGCGCCTGAACCTCCTTGGCCATGCGGAGGTGGTGGTACAGCAGGTTCGAAAATCGGTTGCTGCTGCGCGCCCACGACTCGATTTCGAACCACAGGCGCGCCTCCTCCACGTGGGCTGCCCGGAATTCGATCTGTCCGGCCTCGAGATGGCCCTGCAGCGTGGCCAGTCGAAACGAGCGCGGCGTGCAGGCCGCTACCCGGACGGGGCCGTCCCACGGGCCGGGCATGCGGACCACGTACTCGTCGCCGACCGCGAAGTGTTCCTTGTCGCCGGACACCTTCTGAAAGCGCGCGAATGTCGTCGGCGCTGCCCTGTTCAGGTTGCGCTCGAGGCTTGAGATCAGCTCCTCGGGCGAAAGCTTGGGGTCGTCGATCCTGGTGCGGTAGCGGCGATGGAACAGCGGCCCGTAGCCCCGCTCCTGCGGTTGCAGCTCGTCACCGCTGACGCCCTCGGGAAGGCTCAGCAGCGACTGGTCGCCGTCCTCTGCGGGCTCCTCGAGCTCGCTGCGGTGCATCGGGGTCGAGCGCCACATGTAGTCCCACGAGGTGAGCGCGATGCCGAGCGGCCATGTGGTCGCGGTCATCCAGCGGCGCGTAAGGGAGGGACGACGGGGCACTGCTATGAACCTACCCGGTAAATAACCTGAACAACATGTTGAAGAGCGGGTAGGCTCGGGTCATGCTCATCAAGCAATTGAGGCGCGCCGGGCTTCGATCCTGGCACATGCAGGTGTCGTCGCTGAGCTCTGTCGGGCTCTGCATCGGGCTGTGGATCAGAGCCAAGACCGTCGACCAGGACGAGCGCGGCAACGCCGAGCGTCGGGCGCTGTTCGTGGGTCTGTGGCCGCCGACGATCTGGCTGATCGGCGAGTCGCTGGCGCGCGCCGAAAGCCGCCGCTGGCAACGCTGAACAGCGGTTACTGCGGGCGTCCGCGGAGCGGGCGCTTGGGAATCGGGTCGTCGCGGTCGTCTTCGGATGGGCGGTCGTCAGCCGCGATGTCCTCGTTGTGGTCGAACCACGTGCTGCCGCGCCGCCCGAACCGGTCAAACGCGCCGTTACCACGGAAGAACGCGGCCGCCGCGACGAGCAGCGCGATCACGCACACCACCACCACGACGACCTCGAACGCGTTCATCGTGCGGTCTGGTTACCCGCGGTCGCCCCGCCCGTACAGGACCTTGAGCATCCGGACGAGGAGCTTCGAGGTCCCTGGCTTGTAGGGGAAGAAGTACAGGTCCTTCTTCATCGCGAAGCGGGTGATCAGGATTGTCTGTCGCTTGCAGTACTTGCGAATGCCCTCCGCTCCGTGGCGGACGCCGATCCCGGAGGTCTTCCAGCCGCCCATCGGCGCCTCGAGCGCGACGTAGTTCGCGTTCGTGTCGTTGATGACGACGGCCCCGGCCTGCAGCCGCCGGGCGACGGCCTGGCCCTTGGCCACGTCCTTGGTGTAGACGGACGCCTGGAGGCCGTACGGCGAGTCGTTGGCGAGGCTGATCGCCTCCTCGGCGTCGCTCACCTTCATGATCGGCAGCGTCGGGCCGAACGTCTCCTCGGTCATGCACTCCATCGAGTGGTCGACGCCCGTGAGCACCGTCGGCTCGAAGAACGCACCCTGGCCCGTTCCACGGTGACCGCCGGCGGCGAGCGTCGCGCCCTTGGCCACGGCGTCCTTGACGTGCTCCTCGACGATGTCGATCTGCGGTGGATTGATGAACGAGCCGACGTCGACCGAGCCGAATTCGCCCGGCACGCCCATCCGCAGCGCGCGGACCTTGTCGGTGACGAGCGACACGAACTGGTCGTAGATCGGCTCCTCGACGTACACGCGCTCGACCGAGATGCAGGTCTGCCCGGTGTTCTGCATCGACCAGAACACCGCGGCGTTCGAGGCGCGCTCCAGGTCGGCATC